>JBFXBH010000308.1:0-2501 GCA_050183355.1 Vicinamibacterales bacterium | reverse complement strand
GCGACCATGCTGAAGTGCGGCGTCAGCAGGTCCACGATCTTGCCCTTGCCTTCGTCGCCCCACTGCGTGCCCAGGACCGCGAGATTCGTCGTCATCCGTGCTCCATCGTACTTGAAGATCACGCGCGATCGTGACCGGCAGGCACACACCGCGAACGCGAATCGTCCGCCGGCGCGCGTTGTCAACAAAAACTTTTTCGGAAAATGGATTGACAAGGTCGCGCGCGCTTTTTAGTGTCTACTCTTTCGCCGGCACGACCCGGCCGCACATCTCACAGCATCGGACAGAGCACACCTCATGATCGGTACTCAGGCTGGATTCGACCGTCGCGTGCTCAGCGCGCTCGACGCCTCGCCGGCCCGCATCCCCGTCGTTCTCGGCGGGTGCGGATCGGGCCGGTCGTCGCTGCTCGCACACCTCAGCGAATGGGCGGGCCGCTCGGCGTACCTGATCGACGTGGAGCGCTGCGCGACGACGCCGGAGCGATTCACGGACGCCGTGCTCCGGCACGCGCCGATGCCGTGGCACGGCCGCGACGCCGTCAGCGCATCTCCGCGCGACGCGTTCGACCGCTTTCTCGCGTTTCTCGCCTCGGCCCGCGGGCCGGCCGGCGAGCCGTGCCTGTTCCTGCTCGACGAGGCCTTCGAGCTGCGCACCTTCGAGAACTTCCCCGGCCTGCGCCAGGTCCTGCACGACCTGCTGGACGCCGTGGCGGCCAGCGAGAACCGGTTCGTGCTGACCAGCCGCTACACGGCCCGGGCGCACCGCCTGCTGCGGGACGCCCCCGGCCGGTTCGAGGTCATGCACATCACGCCGCTCGGCGTGGCGGAGGTCATCGACCACCTGGCGCCCGCGTTCAACCACTACGAGCAGATGGCGACGGCCGACCGCGACTTCCTGGGCCGCGCCGTGCACGCGCTGACCGACGGCCGTCCGGTGTATGTGGACGCGCTGGCCCGCGCGCTGACCGCCGACGGCACCGGACCCGCGGATCCGGTGGCCGCGCTGACCGGCCTGCTGGTGCGTGGCGGATCGCTCGACGCCTGGTGCCGCTTCCGCTACGAACTCCGACTGCACCGTGCGCGGGGCTACGGCGCCCTCAAGGCGATCCTCGACATCCTGGCCGAAGAGGAGCCGCTGACGCTCACCGAGATCTCGCTGCGCCTGCACCGGACGCCCGGCTCCACGAAGGACTACCTGTCGTGGCTGGAGGACGTGGACCTCGTGACGGTCCGCCAGAAGCGCTACACGTTCTCGGATCCGATTCTGCGTCTGTGGGTCGGGCTGCACTGCCGGCCCGTGGCGCCGGGCGAGGAGCAGGTGGCCCGCGAGGTCCAGCGGTTCGCGCTGGCGCGGATTCCGGAGCCGTCGATGGCCTACGTCGCCACCGGCACGGACGCGGCGCGGGATGACCGCCGCAACTGGGGCATCATCGAAATCGACTAGCGCGGCGTCGCACCACTAGGCGTCAACGGGCAGCGCCTCCAGGGCCTGCCGCGCGGCGGCCTGCTCCGCTTCCTTCTTCGAGCGGCCCTCGGCGCGGCCCGTCACCGCGCCGTCGACCCACACCTCCACGTGGAAGACCTTCCTGTGGTCCGGCCCCTGCTGGTCCACGATCCGGTACTCGGGCAGCGCCAGCCCGCGCGCCTGGGCCCGCTCCTGCAGCGCGGACTTGTAGTCGCGCCCGGTGACGTCGGCCGCCGCGGCCGCGTCGATGTCGACCTGCAGCACCGGCCGGAGCCAGTTCGACACGGCCTCGAGGCCGCCGTCGAGGAACACGGCCGCGATCAGCGCCTCGAAGGAATCCGCGAGGAGCGTCTGCTTGCGCCGTCCGCCCGTCTTCTCCTCGCCCCTGCCGAGCAGCAGCGCCTCACCGAGCCGGAGCCGCTCCGCCTGGCGCGCCAGCGACGCGGTGGAGACCACGGCCGACTTCACCTTGGACTTCTGCCCCTCCCGCGAGTCGGGAAACTGACGGTAGAGCATGTCGGCCACGACCAGGCCCAGTACCGCGTCCCCCAGGAACTCCAGCGACTCGTTGTCGACCACGCCGCCCGTCTGATCCTCGGAGGCCAGCGACCGGTGCGTCAGCGCGTGCTCGAGCAGCGCGCGGTCCCGGAACCGGTAGCCGATCCGCGCCTCGAGATCGCCGAACTCGTCCGCCAGCCGGACGACCGCATGGCCCTGCTCGACGCGGTGACTCTCGATCACGCGCCGCGCCGCGTCGGCGTCCTCCTCGCGGACCGCGATCGCGAACTCGCCTTCGGCGCTGATCGCCATCGGCCACACGCCGGGCACGAGCCCGCCCGTCCGCATGCCCTCGATGCCCTGGCTGTCGAGCAGCGCCAGCACGACGCGCGCCTCCATCTCGGACGCGGTGCGGAACACGACGCGCGTCACGCCGCGGGCCCCGGCCCTGACAGGCGCAGCAGGACGAGCGTCATGTCGTCGTGCTGCTCGGCCTCGCCCACGAACGCGCGCAGCCGGCGCAGCAGGCCGCCCTT
>JBFXBH010000307.1:0-2505 GCA_050183355.1 Vicinamibacterales bacterium | reverse complement strand
GCCCTGCTGCATCAGCAGCGCGGCGAAGCCCGCGACGTGCGGGACGGCCATCGAACTGCCTTCGTAGAACTCGTAGGCGAAGACGTCGAAGCGGGGCGGGCCGAACCGCGACAGGAAGAAGCGGTCGACGAAGTCGATGTCGTAGGTCTGCTGCAGAATCCCGGCCGTCGGGCCGCCGCGGCGCGTGTCGCCGCCGGGGGCCGCCAGCTCCACGTAGGACCCCGTGTTCGAGTAGACCGCCCGCTGGTTGGTGCGGCCGGTCGCGGCGACCGACACCATCCCGGCGATCTCGTCCGCGAAGTCCGCGAACGGGTTGGACGGATTGCCGATTTCGAACTCGTTGCCGGCCGCGACGACGACGAAGACGCCGCGCCGCACGGCGTACTCGATCGCGCTCCGCACGGCCGGTGCCGGCCACCGGTCGTCGCGGCCGAGGCTCAGGTTCAGGATGTGCGCGCCGTGGTCGGTTGCGTAGCGGATGCCCTGCGCGATCACGTCATCGGTCGCGAAGCGGGGGCTGTTGAAGATGGCATCCCAGTCGCCGTCGATGACCTTCACCGGCATCAGGCGCACGTTGAAGGCCATGCCCGCCACGCCGGCGCCGTTGTTGGTGACCTGGCCGATCGTGCCGGCGATGTGCGTGCCGTGACCGTCCATGTCGAGCGGCGTGTCCGTGTCCCAGATGAAGTCACGCGGCGCCACGAAACGGTCCGGGCCGCCCAGATCCGGTGCGGCGGCGAACGGGACGTCGACCCGTCCGAGCGCGGGGAACGGCGGCAGCGCGCGTCCGGTGAAGCGGACGGTGGCGTTCCGGTACGCGATCCCCGAGTCGAGCACCGCGACGACGATGTCCGACGACGCGCCCGGGTTGATGTCCCACGCGCGCTCCATGTCGATGGCCGTGAAGTTCCACTGCCGCGAGTACAGCGGGTCGTTCGGCACGAAGTGTTCGCGGACGCGATAGCGCGGCTGTGCCCACTCGACGTCCGGCCTGGCCCCGAGCGCCGCCGCGGCCGCTTCGGGGTCCGTGCCCGCGGGCAACCCGACGATCTCGAAGTCCGACCACGCGGACCGTGGTGCCCGCGTGCCGCGGACGGCTGAGAGCGTGCGAAGCCTCGCGTCCGTCAGCGCATCGTCGCGAAAGCGGACGATCACGCTCGCGGCCACCGGTCCGGTGTCGGGAGCCTCGGGACGCGTGACGGCCCGTCCCGAACGGCCGGGCCCCCGCGTCGCGTCCCACGCGCGCAGCCCGCGGTCGATCGCCGGCAGTCCCGGCGTGTCGACGACGAACGGCACGAAAGGCTCCTGGCCGGCCACGAGCGCGGCGGTGACGGCGCCGGCGGCGACGACGGTCAGCGCCCAGCGCGGAAGCATTGGGGTCAGTGGCAGACCACTAAGTATCCCAGATGCGTGCCACCGGCAGCGCCACGCGGACGTGGTGCAGGCGCGGGTTCGAGCGCGGAGGGGCGATCACGAGAGGACGGTGAGCGGGTCGATGTCGAGGCTGTCCGGGTCGATCGCTTCGACGACGGCGCGCGGGTGCTCGCCGCGCGAGTCGCGCTCCCACGTGTTGACCAGCAGCGGCGTTTCGAGCCGTTCGCCGCGCGCGTCCACCAGGATCGTCACCTGCGGCCGGAACGGGTCCTCGGGATGCTCGGCGCTGACGACCCCGACCTCGTTCGTGTTCAGCGAGACGAGCGTGCCGACGGGGAAGAGCCCGACCAGCGTGACGAACCGGCGGAGCAGGACCTGGTTGAACGCCGGGTCGCCCTGCCTGCCCATGATCGCGCGGATGCGGACGCTCGCCATGCCCTCCCGGTAGGGCCGGTTGCTTCGGAGCGCGTCGAAGACGTCGGCGATGCTGACGATCATCGTGCACAGGTTCAGGTCGCGGTGGCCGATGTTCTCGGGGTAGCCGGAGAGGTCCTGCTTCAGGTGGTGCTCGAACGCGACGATGGGCGCCAGCGCCGGCATCTCGGGCGTGCGCCGGAGGATGTGCGCGCCGTCGACGACGTGGCGCTGCATGATCCGGAACTCCTCGCCTTCGAGCTTGCCCGGCTTGTTGAGGATCTCGAGCGGCGTGTGCACCTTGCCGATGTCGTGCATCAGCGCCGCGAAGCCGAACTCGCGCAGCAGCGGCCCCTCGATGCCGAGCGCGCGGGCCTGCGCCATCGAGAGGGCCGCCACGTTCACCATGTGCGTGAACGTGTAGTTGTCGTATTTCTTCAGGGCCGTCAGCGCCATCAGCGACGTGCGGTCCTGGTTCACGATGTTGGCGAGGTTGTCGATGATCTGCCGCGCCATGCCCGGGTCCGGGGCGTCGCCGGCCTGCGCCTGCTGCCAGAGCGTTTCGGCCGACGAGACGGCCGTGCCGTAGATCCGCCGGGCCGCCTCGATGCCGGCGCTGTCCTCCGCCGCGTCCGGCACGGCGATCCGGCCCACCGTGATCCGCCGGATGCCGAGCGCGGCGAGCCGCTCGTCGACGCGCGTGGCCGCGCCGCGCCG
>JBFXBH010000306.1:0-2550 GCA_050183355.1 Vicinamibacterales bacterium | reverse complement strand
GGCGAGGGCATCGGCGCGAGCGCCGAACGCGCGATGGAACTCGGCCTTCGCTGGCTCTCCGAAGCCCAGGAGGAGTTCCGGCAAACGGCGGCGCAGATCGAGAAGGGCGAACCCCGCGACGTCTGGCAGACAGTCAAGGCCCGCCTCGCCCGTGAGCGCGGCCCGCTGGACGGGGCCCGCGAGGCATTCGACGAGCTCACCGGCTATCTCAACAAGCAGACCGTGGTCGGGATGAGCGCCGAGGAGGCACCCGTGCTCGCCCCGTCGCCCGAGTTCGACCGCTGGCAGCAGGCCACGCTGTGGGTGGCCGGTCCGTTCGAGCCCCGCGTGGTCCGGCCGCGGCTCACGCTGGCCGGGAGCGACGCTGCGTGGCCGGACGACCGCCGGCGCGAGCACGCCCTGGACCTCAACGATGCCACGCGCCGGATCCTGCTGGCCCGCGAAACCAGCCCGGGCCGGCTGACGCTCGCCGCAGCGCTCCGTGACGTCGAGTCGAAGGTGCGGAAGTCCGCGTTCTTCGCATCGCGCACGTTCCTCGACGGCTGGGCGCACTACGCACAGCGCGCGCTCCTCGAGAGCGGGTTCCGCCGCGGGGATGCCGAGTTGCGGCTCGCGCAGATCGCCGAGACGCTCGTGGCGTTGTCCCGCCTCGTCGTGGCCGTTCGCCTCCATGCCGACGACATGTCGGTCGAGCAGGGGGTGCGCTTCTTCAGGGACGAGGCATATCTGGAGGAGTCAACCGCCCGCCGCGAGGCCGAGCGGGGCGTGCTGGACCCCGGCTACATGTTCCAGTCGCTCGGGCACCGTCTGCTGCTGCGTCTCCGCCACGACTACAGCGAGCACCAGTCGACGAGCCCGTCCGCGCGCGCCTTTCACGACGCACTGCTGACCCAGGGCGCGGTGCCGATCTGGGCGCACCGGCAACTGCTCCTGGCGGACCAGGACACCGTTACGCTGGACTGAGATCGACCATGCCTCTCTACGAATACGCATGCGACGCCTGCGGGCGCCGCTTCGAACAGATTCAGAAGTTCTCCGACGCACCCCTCGAGGTGTGCGCCGAGTGCGGGAAGGGTCCCGTCCGCCGTCTGCTCTCCTCGCCGGCCATTCAGTTCAAGGGTGCCGGCTGGTACGTGACGGACTACGCGAAGAGCGGCGCGAAGAAGGAGAGCGCGAGCGCGGAGAGCGCGCCTTCCGCGGCATCGACGGCCGACACGACCGCCAAGGCCGACGTCACGCCGGCGAGCACGACGCCGAAGGCCGAGACGAAGAAGAGCTGAACCGGCCCGGCGTCAGCCGTGGCGCAGATCGTCGAGGTAGCGCCTGAACGACTCGGCCAGATCCGGCCGCTTGAGCGCGAAGTAGACGACCGCCTTCAGGAACCCGAGCTTGTTGCCCGTGTCGTGGCGGACGCCCTCGATCTCGCACGCGTAGAGCGGACGCTCGCGCAGCAGCCTCCGAAGCCCGTTCGTGAGCTGAATCTCTCCGGTGACGTCGCTCGCCGTCGCTTCGAGCGCCGGGAAGATGTCCGGCGTCAGGATGTAGCGGCCGATGATGGCCAGGTTGGACGGGGCCCGGTCGCGCGGCGGCTTCTCAACCAGATCGGTGATCCGGTGCACGCGCGGACCGACCTCGGGCGCGGGCTCCACGGCCACGATGCCGTAGCTCGAGACATCGAGCTCCGGCACGCGCTCCACGGCGATGACCGGATGCTGCACGCGATCGAACACGTCGATCATCTGCTTCAGGGCCGGCGGGGACGCGTCGATGACGTCGTCGCCCAGGATGACGGCGAAGGGTTCCTGCTGACAGAACTCCTTCGCCACCAGGACCGCGTGGCCGAGACCGAGGGGCTCGCCCTGCCGCACGTAGGCCACCTTGATGAGGCGCGTGATGTTGCGGACCTCTTCGAGCTGCGCCGTCTTGCCGCGCTGCTCGAGGAAGTTCTCCAGCTCGAGGGCCACGTCGAAGTGATCCTCGATCGCGTTCTTGCCGCGGCCCGTCACGATCACGATGTTCTCGACGCCGGACTGGACCGCTTCCTCGACGCCGTACTGGATCACCGGCTTGTCGACGAGGACGAGCATCTCCTTCGGCTGCGCCTTCGTCGCCGGCAGAAACCGCGTGCCGAGACCGGCCGCCGGGAACACGGCTTTCCGAATCGACCCCCCCATGTGAGGCATCGTAACAGAGTAGGATCAGACCTGTGATTGACCCGCTGTATCTCCGGGATGACGTGGAACAGCTCCGTCAGGCGCTCGCCAATCGGGGCAGCGATCTCGTGGCGGAACTGGCCGCCGTCGTGGCGCTCGAAGCGGAGCGCCGCCGCCTCCTGCCGGAACTGGAGAACCTGAAGCGGGATCAGAACGCCGCCGCGGACGACGTCGCGAAGGCGAAGCGGCAGGGCCTCGATACCACCGCGCTCCAGGAGGCCAACAAGGCCCGCGCCGGGCGCATCAAGGAACTGGCCGCGCAGCTCGACGAGGTGGAGGCGCGCCGGCACGCGAGCCTGCTCGTCATTCCGAATCTCCCGCACGCGTCCGTGCCCGT
>JBFXBH010000305.1:0-2567 GCA_050183355.1 Vicinamibacterales bacterium | reverse complement strand
TGAGCGGCGGCGCCCCGGTCGTCGTGGCCACCGGGGGCGGCGCGGAGGCCGGCAGCCGGCCCCCGAGGCGCACGTAGTCGGCGCGGCCGACGATCACCGGCGTCTGCGCGCCGGGCACGTCGAGGCGACGCTGCAGTTCGGCCGGCGCGGCCGTGTGCCACGGCGTCCAGGCCAGGTGCCGCAGGTAGAAGTAGTACGCGTGGTGCAGATCGCCCGACGCGTGGAACACGCCCGGCGTCAGACCGCCGACGGCCGCCGCCTCGCGCACGCACGCCCGCATCGTGCGGATCGGATGGTCGGTCCGCATCAGGAACGCGAGCTGCTTCGGGTACGACGACGGGAAGAGCAGCCAGAGCGCCAGCAGCGCGCCGAGCGGGCGCAGCACGCGGGAGCCCTGTCCGGCGAGCACCCAGAGCAGCGTGCCGATGAGCGCCGGCCGCCACAGGATGGCGCTCCGGAACAGGCGGACGCCACCGA
Organism: Vicinamibacterales bacterium; assembly: GCA_050183355.1. Lineage (GTDB taxonomy): Bacteria > Acidobacteriota > Vicinamibacteria > Vicinamibacterales > UBA2999 > CANKJK01. The sequence continues at coordinate 2,090 of JBFXBH010000305.1, read as the reverse complement.
CCTCGATCGTCACCGGGCCGACCACGACCGCCCACGCGCCGAGCAGGAACGCCACGCCGCCCAGCACGGTGAGCACCCGGGCGAGCGTGGCACCGCCGGACTCCATCTCCGAGAGCCCCCGCCAGCCCCAGACGCGGCTCCAGTGCGGCGTGGCGAGCGCGCCAAGGCCGAGTGCCACGGCCAGGCCGACGCCGAGCGCGAGCGGCGGCAGGAACGGATACGCGTAGTGGAACAGCTTCGACGTGCCGGCCGAGAGCAGCAGGAACGGCACGGCCCACCACAGCAGCACGCCGCGGACGCGCCAGTCGCCCTGGCCGAGTCCCTGCCAGACAAGGGCGGCCAGACCCGCGCCCCACGTCAGACGCAACCCTTCACGGCCGAGCTCCGCCCAGAGCCAGGTCGCGTAGTAGTGCCACGGATGCAGGTGCTCGGGGTGGAGCACGCCCGCGAATCGCTGCACGACGTGTGCGGTCAGCAGGATCGTCCAGAACTCTCCGCCGGCGTGCACGGTCTGGTAGACGAACCACGGCGCGATGAGCACGAGCGCGGCGACCGCCGGTCCGACCCACGTCCGCCACGCGCGGACGAGCTCGCGGAAGCCCGCCGGGCGGCTGCCGATGGTCAGCGCGACCACCAGTGGCAGGAAGAGCGCCGCGACGAACTTCGTCAGGAAGGCGAGCACGAACCAGCCGGCGATCGCGTACGCGTGACGGGCGCGCCACTGCCATTCGGCCTCGGCCCAGCGCAGCGCGTGGTAGAACGCCGCCGTATAGGCGAGCACCAGCGCCGCCTCCATGTTGTTGCTGCGCAGCCCGTGCTCGACGAGGATGTCGTCGAATGAGAAGAGCGCAAGCACGCTGACGACGCCGGCAACCGGCCCGCGCAGCCGGCAGCCGATCGCGTACAGGTAGAGGAACATGACGGCGGCGGCGAGCGCGTCGACCGCGCGCATCCCGGCGTCGCCGGTCGGCAGCAGGCCGAGCCGCATGCCGCCGGCCACGAGCCAGAACTTCAGCGGCGGCTTCTCGTAGAACGGCTCGTCACCCGGAATGCTGCGCGGCGTCAGCCACTCGCCCGTCTCGAGGATCCGCTCGACGGCGTAGGAGTAGATCGCCTCGTCGCTGCGCATCTCCCACTGCGCGAGGCCCGCGAACATCGGCGCGCAGAAGCACGCCGCGACGAGCGCCAGCCCGGCCCACCAGGCTCCGCGGCTGTGCCCGAGCGGCGCCTCGTCCGTCATCGCGGTGAGTATACGAAGCTACGCACCGAGGTACCGGGCGGTGAACGCCGCGATGTCGTCGTAGACGGCGGTCAGTTCCGCCGGCGACGCCAGGAAGACGATGCGGAACGCGCCGCGCTCCGGCGGCAGGCCGAAGCCCGACCCGTGCACGCAGAGGATGCCCGTCTCCCGCAGCAGGCTCAGCACGTAGTGTTCGTCCGTCCGGCCGGGCGGCAGCGCCACCCACGGCATCGCGTAGAACGCCGCCTGCGGCATCACCGCGCGCATGCCCGGAATGGCCGACAGGCGCTGGTACGAGATCGTGGCGCGCTCGAGGAGCGCCCGCTGGAAGGTCGCCTGATGCGAGCGGTCCCCGCGAAGCGCCGCCGGGATGCCGTACTGCATCGGCCCCGGGCTGCACAGGCGCCCATCGGCCAGCTTGCGGATCGCCGCGAGGATCTCGTCGAGCCGCGGCGACCGGCCCACGACCATCCAGCCCGCGCGCCAGCCGGGCGCGAGATACGCCTTGGACAGGCTCGAAAACGAGATGACGGCCGCGTCCTGGTCGAGCGTGCCGACGAGCGGCACCGGCCCGTGATACCCGAGGTCGCCGTAGACCTCGTCCGCGAGCACGACGAGGTCGTGACGCGCGGCCACCGCGAGCAGGGCCTTCCGCACGTCCGCCGGGTACACCGCGCCCGTCGGGTTGTTGGGGTCGATCAGCACCAGCACGCGCGTGCGCGACGTCACGAGCGATTCCAGTTGCGCGACGTCGGGCAACCAGCCGCGTTCGGGGTCCGTCGTGTAGTAGCTGGGCACGGCGCCCAGCTTCGCGAGGATCGCCGTGTAGAGCGGATACGTCGGGCACGGC
>JBFXBH010000304.1:0-2635 GCA_050183355.1 Vicinamibacterales bacterium | reverse complement strand
TCGCCCTCCGGCTCGCCGCTCCCCGGCGCCAGCCGCTACCCGCGCAACGACGACTTCTGCAACGTGACGCCGGGCTGGTGGAATGGCATCGGTTCACAGATCAAGCTGCAGTTCGTCTACCCGCTGCCGGGTGACGTCAACGTCAGCGCGTCCTACAAGCACCTGCCGGGTATTGCCATCACCGGCAACCAGGTCCTGGCGAACGCGCAGATCACCAGCATCCTCGGCCGGCCGTCCATCTCGGGCGGCACGACCAGCCACTCGGTGATTCCGGTCGGCAGCTCCGGCAACAACTCCGGTGGCGGCACGGCCGAGGTGTTCGACCGGCGCCTGAACCAGCTTGACCTCCGCTTCAGCAAGAACATCCGGCTGGGCAAGGGCAAGATTCAGGGCATCTTCGACGTCTACAACGTCGCCAACGCCCGGACGCCGCAGTCTTCGGTGAGCACGCTCGGCGCGGCCTACCAGCGCATCATCTCGACGCTGGGCGGCCGGCTCTTCAAGTTCGGCGCGACGGTCGACTTCTAGACCACCCGGACGACCATCAGGAGGCGGGGGTGCCACGCGGCACTCCCGCCTCTTCGTCTGTACGGGCACACTTATACGGTTCATGCCTCCCCTGACGTTCCGCGCCGCGGCACCCGCCGACGCCCCGGCGATCGTGGCGCTGGTCGAGAGCGCCTATCGTGGCGAGGCGAGCCGCGCGGGATGGACCACGGAGGCCGATCTGCTGGACGGTCAGCGGACGGACGAGGCCGGCGTGCTGGCGGCGATTGCCGGCCCCGGCGAGCGGATCGTGCTCGCGTGCGACGGGGACGCGCTGGTCGGCTCGGTGCTGCTCCGCGACGAAGGCCACGGCTCCGCGTACACGGGCATGCTGGCCGTCCGGCCGCCCCTGCAGGGCCACGGCGTCGGCCGTGCCCTGCTGCAGGAAGCGGAACGCATGGCCCGATCGGAGCTGCGCGCCACCACGATGCGGATGACGGTGATCGCCCAGCGCGCGGAGCTCCTGGCCTGGTACGAACGGCTGGGGTACCGGCCGACGGGTGAGCGGGAATCCTTTCCCTACGGCGACGAGCGCTTCGGCCGGCCACGGCGCAACGACCTCCACTTCGTGGTACTAAAGAAGGCGCTTTCATGACCGCCCGGACGCACTACCTCCAGACACCGCAGATCGCCGTCATCTTCCTCTCGTTTCTGCTGCTGGCCGTGCCGCTGGCGTTCGTCCAGCTCTCGCCGGATGTCCCGCGCGACATGGGCCGCTGGATCACGCTGGCCTACGCCGTCGTCTTCGGCAACACGCATTTCGCGATCACGTGGGCGCTCTACCTGAACGCGGCGAACCTGCGGCACTTCCGATCGACGCCCGGCCGCGCGGCCATCTACTTTGCCGGCCCTCCGGCCATCCTGCTGACGTTCTGGTACCTCGGTGTCCGGCAGGCGCCGGCGCCGGGCACGACGGTGTTCGTCTGGTTCGTGCTGGCGCTGACGGCCGCGGACTACTTTCACGTCGTCCGCCAGAGCTTCGGCGTCTACGAGATGTTCCGCACGCGGACCGGTGCACGGTTCCCGTCGTGGGCGCCGTCCGTCGACAACGCCTACTTCCTCGCGCTGTGGGCGCTGCAACTCCTGACGTTCGGCCGCGGCGTCGTCCATGGGTTTGCCGGCGCGTTCGACCCCTCCGACCCATTGACCCGGATCGGACTCGCGGCGGCCGCGGTGCTGCTGGTGTTCATGCTCCGGTCGCTGGCGGCCGCGTGGCAGACGGGCGCCGACCGCACCGCGGTGCTGGTCGCACTGGCCTATCTGGTGCTGCAGTCGGCCTCCGCGCTGATGGTCGTGTACCGGAGCCAGTTGTACGTGGCGAGCCTCGCGATGCACTACGTCGAGTACCACGTCCTGATGGCGCCGCGGATCTTCAACGTGCCGCTCGACGCGTCCTCGCGGGTCGATCGCGTCGCCGCCTGGTTCCGGCGTCACCGGACGGCCTTCTATCTGGGACTGCTCCTCGTGGCAGCCTGGGCGTCGTCGGCCGCCATCTTCGGCATGAGCGGCCTGACCGTGCGGCCGGACGGTTCGTTCGGGTGGTACCTGGTCAACATGCTGAGCGGCATCTTCCTCGCGCACTACTTCATCGAAGCGTTCGTCTGGAAGTTCGGGAATCCCTTCTACCGGCAGACGCTCGGGCCGATATACTTCGCGGCACCCGCGTCCGCCGGCACCGGGGCACGGCCCGGGCGCCGGAACGCCGCGGGCTGACGCCGCCAAGGAGACTCGACATGCGCGCCCACGCCATTCGTCCGCTCGCCGGATTCGCCCTCGCCGCCGCCTGCGGTCTGGCCGCGGTGTCACTGGCGGCACAACAGCGCCAGGCGGCGCCCGTGGCCGCCGACGTCAAGTCCCCGGCCCCGAAGAAGGGCCTCGGCGCGGGACCGTGGACGTTCGAGACCGCGCACTACACGATCGCGGTCACGCGCCTGGCGACGCTCGAGCGGCCGTGGAGCCTCGCCTTTCTGCCGGATGGAGCGATGCTCGTGACCGAGCGGCCGGGCCGCCTGCGGATCATCCGGAACGGCGTGCTCGACGCACAGCCGATCCCCGGCGTGCCGAAGGTGCTGACGACGGGGTTCGACGG
>JBFXBH010000303.1:0-2671 GCA_050183355.1 Vicinamibacterales bacterium | reverse complement strand
GGCGTCATCATCAACGTGACCGGCGGGCCGGACCTCGGCCTGATGGAAGTCGGCGAGGCGTCGGCCGTGATCCAGGAGGCCGCCCACGAGGACGCCAACATCATCTTCGGCGCGGTCGTGGACCCGGCGCTGGTCGGCAAGGTGAAGATCACCGTCATCGCGACCGGCTTCGAGACGGCCGGCCGTGCCGCGGCGAACGCGGTGAACACGCCGACCGACATGTCGATCTGGGAGGCCGAGGCGAAGCGAATCGCGGCCCGAGCCGCGGCGGAGCCGCCGGCCGAGCCGGTTCCGGTGGCCGTGCCGGTGATGGCCCAGCGGACAGCGTCCGTTTCGGCGCCCATCCTGACGCCCCAGCTCCAGGTGGAGCGCCGGCCCGCGATCGACATGGCGCTGCCGCTGGCGACGCCCGACCCGGACGCCGACGCGCTGCGGCTGGAGGACATCGACCTCTCCCTCGACGTGCCCGCGTTCCTCCGCCAGAAGTAGACGGGCGTCCTCTCGGGTCGACTGCATGACTGGCGGGGGCTGTCCTGAGCGGACGGCCCGTTCCAAGGGTGGGGCTGGCTGCGTGCCGCGACCCCGCCGTTGGGAGCAAGCCGTCACAGCTCACGAAGAACGAAGCGAAGGCCTCTGACACGCGTGGGGATGGGGGTCCCCACGCCTTGCACGGGACAAACAGCCGAGAGCGAGTTCTTCCGGCCTGCGGACCGGCGGGGTCGCGGCACGCAGCCAGCCCCACCCCGTACTGCGGGCCGCCACTTGGCTCCCTTCCCGGCCGGCGTGGCCGCGGCACGCAGCCAGCCCCACCCCGATCCCCCGCCGTCTCCGGCCGTGCCGCGCAGCCAACCCCACTCCGGCACGCGGCCACCCCGCTGCGCTACAGTCGAAGCTGCATGCAGGACTGGGAGCAGCGCACGCGGGCGAAGGACGTGCTCGCGAAGGAGGTGGGGTACGTCCGCAAGCCCCACGGCGGGAAGCTCCGCGTCGCGCTGTGCTTTCCCAACACCTACTTCGTCGGGATGTCCAACCTGGGCTTCCAGACCGTCTACACCCTGTTCAACAACGAGCCCGACGTCGTCTGCGAGCGCGTGTTCCTGCCGCCGAAGCAGGAGCTGGCCGGGCTCGCCGGGCGCGGCGCGCGGCTCGTCAGCGTCGAATCCCAGACGCCCATCGCGGACTTCGACGTGCTGGCGTTCTCCGTGTCGTTCGAGTGGGACTACACGAACGTCGTCACGATGCTGCGGCTGTGCGGCCTTCCGCCCAGGGCGGACGCGCGGAACGCGCGCCATCCGCTCGTGCTGCTCGGCGGCGCCGTCACGTTTGTGAACCCGGAGCCGCTGGCGCTCTTCGCGGATGTGGTCGCGGCCGGGGAGGGCGAGTCGCTCGTGCCGGCGTTCGCGTCGGCCGTGCGCGAGGCGTCGGACCGGGACGACCTGCTCGTGCGGCTGGCCGCGAGGCGGGGCTTCTACATCCCGTCCTTCTACGACGTCCACTACGGCGACCAGGGTGTCGTCGAGGCGTTCGTGCCGAAGCCGGGCACCGGCGCGCCGGCGATCGTGAAGAAGGCGGCGCTCTCGACGACCGAGACCGTCGACCCGCCGGCGACGACGATCTTCACGCCGGACACGGAGTTCGGCTCGCGGTTTCTGATCGAAGTCGTCCGCGGCTGCGCCAACCTCTGCCGCTTCTGCTGGGCCGGCTACAACTATCTACCGGTGCGGGCGTTTCCCAAGGAACGCATCCTCGAGCGGGCCCGGGCCGCGCGTGCGTACTCGAGCCGCGCGGGGCTCGTGTCCATCGCGCTCTGCGATCACCCCGACATCGAGGAGATCCTGACGAGCCTCGCCGCGATGGGTTACGCCATCAGCCCCGCCTCGCTCCGGCTCGACGACCTGACGCCGACCATCGTCCGTCTGCTGCGCGAGAGCGGCGAGAAGGGGCTGACCATCGCGCCCGAAACCGGCTCGGACCGCCTGCGCAGGGTCATCAACAAGACCGTGACCAACGACGAGATCCTCGCCGCCGCCGAGACGATCTTTTCCGAGGGCATGGAGAACCTGAAGCTCTACTACATGATCGGCCTGCCGACCGAGACCGACGAGGACCTCGTGGCGATCCGCGACCTCACGATCGAGCTGCGCGAGATCATGCTGAAGCACGCGCGCGCGCGCGGCCGCATCGGCACCATCGCCGGCAGCGTCAACCCGCTCGTGCCGAAGCCCGGCACCGCGTATCAGCGCATCCCGATGGAGGCCCCCGCGTCCCTCGACCGCAAGATGAAGCGGCTGCGGAGCCTCGTGAGCGGCATCGAGAACTGCTACATCACGGTGAAGTCCGAGCGGCACTCGTTCTATCAGGGACTGCTGTCGCTCGGCGATCGCCGCGTCGCGCCGGTGATCGAGGCGGCCGAGGCCAACGGCGGCAACTGGCGCGCCGCGTGTGCCGAGGCGGGCGTCGACGCGGACGCCTACGTGTTCCGCGACCGCACGAACGACGCGGTCCTGCCGTGGGACATCATCGACGGCGGCATGAAGGACGGCTTCTTCCGCAACGAGTTCGCGAAGGCGCTGCGGGAAGAGTGGACGCTCCCGCCCAAGCGCGCCGCCGAGAACGCGAAGCTCCTGCCCGTGATCGGCTGAGTGACCGCCGTGGCCCCGCGGCCCGGACC
>JBFXBH010000302.1:0-2673 GCA_050183355.1 Vicinamibacterales bacterium | reverse complement strand
CGGCCGCCACCGAGACGGCGCTCCGCTCGGCGGCCACCAGCGCCGGCGTGCTGCACATCGCGACCCACGGTGAGCTCGTGCGGTCGAGCCCGATGTACTCGTTCGTCGCGCTCGGGGGCGACGCCGGCGCGGTGGATCCGGCCCGCGACGGCCGCCTCGAGGCGTGGGAGGTGGCGAACCTGCCGCTGACGGCTGACCTCGCGGTGCTCTCGGCATGCGAGAGCGCCCGCGGCGCGGACGGCGGTGGCGAAGGCGTCGTCGGCCTCACGTGGGCGCTCTTCGCGGCGGGCGCGTCCACGGCGGTGGTGAGCCTGTGGGAAGTGGACTCGGCGAGCACGACGGAGTTGATGCTCGCGCTGCACCGGTCGCTGGTGACCGCACGTCGCGGGACGGGGCGGCCGGCCGCGCCGGGCCGTGTGGCCGGCGCCATGCGCGCCGCGGCCCGCGCGCTCATCGCCTCACGCGAGCACCGCCATCCGTTCTACTGGGCCGGGTTCGTCGTCACCGGCGCGCCGTAGCGGCCGGGAGCGGAGAGCCTCAGGGCCGGACTGGCAGCGACGCCAGCAGCGCGGTCGCCTCCGCGCGGGTGGCGTCGGCCGCCTGGGCCTGCCGGAACGACGCGGCCGCCTCGGCCAGCAGGCCGGCGCGGGCCTCGAAGATGCCGCGTGCCAGCGGATCGTCAGCCGCCGCGGCGCGGCGGCGCGCCAGCGGCGCGGCCTCATCCGCCGCGAGGACGCGGAAGCGGGCCTCGGGCTGCGGCGGCACCGGCACGGTCCGATCCCCGGAGGGCGTATGCGCCGTGACCTGCCACGAGTACACGGCGCCGGGCGCCAGATCCGTCTCGAGCGTCCACGCCTCGGCGGTCACCTCGGCACGCGCGACCTCCGCGAACCGCTCGTCGTGCACGCGCACGGTGTAGCCGCGGGCGCCGTCCGCACGGGTCCACCGCAGCGCGGGGCGCACGCCGGTCACCACGGTGCCCACGGGCGCCACGACGGTGAAGCCGGCGCCCGGTCCCGGCCCGCCGAGCAGCGTGCCGGCACGGCCCTGGAGAAAGGCGAGGTCGTCCGGCAGTTCGACGCGGCCGGCCGCGAGCACGCGCGCCACCAGCGCGCGATCCTCCGGTGCGAGCGCGTCGGCCACCGCCGGTGACGGCTGCGGTGGTCCACCGGGCGCAGGTGCGGGAGCCTGATCGCGTGGCAGGAGAACAGCCAGCAGGATCCCGGCCGCGGCGGCCAGCCCGAGCGGGACCGCGACGCGCCACCGGCGGGCCCCGGTGGCCGCCGGCGCCAGCGTCTGCGCGGGAGCCACGCCATTTCCGCTCCAGAGCGCGTCGATCGTCTGCTGAACGGCACGGCGGTCTGCCAGATCCTCGGCACACCGCGCGCAGCCCTCGAGGTGCACGCCGGCCCACTCCCAGTCCGCGGCGTCCAGGGTGCCGGAGGCGAGGCCGTCGAGCACGTCCGCGCTCAGGTGCGCGTCGTCGTCCGGCCCGGGCGCGACCGCCCGTCCGATCGCTTCGGCCGCCTTCTTGACCCTGCTGTCGTCGATAGTCACAGTGTGTCCGCTCTCAGGAGTGACGTCACGGCGATGGGCGTATTACCGGCGCCGGCCTTCACGTCCGGCCTCCCAGCCGCCGGGCGAGGCGCGCGCGGCCGGCCTTCCGGAGGTTGATGACCTGCTGACGCGTCAGGCCGAGGCGCGTCGCGATCGTCTCGTCGTCCACGGGCAGCACCGGCCAGAGCACGTCGAGGTCGCGGGGATCGAGGTCAAGCGCCGCCGCGATGCCCTCCCGCGCCACGACGCCGGTGGCCGGCAGCATCTGGAGCACCGACGAGCCATCGGCGTCGCGCAGGTTCATCAGCAGCGCCACGCGCTGCCGCGGCGGCAGCTCGACGATCTCGGCCCAGGTCCGGGCCAGCATCGCCCGGTGCTCGAGCACGTCCGCGATCGCCGGCGCGGGGTCCACCGGCTCCTCCGCGGCGGCGAGGGGCGCCGTGACGAGCATCGGGCGCGCCTCGCCCACCAGTTGCGCCAGCGCGTCGACGAAGGCCGGCAGCGGCAGCGGCCGCGCGGCATGCCGGAGGAGCGCCTCGACGAGCACGGCCAGCGGCGCGCCGAGGTCGATGCCCCACGCCCCGGCCACGCCGCGCGGATCGGCCAGAAGCTCGCAGTCGGCCGCCGGGGCCAGGCCCGCCGCGGCTGCCGAGGCGCAGATCCAGACGCCCTGCGGGTCCTGGGTCAGCCGCGTGCCCGGATGGTGCGCCACGGCGTACCGCACCCGGTTGCGAAACCGCGTGCGTTCGGGGAACCGCTCCCGCAGGAACGAGTAGCACGCGTTCTCGCCGGTGCCCGTCACGTAGCCGAGCAGGTTGGCGACGGGATCGCCCACGCCGGCCCGCAGGCTCCAGAGCCGCCGCACCAGCCGGAGCCGGGCCTCCGCGAGGATGTCGTCGTGATGGCCGGACGCCTCGGCCGCACCTCGCAGCGTGCGGGCCACGGTCTCGCGCAGCGTGGTTTCGATGTCGCCTCCGAGAAGGTCCTCGAGCGCGGCACGGGCCTCGGCGTCCGTTCCCGCCGACAGAAACGGGCGGAGGCGCGGATCGCCGGTCAGGGATGGAGCGGCGGACACCATGCGGTCGACGGCGATCGTAACGTGCGTCGCGCGGCGGT
>JBFXBH010000301.1:0-2676 GCA_050183355.1 Vicinamibacterales bacterium | reverse complement strand
GCGGTATCAGGTCTGCCGAGCGGGGCGCCCGCAAGTGCAGTACCGTGGAGCCATGACCATCGCCATCCCTGTTGCGCTCGTCGCCGTTCTGCTCGTGGCGGTGCTCGGGGTCCGGCGGCTGCGTCGGGACCGACCGGAGCGCGACCTGGGCCGGGTGGGCCAGAGCTGGCTCATGGAGCAGCGGGCGGACAGCCAGCGCGACCGCTTCAGCTAGTGCCGCGGTCGCAGCGCGCTGATCCCACTGTGCCCGACCGGACGGGCGGAGCACCACAACGTGATGGCGTTTCCGGCGCGCGGAGGCGCGGCCGTCGAGGAGGCATGACCATATGAAGATCGGCATCATCGGAACAGGCATGATCGGGGGCTCGCTCACGCGCCGGCTGACGGCGCTCGGCCACGAGGTCACGATCGCGAACTCGCGAGGGCCGGAGTCGCTGAAGGACCTGGCGGCGGAGACGGGCGCGCGCCCGGCAACCGCGGCCGAGGCCGCGCGCGCCGGCGAGATCGTCGTCGTGACCATCCCGCAGAAGGCGGTGCCGGACCTGCCGAAGGATCTGTTCGCCGGCGTGCCGGCGGATGTGGTCGTCATCGACACCGGCAACTACTATCCGGTGCGCGACGGGAGCCTTCCGGAGATCGATGCCGGGGCGGTCGAAAGCGTGTGGGTGGCCCGGCATCTCGGGCGGCCGGTCGTGAAGGCGTTCAACCACATCGGGTTCACAAGCCTGTTGAAGAACGGCAAGCCGAAAGGGACGCCCGGCCGCATCGCACTGGCCGTCGCGGGCGAGCAGCCGGCGCGTGGACGGGTCATGCAGCTCGTCGACGAGCTCGGGTTCGACCCGGTCGATGCGGGGTCGCTCGCGGATTCCTGGCGCCAGCAGCCGGGCACGCCGGCCTATCTGGGCGACATCGACGCCGCCCAGCTCACGGCGAAGCTCGCCGAGGCGGACCCTGCGAAAACGGCCGCGTACCGCCAGGCGGCGAATGACGCGGTGAAGGCGTACTTCAAGAGCCAGAACGGATGAGTTGTCCGCGTTTCACAGCTTCTGCCTATGGCCGGGATTCGATCGTTGTATGTGACAGACGCCGGTGCCGGCCGTAGAGTCGATCCCGACCGGACCGTGCTGTCCGTCGAGGAGAATTCAATGCAGAAAAGACTGATGGCGGTGCTCGTGGCGGTGGCGATGGTCGGCCTGCCGTTGGCGACGACCCAGCGTGTGCAGGCTCAGGGCGCACCGCAGAACAAGCAGTTCTGGTGGCCCAACCAGCTCGATTTGTCGTCGCTGCGCCTGTTCGGCGTGGAATCGAACCCGCTGGAGCGGAACTTCGATTACGCCAAGGCGTTCAACTCGCTGGACCTGAAGGCCGTCAAGGCGGACATCAAGCAGGTCCTCACGACTTCGCAGCCGTGGTGGCCGGCGGACTACGGCCACTACGGTCCCTTCTTCATCCGCATGGCGTGGCACGCGGCGGGCACCTACCGCGTGGGAGACGGGCGCGGCGGTGCTGGCGGGGGGCAGCAGCGTTTCGAGCCGGAGAACAGCTGGCCTGACAACGCGAACCTCGACAAGGCCCGCCGCCTGCTGTGGCCGGTGAAGCAGAAGTACGGCCAGAAGCTTTCGTGGGCCGACCTGCTCGTGCTGGCCGGCAACGTCTCGCTGGAGTCGATGGGCTTCCAGACCTACGGCTTCGCGGGCGGCCGCGTCGATGAGTGGGAGCCGGACCTGGTCTACTGGGGCCCGGAGAAGAAGTGGCTCGCCGATGAGCGGCACAGCGGCAACCGCATGCTCGAGAACCCGCTGGCGGCCGTGCAGATGGGCCTCATCTATGTGAACCCCGAGGGCCCGAACGGCAAGCCCGACCCGCTCGCCGCGGCGAAGGACATCCGTGAGGCGTTCGGCCGGATGGCGATGAACGACGAGGAGACCGTGGCGCTGATCGCCGGCGGTCATACGTTCGGCAAGACGCACGGCGCGCACAAGCCGGCGGACTGCACCGGCCCGGAGCCGGCCGCGGCGGGCATCGAGGAGCAGGGATTCGGCTGGACGAACAAGTGCGGGAAGGGCAACGCGGGGGACACGGTCACCAGCGGCCTGGAGGGCGCCTGGACGTACAACCCGACGCAGTGGACCAACGAGTTCTTCGTCAATCTGTTCGGCTTCGAGTGGGTGCAGACCAAGAGCCCGGCGGGCGCCACGCAGTGGATCCCGGCCAAGGGCGAGGGCGCCAACCGCGTGCCGGACGCGCACGACAAGTCCAAGCGCCACGCGCCGATCATGCTGACGACGGACCTCGCGCTGCGGTTCGACCCGGAGTACCAGAAGATCTCCCGGCGCTTCCTGGACAACCCGGAAGAGTTCCGGCTGGCCTTTGCCAAGGCCTGGTTCAAGCTGACGCACCGCGACCTCGGCCCGCGCTCGCGCTACCTGGGCGCCGAGGTGCCGAAGGACGACCTGATCTGGCAGGACCCGCTGCCGAAGGCGACCTATCAGGCCGTGACGGCCAAGGACGTCGCCAGCCTCAAGGAGAAGATCCTGGCTTCCGGCCTCTCCGTGCCCGAGCTGGTGCGCGCGGCCTGGGCGTCGGCCTCGACCTTCCGCGGTACGGACATGCGGGGCGGCGCCAACGGCGCGCGGCTGCGGCTGGCGCCGCAGAAGGACTGGGCGGCCAACAACC
>JBFXBH010000300.1:0-2678 GCA_050183355.1 Vicinamibacterales bacterium | reverse complement strand
CATCCCCGACGGGGTCGACGACGCCGCCGTCCGCGGCCTGCTGCTGTCCGACTACAGCCTGGAGATCGGCGCCGGCCTCGGCGCGATGGCCGGCAAGGTCTGGCGCATCGGCCTGATGGGCCACGGCGCGAACCCGCGGAACGTCCGCTACTGCCTCGCGGCGCTCGAGGACGTGCTGGGCCGGCTCAAGGCCCCGATCGCCCGTGGCGTGGCGCTCGACGCTGCCAACGCCGTGCTCGGCGCCCAGGCGTAGGCGTCGGGGGAGCGGGCTGATGACGTTTGTCCCGACCGCCGACCTCTGCGACCGGCACGCCGACCGGCTGGGCGTGCTCGCGCCCGGGCTCGAGCACTTCGGCGGGGTCCGGGCGTTCGCGGGCCTCGTGACGACGCTGCGCGTGCGCAGGGACAACGCGCTCGTGCGGGAGACGCTCTCCCAGCCGGGTCACGGGCGCGTGCTCGTCGTCGACGGCGGAGCGGTCGTGGACCGCGCGCTCGTGGGCGGCCGGCTCGGCGAGCTGGCGGAGCAGAACGGCTGGGCCGGCATCGTCGTCTGGGGTGCCGTGCGCGACCGCCTGGAACTGGCCGCGTGCCAGGTGGGCGTGCTCGCGCTGGCGAGTTGCCCGCTGCCGTCGGCGAAGGCCGGCGTGGGCGAGCGCGACGTGCCGGTCGACGTCGGCGGCGCCATCATCCACCCCGGGCAGTGGCTCGCGGCGGATGCCGACGGCGTCGTCGTCGCGGACCAGCCCCTGGAGTAGTGCCGCTGAGGAGGTAGCCACGGCGCCCTACAGGAAATGCGGTGCTCGCGCTCCGCGGGCGCGTGAGAAGTGCGCCTGGGCTCGTACACTTCAGTCGCGCTCCGCGCCGCATTTCCTGTAGGGCGCCGCGGCTACCTCGATGACCGCCGGGTCGGGCCCGCCGCGCTACTTCACCGGGTTGCGCAGCGTGCCCACACTCTCGACCGTGCACGTCGAGACGTCGCCCGGCCGGAGGAACAACTGCCTCGAGGCGCCCACGCCGGCCGGGCTGCCCGTGTCGATCAGGTCGCCGGGCTGGAGCGTCACGACGTGCGACGCGAAGCTCACCAGCTCCTTCACGGTGTGCGTCATCTTCGCCGTGTTCGAGTCGGTCATCAGCGTGTCGTTGTGCTTCAGCGTGACGGCGAGCTTCTGCGGATCCGGCACGAACTCCTTCGGCACCACGAACGGTCCGATCGGCGCGAACGTGTCGAACCCCTTCGCCACGAGCCAGTCCGAGCCGTGGCGGTCGTCCTGCCGGCCCCGTCGGTCCGAGACGTCGTTCTCGATCGTGTAGCCGAAGATGACGTCTCCGGCCCTGTCGACCGGCACGCGCGAGGCCGTCGCCCCGATGACCACCGTCAGCTCGCACTCGGCGTCGATCTGATCCCGCTCCGGCGGAATCCGGATCGCGTCGCCGTGCGCGATCACGGCCGTGGCCGGCTTGATGAAGAAGTACGGGTTGTGCCGCTGGTCGTCCGCCGGGCGCGTCCAGACGCCGGGCAGCGACGCGACGGGCTTGCGGACACCGGCGACGTCGGCCGCCGAGACGCCGGCCACGATGCTGGGGTTCTTCGCGAGCTCGTCGGCGTGTTCCTGATAGTTGAGCGTCGCGTTCAGGATGATGCGCGGCATCACGGGAGGCAGCACGGTGACGGCGCCCAGGTCGTGCACGTACGCGGGCCGGCTGCCCCGGGCCGCTCCCGAGACGAGCGTGACGACGTCGACGATCAGCTGCCGCGAGCGGCCCCAGGTGGCGATGAGCTGGGTCACGTCGCGCGGCAGCATCGGCCGGGCCGACATGAGGTCGATGACGGTCGTGTCGTCCAGCACCGCGCCCGCGAACGTGCGCGTGCCCTGGCGGAACATGCCGAGCTTGAAGACCGGCGTGGCTGGGGCCTGGGCGGCGAAGGCCGGCCCGGCCGGCGCGGCCGGCCCGGCCGCCGCCAGCAGCGCGGCGAGGACGATGGCGGCGGAACGGCGGGCGTCGGCGGGACGGCGTGTGCGCATGATTCAGGATAGTAGCGTTGTATAGTCCTCTTCATGTCGGGGGGGGATCTCGTCCAGCTCAAGCAGCTCCGCACGGTCACCGCCCTCGCGGAGACCCTCGCGGCGTCCTCGAATCTCGACGAGATGTACGACGCGGCGCTCGACGGATTCGCCCGGGCGTTTCGTCGCGACCGCCTCGCCATTCTCGTGACCGACGCCTCCGGCGTGGCCCGCTTCGTCCGCTGGCGCGGACTGTCGGCGGCCTATCGCGCCGCGGTCGAGGGGCACTCGTTCTGGACCGCCGGCGACCCCGACCCGCAGCCGGTCGTCGTGCCCGACCTGGACGCAGACCTGGAGCTCGCGCGGTTCCGGGGCGTCACCCGCGCGGAGGGCATCCGCGCGCTCGTCGGCATTCCGCTCTGCGCCAGGGGCCAGCTCGTCGGCAAGTGCATGGTCTACTTCGACGAACCGTACAGCCCGGCCGCGCCGGACCTGCGGTTCGCGCAGACGATCGCGCGCCATGTCGCCGTGGCCGTGGAACGCAAGCGGTCCGAAGGCGCCCTGTGGCGGACCAACGCGCTGCTGCGGTCGATCATGGAGGGCACGAACAACGCCGTCTATGCGAAGGATCTGGCCGGGCGTTATCTGCTCGTCAACCAGGCGGCGGCGCAGGCG
>JBFXBH010000299.1:0-2687 GCA_050183355.1 Vicinamibacterales bacterium | reverse complement strand
TCGTCAATGGCGACCCGGGCGTCCTCCGGCTGCTGGACACCGTACTCGCCGCAGGACATTACGACATGGTGTTCGTGCCCCCGGACGGACGGGCGTACGAACAGATTCGCAGCATCCAGCCCGATCTGGTCATCCTGCGGACCGCCCTGCGCGACGCGGCAGACCTGCAGGTGCTGACCATGCTGAAGCTCGATCCGGCGACCGAACACATCCCGGTGATGACCATCGCGGCCGAGGGCACCCCCTCGGCCGCCTCCGATGTCGAGGACCTGCCCACGCCGCAGGACATCTCGATGAACGAGCCGGACCTCCCGCGGCTGAACTGACCGTCGACGGATCGACAGTTCGCGGAGATTCCGGCATCATCACTCCGGCCCGATGTTCGAACAACGCAAGGCGATGCGGCTGCCCGTCGAGGGCAGCCTGACCGGCGACATCACCGTCGCGATGCCCCTGGTCGTCACGCAGATCAGCGCCGGGGGCGTGCTGGTCGAAACGGAGCGCCCGCTCAGGCTCGAATCGCTGCACGAACTGCGGCTGGGCGTGGACGGCTCGGCGCTGGTCATCACGGGACGCGTCGTGCACAGCCGCGTCGTGGATCTGGCCGCCGACACGCTGGTCTACGAATCCGGGCTGGAGTTCATCAACCCGTCCGTGCACGCGCAGAACGCGCTCCGCGCGCTGCTCCTCCGCCTCAACGACGGCGCCGCTCCGGCCTGACCTGCCACATCGCGAGCGCCCGGTCGATGACGCTGGTCGCCTTGGCGGTCAGCCCGTACGGACCGAGTTCGAGGGGGTCCACGAGTGCTGCCTCGGAGACGTCGGATGCGGCGCGCAGCGATCCCCCGACGGGCCAGCAGAGATAGTCGACCAGCACGAAGTGGAAGCGGACGCGGCCCTCGGCGTCGCGCATGATGCGGTCGAACACCTCGATCACGGGCCCGACCTCGACGACCAGGCCCGTCTCTTCCTCCATCTCCCGGGCCACGGCCGCCTCGAGCGTCTCGCCGACCTCCAGGTTCCCGCCCGGCAGGCTCCACTCCCCCGCCAGCGGTTCGAACCGCCGCTTGATCAGCACGACGCGTCCGTCGTCGACGATCACGCCCCCGACGCCGACGTACGGCCGGTCGGGGTACTCCCGGCGCCCCGGCATCAGACCCCCAGCACCTTGATCACGACCCGCTTGGGCCGCTGCCCGTCGAACTCGGCGTAGAACACCTGTTCCCACGGACCGAGGTCCAGCTTCCCCCTGGTGATCGGCACCATGACCTGGTGGCCCATGATCGTCCGCTTCAGATGCGCATCGGCATTGTCTTCACCCGTCTGGTGATGGCGATACGGCAGGCCCGCCGGCGCGAGCTTCTCGAGCCACACCTGGAAGTCGTGGATGAGGCCATCCTCCCAGTCGTTCACGTAGACGGCCGACGTGATGTGCATCGCCGACACGAGCGCAACGCCGTCGGTGACCCCGCTCGCCGTCACGACCCGGGCGACCTCGTCGGTGATGCGGATGAACTCCTGCCGCACGGCCGTGTGGAAGTGGAGGTAGTCGGTGTGCGTCTTCATGGCGTTCCCCCGGTGTCAGAGCGGGAGCGAGGCGTGCGCGTTGAGCGTCCAGTCCGCCGTCAGGCCGGCGCGCAGGCGACGGAGCCCCGCCGCGGCGATCATCGCGGCGTTGTCCGTCGAGAGCGCGACAGGCGGAATCAGGAGCGGCAGGCCCTCGGCGGCGGCCCGTGCGGCCGCGAGGCTCCGGAGGCGGCTGTTGGCCGACACGCCACCGGCGATCCCGAGACTCGCAGCGCCTTCCGCCCGCGCCGCATCCATCAGCCGGTCCACGAGCGTCACGACGACCGAGCGCTGGAAGCCCGCCGCGATGTCCGCCCGTTCGGACGCCGGAAGCGCGCCGGGCCCGGCGACGCCCAGGGCATCGACGCGCGCGGTCACGTGCCGCAGGACGGCGGTCTTGAGACCGCTGAAGCTGAAGTCGCGCGTGCCGGGCAGGTCGGGCGCGTTCCTGTCCGCGTGCGTCAGGCGCATCTTCGGAAAGCGGACGGCGTCCTCGCGGCCGGTCTCGGCGAGGCGGTCGATGACGGGTCCGCCCGGATAGCCGAGGCCGAGGAGCTTGGCCACCTTGTCGAACGCCTCGCCGGCGGCGTCGTCGCGCGTGCGGCCGAGGCGCGTGTAGGCGCCGGGCGCATCGACGCGGTAGAGGCTCGTATGCCCCCCCGAGACGACCAGCACGACGGCGGGCAGCGGCATTTCCCCGTGCGCGAGCACGATCGACTCGATGTGGCCGGCCAGATGGTGCACGCCGACCAGGGGCAGCCCGCGCGCCAGCGCGACGGACTTGGCGAACGACACGCCGACCAGCAGCGAGCCGACCAGTCCCGGCCCCTCGGTGACGGCCACGGCGCCCACGTCATCCAGCGTCAGCCCCGCCTCCGCGAACGCCGCGTCGACCACGCCGCAGATGTCGCGGATGTGCTGGCGCGAGGCGAGCTCCGGCACCACGCCGCCCCACTCCCGGTGCAGCGCCGCCTGGGAGGCGACGACGTTCGCGCGGATGCGCCACGGCCGGGCCGTCTCACCCGTCTCGGAGACGAGCGCCGCGCTCGTCTCGTCGCAGGACGTTTCGATGCCGAGCAGCGTGAAGGGCACGGCCGCCTGCTACGCGGGCGCGCCCGCCG
>JBFXBH010000298.1:0-2688 GCA_050183355.1 Vicinamibacterales bacterium | reverse complement strand
ACGCACCCAGCGCGGCGCGGTAGGACGTATCAGCCTGCGTCATGCCGCTGATCGCCTTGGTCATGTCCGCGTCCTCCAGCATGGAGATCCGGGCCGCCGTCGTCTCCTGTTGCACGCGCAGCCGTTCCTCATCCATCTCGATCGTGCGCAGGGCGTTGCCCACTTCGCCCTGCAGGCTCGTGGCGCGGACGAACGCGCGCTTGAGCGCGGCCATGCCGTCGGTCAGGCCGGCGTGGTCGCCGGCCGCGGCGGCCGTGATGGTGTTCTCGAACACGGTGAACACATCCGTGGCATCGGTGCCCTGCGTGATCCGTGAGCCGTCGAACGTCACGCTGACCGAACGGCCGCGGTCCACGTCCACCGTCACCTCGGTGCCGTTGCCGGCATACGCGCTGACGACGCCCGCGCCGTCCTTCGTGAAGGGGGCCGTGGTCGTCGCGCTGCCGGAAAAGATGTGTATGCCCTGGTAGGACAGATTCAGATCCTCGAAGAGGGCGTCCCGGAGGCCCGCGAGGTCACGGGCCGCCGCGTCGCGCTGTGCCTGTGTGGCGCTCGTGCCGGCCGCGCTCAGCGCGGCCACCTGCGCGCGGCTCAGCGTCTCGACGATGCCCGAGAGCGTCGAGTCGACCACGGTCAGCCGCGCCGATGTGGTGACGGCGGCCTGCGAGTACCGTTCGAGGACGGCCTGCTCCCCGCGCGCCGAGATGGCGTGCATCGCGGCATCCGGGTCGTCGCTCGGGGACGAGATGCGCTTGCCGCTCGCCACCTGCTTCTGGAAGTGGGCCAGCCGCTTCCCCGCCGCCTCGATGGCGTTCTCGCTTTCGCGGGCGACGCTCGCAAAGGTGGTGCGCATCAGCGGCCCACCGTCTGGAGCAGGATGTCGAGCGTCTGGCTGACGGCGCTGAAGTAGCGGGCGCTGGCTTCGTAGGCCCGCTGGAACTTGAGCATCTGCATCGCTTCCTCGTCGAGCGAGATGCCGGAGACCTGGTCGCGCAGCACGTCGAGCTGGTTGACGATGGCCTCCTGCGTGCCGGCCTCCTGGCTCGCCGCGGCGGAGTCGCGGCCGACGGCGAAGACGAGCTGTCCCCACGCTTCGGTCAGCGTGGCGGTGCCTCCACTCATCACGCGGGCGTCACGGAGCACGGCCATCGCCTTCGCCTGCTCGTTGTCGCCCGCGTCCGTGGTGGCGCCGGCGACGATCAGACGCGGGTCCGCGTCGATGGCCGCGCTGAGGGTGAAGGTCCGTGCCGCGCCGGTCACATCCGGCGGCGTCGTGCCCAGCGTGAAGAGCGGCCCGCCGGCGGCGCCGGTCTGGTCGAAGCCCGCTTCGTGGATGGCGTTGAACTCGTCCGCCACGGTCTGGGCGAGCGTGTCGAGCTGCTCCTGGTACCCGGGGATCAGCACGTCGCGCACGCGCAGCAGGCCGCCAACCCGGCCGCCGGAGATCTCGCCGTCGACGGCGGTTCCGGCCGTCACGAGCGACGCCATGCCATCGGGCGGCGTCGACACCGCCGACACCGCGTACGCGGTGCCACCGATGACCAGCGGCCGGCCGTCCGCGAACGAGAGGTCGATGCCGCCGTCTCCCCGCAGGCTGATGCCGACGTTGGCCAGCTCGCTGACCTTCCGTACCAGTTCCGTCTGCGTGTCCTGCAGGTTCGCGGTTGTCGCCGCCGAGGCGCCGCTCAGGCTCCGGTTGGCCGAGGCGACCTGCTCCGCGAGGCGGTTCAGCTCCGTCACCGCCGTGCGCACGGCAACGTCGGCGTCCATCCGGACCGACTGCATCCGCCGGTCCACGGCCTGAAACTCGCTCGCAAGCGCCCCCGCCTGCCGCCGCACCTGGTCGCGGGCCGTCGCCGACTGCGGGTTCTCGGCGAGCAATGAGAAGGCGTCGTGGAGCGCGGAGAGGCGGCCGTCGACGGACTGGCCCGCCGCGCCGAAGACGTTCTCGATCACGGAGAGCTGCTCGGCGACCGCCGCCTCGCGCGTCTGCCCGGGGATCTCCTGGAAGAGCCGCCGGTCGAGCTGCTGGTCGCGCATCGCCCGCACGCCGGCGACGGTGACACCGTTGCCGGCGCTGGTCGGCTCGGTCGGCGCGATGGACACGAGATCCGCGACGCGGCGCGCGTACCCGGGCGTGTTCACGTTCGCGATGTTCTGCCCGGTGACCTCCAGGCCGCGCTGCTGCGCCTGGAGGGCCTGCGAGGCCAGCGTGAGGTTGCCGAGAAGACCAGCCATGCGCCGCCGCTATCCCCGCGTGTTCAGCACGCGGCCGGTCGGCGCCGGCTGCAGGCCCGCGCCGTACACCACGTCCATCTGCCCGAGCGAGCGGCGGACTTCGGCGACCAGGGAGGCACCGAGGCGGCGGCTCCGCAGCAGCGCCAGGCGGGCCTCGGCCACGGCCCGGCGGACGGCCATGACCTCGTCCGGGGCCGGGCGGGCACCCGCCCGGGGTCCGGAGGCCGGGAACGGCTCCCCGCCGTCAGCCGGCAGTGACCGGATTGCCGACTCCAGTGCCGCCTCACCGGCCAGGATGGCGTCGACATCCGGTGTCCGGAGGGCCTCCACCAGGTGCTGGAGTGCGTCGCGCACCAGCCGCGCCGTCCGCAGGGCGTTCGGGGAATCCGGCACCGTCAGCCTTTCGCGGACTCGTCCAGCAGCGCGTCAATCAGCCGGTCCGCGAGCGCG
>JBFXBH010000297.1:0-2693 GCA_050183355.1 Vicinamibacterales bacterium | reverse complement strand
CAACATCACGGGCGGCCACCGGCACACCGGCGCGCAGGGCCGCCATCAACGAGGAATTGATTTCCGCCGCCAGGGTCGCCGCGACGTCCGTCGCCGTGAGCGCCGCGGCCGGTGCGGGTGTTGGGGTCGGGCTGGGTGTCGGAGTCGGGCTGGGGCCGGTGGGTGTCGGTGAAGTGCTTCCGCCTCCGCAGCTCGTAGACAGGAACAAAGTCAGGGCAAGCGCCAGGCGGCCGATCGTCATGGGCTCGACTATTGCCATGGCGCCTCTAGCCCACAACAGGCAACTGCGCGCAACAGCGCGCATTCGGAGAGAATGAGCTCGCGATGAGCGATTCCCTCCCCGCACGGGACCGCCTGGACTCGTGGAAGGCCATTGCCGAGTATCTGCGGCGCGACCTCGCCACCGTGCGGCGGTGGGAGAAGCACCGTGGCCTGCCGGTTCGGCGGGTCGCCGGGAACGGACGGTCCGTGTTCGCCTACACCTCCGAGCTCGACGCCTGGCTCGAAGGCTCGCGGGCGGCAGCCAGAGCCGGCGATGCCGGTCCGATCCGTGAGGCTCCTGACCTCCCGGCCGTCGAGACCGTCGGGCTTCTGGTGGCACGCGGGCGCGCGTGGCGGTTCTGGGCAGCCGGCGCACTCGTTGCCGCGGCGGCAGTCGGCGTCTGGCGGCTCCAGGCGCGCGCGGCGGACACGGGGCCGCTGCGCTTCGAGGCCACGCCGCGCGGCGTGTCGGCGTTCGATGGGACCGGCCGGGAGCGGTGGCACTACGCCTTTCCGAAGGACGAGCAGGTCGTCCCGCTCGACTTCGAGTCGTCCCTGCAGGTCGTCGGAGGAGAGGCGCCGGAGATCCTGGTGGCCCGCGCGGCCAGCTACGCGCAGCGGGGGACCGTCGGGAAGGAGGGTGTCCTGACCTGGCTCGGTGGCGACGGGGCGTTCCGCCGATCGTTTGCGTTCGACGACCGCGTGACGGTGGGCGGCAAACCGTTCGGCCCGCCGTGGGCGATGACCAGCTTCGCCGTGGATGAATCCCGGGGCCGGAGGCGGATCGCGGTCACCGCGCACCACTGGAACTGGGAGCCAGGCCTGGTGACGGTACTCGACGATGCCTGGGTGCGCCGCGGCACCTTCGTACACGCCGGCTGGATCGAACGCGTGCGCTGGCTGACGCCCGATCGGCTCCTGATCAGCGGGTTCTCGAATCCACAGGACGGCGGCATGGTGGGGCTGATGGACCCCGCACGGCTCGACGCGCCGCTTCGCATGGTCGCCCTGCCTCGCTCGGAGGTGAACCTCGCGACGAAGTCGCGCTTCAACCGCGCCCTTGTCGAGATCAACAGCGACCGCATCATCGCGCGGACGATCGAAGCCGACCCGCCGGACAAGGGCGTGCACGGGGCGATCGAAGCGCTCTACGAGTTCGCGCCCGGCCTCACGCTGCTGCGCGCGAGCTTCGGGGAGCAGTACTGGATCGCGCACCGGGAACTCGAGCAGAAGGGCGTCCTGGACCACTCGCGCGAGCACTGTCCGGACCGCGATGGCCCGCGCGCCATTCGCGTGTGGGAACCGGCCACGGGCTGGCGGACGGTGCCTGTGCCCGGGCAATAACGATGTGGACGCGCCGCGGATTCCTCCAGTGGTCCGGCAGCGCCGGTGCGGCCGCCTGGGCGGCGCACGGCGCAACCGCTGAGGCGCTGGGGCAGGCGACCGCGTCTGTCGCACACCTTTCCCCGGACGATGCCGCGGCGGGCGAGCGCTACTGGAGGACCATCCGGCGGGCGTTTGTTCTGGACCGCCGGCTCATCAACCTCAACAACGGCAACAGCTCGCCCAGCCCGGCCGTCGTCCACGACGCGTTCACGCGCCGGCTCTCGACCTCGAACACGCTCCCCGTCCACTACCGCGAGCGGTTGCGGGAGACGCTGGCGCCCGTCCGGCGACGGATGGCCGACACGTTCGGGTGCGGCGCGGACGAGATCGCGTTCATGCGTAACGCGACCGAGGCGCTGCACACGGTCCAGGAGGGACTGACGCTCGAGCCGGGCGATGAGGTGCTCACCACGGATCAGGACTACGCGCTGATGCTGTGGGCGTGGGAGCAGCGCGTGCGGCGCGATCGAATCGCCGTGCGCCGCATCCAGTTCCCCGTGCCCGCGACAGCCGAGGACCTCGTGTCACGGATCGAGCGCGCGATCACGCCGCGCACGAAGGTGCTCCACGTCTGCCACATCACCAGCACGACCGGACAACTGTTTCCGGTGCGGGAGCTGTGCCGGATGGCCCGGGCCCGCGGCATCTTCACGATCGTCGACGGTGCCCACGCGGCCGGGCACATTCCGTTCGCGCTGCGCGAGCTGGAGTGCGATGCGTACGGGACGAGCCTGCACAAGTGGCTGATGGCGCCGCACGGCACCGGGTTTCTGTATGTGCGGAAGGACCGCATCGAGCGCCTCTGGCCACTGCACGCGGAGGTGCCCGGAATGGAGGCCGACATCCGCAAGTTCGAGGAGATCGGCACGCACGCCGTCGGCGCGTGGGCGGCCATCGATGACGCGCTCGCGTTTCACCAGACGATCGGGGCGGAGCGGAAGGCCGCGCGGCTCCGCTATCTGACGCTGCGGTGGGCGCGCGCGCTCGAACGGCTGCCGCGCGTCCGCCTGCTGTCCGACCTCGAACAGGCGTGGGGCATTGCCTCG
>JBFXBH010000296.1:0-2693 GCA_050183355.1 Vicinamibacterales bacterium | reverse complement strand
CTCTTCCGATCTAGGGTCACGCCGCGCTCCTGCGCGCGCTCGCGGCCACGGGCGCGCGTCACTGGCACCTGACCTGCGCGGGCAGCCAGACACACTCGCCGGACACGGCGGCGAAGGTCCGCGGGCTTGTCGCGCAGCTTGGGCTCACGGCGCACGTGACCTTCGAGGGCGACCTCGACGGCGGGGGACTCGCGGCGGCGTATGCGGACGCGGACGTCTTCGCACTGGCCACCAGACGTGAGACGTACGGCATGGCCGTCAGCAGCGCGATCGCGTGGGGCCTGCCCGTCGTCAGCACGCACACCGGCGCGATCCCCGCGCTGGTCGGCGACGCGGCCGGCATCGTGGTGCCCGTGGACGACGAGCCGGCGCTCACCGGTGCCCTGCGCCGCGTGCTCACCGACCCGGGCCTCCGCGCGCGACTGGCCGCCGGGGCGCTCCGTGCCGCGGAACGCCTGCCGTCGTGGCACGATCAGGCCACGGCGTTCGAACACGCCCTCGCCGCCATCGGATGACACACACCGCGCCCGCACGCAGCGCCTCCACACCGAACGCCGAGCTCTCGGGCTGGCTGAAGCTTCGCGAGGCCGCGGACGCGGCCGCCCGCTCGACCGCCCTGACGGAGCTGACCGCGGCGACGCTCCGCGCGCGTGGTTCCGGGCCGGCGCAGCTTCTCGACCTCGGCACCGGCGCCGGGTCGAACCTGCGCTATCTGATTCCCCGACTCCCACCGCGGCAGCGATGGCTCGTGGTCGACCGCGGCGCGGATCTTCTGGCAGATCTGCTCGCACGCACCGCGCCGTGGGCCGCGGCGCGCGGCCTCTCGGCCGAGGTCACCGGCGACCGCCTGGTCATTGCCGGACACGGCCTGGACTGCGTGGTGGAGACGCGTCAACTGGATCTCGGCCCGCTGGACGACCCCTCGATCTTCGACGGGCGGCACCTGGTCACGGCGTCAGCGCTGCTGGATCTGGTCTCGCCGGCCTGGCTCCGGACGGTGGCCGAACACTGCCGGCAGCAGCGCGCGAGCGCGCTCTTCACCATCACCTACAACGGCCGCAACGGGTGCGAGCCCGCAGACGCCGACGACGCGCGCGTGTTCGCGCTGTTCAACCAGCACCAGGGGCGGGACAAGGGTCTCGGCGGGCCGGCAGCCGGACCCGGCGCCACCGACGCGGCACGCACGGCATTCGAGGCGGCCGGATTCACGGTGCGAACCGAGCCGAGCGACTGGGCGATCGCGGCTGATGCGGGCGAGATGCAGCGGTATCTCATCGAGGGCTGGGCGTCAGCCGCGCGGGAGGCCGGCCCGGACGACGCCGCGGCGATCGACGCCTGGCGCGCGCGGCGGCTGGCTCTGGTCGATGCCGGCGGCTCACGACTCACCGTCGGGCACTTCGACCTGCTGGCGTTGCGGCAGCCGCCGGGGGGAGACGGCTGACCGTCAGATGATGCGCTGAACGGCCGGCGCGGGCGCGGCGTCCGTGGGCACGGTGGTGCCGCGCAGATCGCAGTCGAACAGCACGTCGCTCCCCATCCGGAACACGCGATACGGCGGCCGGCGGCAGTCGCTCAGGCTGGCCTGCGGGGCAAGCCGGATCGCCGGGCGGCCGTCGCCGATGAGCAGCGGAGCGATCGCAATCTGCAGGCGGTCGAGCAGCCCCGCCTCGAGAAACGCGGACACCGTCACGCCGCCGCCCTCCACGAAGATGCGGAAACAGCCGCGCGCGTGGAGCACGGCCAGCAGCTGGGTCATCGCCCCGTCCCGGTCGTCGTCGAGGGCGACGACCTCCGCATCGCCCACCCGTGCCTCGCCCGGGCCGACCTTCGACCGGGCACAGGCATAGAGCGTGGGCGCGGCGCCGTCCGAGAACAGACGTGCGTCCGGACTGACGCGGCGGGCCGGATCGAAGACCACCCGCAGGGGATTCGGGCCGTCCACCAGACGCGTCGTGAGCTGCGGGTCGTCCGCGGCCACCGTGCCGGCACCCACGACCACGGCGTCGCACAACGCGCGCATGCGGTGCAGGTGGACGAGGTTCTCTGCACCGGTCACGAACTGCGAGTCGCCGGATGGCGTGGCGATGAAGCCGTCGAGGCTCTGCCCGAGATGGCCCACCGCGATCGGTCGCCCGGGAGACGCGTTGAGCACCGGCAGATAGAGATCCAGCAGCGGTGCGCGCGCATCGCCTGCGGGCAGACCGACGGCCCAGCCCGTCCCGGGATCCCAGGCCATGGCCGCACCCTCCGTCGCGGGCCCAAGCGCCGCGCCCTCGTCGGACAGGCGGAACGCGGCCGGCGTGCCGTGACGGCGCAGCGCGTCGGTGTGTCCCGCCGCCGCACGAAGGAGGCGCCAGCCGGACAGGGATACGTCGGAGGACATCGGGCGGCTCTACTATCGCATCCTTCGACTTCGCCTCGCAGAGCGGCTCCGCTCAGGACAAGCCTTCGACTCCGCCTCGCCTGGCGGCGCCGCTCGGGACACACCTCGCGCGCTGACACCGGGCACGGGCGCGGTGCCGTGCCGCGTCGAGGGGCCTACCCTGACCGGAGTCGAAGGGCCTGTCCTGAGCGAAGTCGAAGGGATAATCGGGCCGATGGCCGTCACGCCTGCAGCCGCGGATCTCGACGCCGTCCGGCGCTTCTACGACCGCAACACCGCGGCCTTCGTCGCGCTTGGACAGGGCGGCGCC
>JBFXBH010000295.1:0-2719 GCA_050183355.1 Vicinamibacterales bacterium | reverse complement strand
AGGCGAAGAAGGGCGGCAATCGTCACTTCAACACGTCGCCCGTGATCATCGGCCTGCCGGACGGCACCGCGCGCGGGTCCTCCTACATGATGGGGATCTCCATCAAGGAGAAGGGCGGCAAGCCGACCATCGACCTGATGGGCAAGTACGAGGACATCTACGTGAAGACGCCTGACGGCTGGCGGATGAAGGAGCGCATCTGGACCTCGGATCAGTTCGTCGGCTCCTATCAGGACGTCGCGCCTTCGCCGGTGCTGGCCGACAAGTCGACCTGGACGACGCGGACCGAGGAGGAGATTCAGCGGCTCTGGGCCCGCGGGATGAAGAGGGACGCCAGTGGCGCGCCCGTGCCCCTGCCCAAGCCGGCGGCCGACGCCGCACCCGCGAGATAGGCGTCCTCGGGCGGCGGCGCTCCCGGGGGCCGTGCGGCCCCGGGAGATAATGCGGTCTGCATGGAGTACGACCGCTTCGCCGAGATCTACGGCGTCTGGACGGACACGGCGGCCAGCGCCAGGGCCAATCTCGAGTTCTATCTGTCGCAGTACGCGTCGGCACACGGCGCCGTCGTCGAGCTCGGCGTGGGTGACGGCCGCATCGCCGTCGAGGCGGCGCGCCGCGGCCGCGACATGATTGGCGTGGACCTCTCGCGCCCGATGCTGGCGCGCTGCCGCGACCGCGCCGAGCAGGCGGGCGTGCTCCCCCGCATGACGCTCATCGAGGGCGACTTCCGGTCGTTCACGCTGCCGGTGCCCGCCGGTCTGATCGCGTTGCCGTACCACAGCCTCGGCCACCTGACGACGCTCGAGGCCAAGCGCGACGCGTTGCGTCACATCCACAGCCAGCTCGCCGATGGCGGACGCTTCATCTTCGACGACTTCCAGATGACGCCGGCCCGGGTGCACGCCATGCGTCGTGTCCAGCTCCGCGCGGCGTACGAGCGCGAGGGCGCCGACGCGCTGCTCTGGGTCACGTCGCTCGTCGATGAGGCCGCGCAGGCGATGCGCGTCGTGACCTGGGAGGACCGGCTCGACGCGACGGGCATCCTGCAGCAGCGTCAGTACCGGCCGCTCAGCCTGAGCTGGATGACGGTCACACAGGCCCGGGCGCTCCTCGAGGAGACCGGCTTCACGATTGAGGCCTGCTACGGCGACTTTTCCGGCACGGCCTTCGACCCGGCGGTCGCAGACGAGCAGGTCTGGATAGCCCGAAAGGGGCGTGTGTCGTGACGGGCACCACGGGTGTCCGCGACCTGCAGGTCACCTGTATCGTCGGCGTCTACCCGCACGAGCGGGTGCACGAGCAGGTCGTGCTGCTGGATATCGAGATCGATTACGACTTCGCGCCGGCCGCGGCCTCCGACGCTGTGGCAGACGTCGTGGACTACGACATGGTCGTCTCGGCCGTGACCGGGCTCGTCCGCGACCGGAAGTTCCAGCTCATCGAGACGATGGCCGTTCACGTGGTGGACCTGTTGTGCGCGCGCGTGCCGCACGCCACGGCCGTACGGCTGGAAGTCCGCAAGCCGGCCGCGGTGCCGGCGGCGCGGCACTCCTTCGTCCGCGTGGAGCGGACGCGATCGTGAGCGCGCCATCCACCGTGGCGCGACCGGGAGGCGGGGTGAGACCGGTTGCCGTCGTGACGGGCGGCGCCCGCCGTCTCGGCCGGCACCTGTGCCTGTCGCTGGCGACACGCGGCTACGACATCGTCTGCGTCTACCGCGCGTCCGCGGCGGACGCCGCGGGCCTGGTCGGCGAGATCGAGGCCGGCGGCGGGCAGGCCCGGGCCGTGCAGGTGGACGTCAGCCGGCACGACGAGGTGGCCGCCGCCTTTGCCGGCGTGCGCGCCCGCGAGGGGCGCGTGGATCTGCTCGTCAACAACGTCGGCAACTACAACCCGCAGGACGTCACGGCACTCGACCCGTCCGTCTGGGACGCGACCATCGGCGCCAACCTCTCGGGCGCGTACTACTGCTGCTACCACGCGATCCCGTTGATGCCGGATGGCGGCCAGATCGTCAGCATCGGCATGGCGGGGCTGGAGGGCATCCGCGCGAACCGGCGCGGCGCGGACTACTACGTCAGCAAGACCGGCCTGCTCGTGCTGACCCGCGCACTGGCGGCCGGCTACGCGAACCGGCAGATCCGCGTGAACATGATCTCGCCGGGCCAGCTCGACAACTCGGTCGACCTGCCCGCGCCCGACCAGATCGGCCGAACCGTGCCGTTGGCGCGCGCCGGCACGCTCGACGACGTGGCCCAGGCGCTGCATTACCTGCTCGACGCCACCTACGTCACAGGCGTGAACATCGACGTGGCGGGCGGGTACCGGCTGTAGGCCGCCGCGCTCCGCTGGCATGCCGGCCGCCTCCTCCGTCATCCCGCTCTGGGATCGCGCGCACGAGTGGCAGCGCCGCCTCGCGATGATCGAGGAGGCGCGCGTGTTCCTCTATCTGTCGACGTTCTATATCGAGTGGGACGCCTACGGCCGAGAACTGCTGGACGCGCTCGATCGCGCCGCCCGGCGCGGCGTCGCCGTGTCGCTGCTCGTGGACGGCTTCGGGCAGCGGCTGGGCGGCGTCCTGATGTCATCGGAGGACCGCGCCGCGCTGCAGGGCCGGCTGGACGCCCTGCGTGCGCTCGGCGCGGACGTCCGGTTCTACCGACCCCGCCACCTCGTGCAGCGGCTCGTCGGCGGCGGTCAGCACATCAAGATCCAGGCC
>JBFXBH010000294.1:0-2749 GCA_050183355.1 Vicinamibacterales bacterium | reverse complement strand
CGCGCTCGAGAGTCCGCCGCCCGGCACGGCATGGGCGCCGAGGTCGACGGCGGCGTCGAACGCGGTCCAGAAGCCGTAGAACGGACCGAACGAGAACGCGAAGAACACGCGGTCCCGGCCTGTCACGTGCGCGGCCGTGTAGACGGCCTTCCAGCAGTCGACCGACCACTGCCAGCTCTCCGGCGTGTCGATCCAGCGCAGCGGCCGGCCCGTCGTACCGGACGTCTGGTTGTAGCGCGTGTACGCGGTCAGTGGCTCGCTGATGACCGACCCCCAGGGCGCGTGCAGCGTCTGGTCCGCCACGAGCTCCGCCTTCGACGTCAGCGGAATCCGCCGGAGGTCCGCCCGGCGCCTCCACGGCTGCCCGACGCGATACCCGGCCTCGTCGAGCTTCGCGGTGTAGAAGGCGCTCCGTCCGTAGACGCGCTCGAACAGCTCCAGCGCCCGGGACCACTGGTGGGTCCAGAGCACCTCGCGGTCGAGCCGTGCCGCCTCATCGGGGTGTGCGTGCCCGGTCGTCACGGCTGTCCTCCGGACACGGCGAAGCGCGCCCGGACCGTATCCGGGAGGGCCGTTGACCGGAAGACGCCGTCGGCGTCGCGCGTCACGCACGCGATCGTCATCGACCCGGCCGCGACGCGCACGCCGGCCCTGGTCACCTCGCACGCGTACCGCATCGAGCGGCCGCCGAGCTCTGCGACCCGGATGGTGACCGCAAACTCCTCCTCGAAGCGCAGCGGCGCGACGTAGTCGAGCGCGATCGCCACGCGGGGCCACAGGTGCGGGTCGTCGGGGTGGTGGATGCTCAGGCCCGCGGCGCGCCACATCGCGTGCTCGGCCTCCTCGATGTACCGCGGATACCAACTGAAGTGCACGACGCCGCCGGCGTCCGTTTCGTGGAACTGGACGCGCCGCGCGAGGCGGAACTCGCTGATGGGGGTGACAGGCACGGGGCTACACGAGCGGAAGGATTTCGACGATATCGCCGAGGCGGCGGCCGTCGACCGAGAGGGCGGTCTGGCGCCCGTAGAGCGGGCGCGGTTCGCGCATCCAGAAGACGCCCATCATCTCGGAGTTCGGCGTGACCGTGAAGAACGCCCGCGGCCGGCTGTGGAAGTCGATGCCGCCGTTGCGCAGCACGCGGCCGAGCGGCACTTCGTTCCGCAGAATCTGTTGCTGAATCTTCCGGGGGAATGCGTCGAGCCTCAGGCGGATCGCCCCCATCTCCACCGGCCGGCCCGAGTACGCCTGCACGAGCAGCACGCGCCGCAGGTACCAGCCGCCGCGCGTCGTGGTCGACAGCGTGCGCAGCAGCACGGGACCGCCGTGATGCCGTTCGAGCGTCAGCGTCATGTCCTGTTCGTGGACCAGCAGTGAGTGATAGGGCGGCGGGATTTCGTCCGGCGGGATTGTCCGGACCGTCGGCAGGCTGACGCCGGCCTGGGTATAGGCGAGGTCGAGCGGGAACAGGGGACCTGGCGTCCCCGCCCGTGTGCTCCGGGTGCGCTTCGTCTGCGTCTCCATGCGTCGCGGCGGGTCTACGTGTAGCGGATGCCGGCGTGTGCGGGCAGGAAGAAGCGCGGCAGCAGGACGTCCACGCGGAGAAGCCCGTCGCGCGTCAGCGACACGCGGTCCGGGCCGACCGCCGAGGCCCAGCCGTCGGCCACGAGCGAGTCGAACGCCTCACGGAAGCGCGTCAGGATGTCGACGCCGTACTTGCCGCGGAAGTACCGCGGGTCGATCGTGCCGAGCTTGAGCTGCAGCACCAGCTCGCGGATCAGACGCTCTTCGTCCGTGGGCCGGTAGGCGCGGCTGAGCGGAAGCTGCCCCGCATGAACCGCCTCCGTGTAGCGCTCCCACGTATCGAGGTTCTGCATGTGGACGCCGTTCACGTGCCCGAACGACGCCACGCCGAGCGCTGCCATGTCAGCGCCCTGCCAGAGGCGGTCGCGATAGATGAAGCGGGTCTTGCCCGGATTCTTGACGGCGGTATACGCGCTGCCGACGTGGTAGCCCGCACGTTCGAGCGCCTCGAACGCCTCGGCGACCCAGCGGCGCTTGGTTGACCACGCGGCCACCGGATCCTCGAACTGGTGCGTGCCCTTCATCAGGTCGCGGCTGATCGTCGTGTTGAACGGCAGCTCCATCTGGTAGATCGTGACGGAGTCCGGGTCGAGCGCGATCGTCTTCTCGACGCACGTCTTCCAGTTCTCTTCCGTCTCCCCGAGCATGCCGGCGATCAGGTCGACGTTGATCTGCGGGAAGTCGAGCGACCGCGCGAACCGGTAGGCGCGGTCGATCTCGCCCGACCGGTGGGCCCGGCCGTTCAGCTCGAGGATGTGATCGTCGAAGTTCTCGACGCCGAGGCTCAGCCGCGTGACGCCGAGCCGGCGGATGACGCCGAGCTTCGATTCGGACAGCGTCCCCGGTTCGCACTCGAACGTGACCTCCTCGGCCTGCGACCAGGACGTCGTGGCGGTCAGCCGCGTCACGAGCCCCTCGAGCTGCTGCGTCGAGAGGAACGACGGCGTGCCGCCGCCGAAGTAGACGAAGTTGAGCGGCCGGCCGGCGATGGCGGGCATCGCGGCGTACTGCTCCCACTCACGGGCGAGCACGTCCAGATACGTCGCGACGTCCGACGAGTTCTTGTCCGTGTAGACGCGGAAGTAGCAGAAGTGGCAGCGCTTCCGGCAGAACGGGATGTGCAGGTAGAGCCCGAGCGGGACGCCGGGCACGGGCGGCCGGTCGA
>JBFXBH010000293.1:0-2771 GCA_050183355.1 Vicinamibacterales bacterium | reverse complement strand
TGCAGAAACCGCTGGCTATAGTTGCCGCATCCTCCCCCATGTCCCGCTATCTCGCTGCGTTCGGACTGATCGCGACGTTGCTGACGGCGTCGCCGGCGTTCGCGGACGCGCGTGACGACGCCCGGCGTCAGGTGCAATTCGGCATCGAGGTGGCGGCGCGGGGTCTGTGGCGCGAAGCCATCTACCGGTGGGAGCGTGCGGTCGAGATCGACCCGACCTACGCGGAGGCCTTCAACAACCTCGGCGTCGCCTACGAACATGAGGGCGACCTCGAGAAGGCCCGGCAGGCCTACGAGAAGGCCGTGAAGCTCTCGCCGTCCGAGGCGACGATCCGCCAGAACTTCGAACTCTTCAAAGAGGTGAACGACCGTGCGGCCGGCCCTGTTCGCCAGTAGCCTGGCCGTGGCGCTGACGCTGGCCGCGTGCGGCGGCGTCACGCGCGAGATCGCGATCGAAACGCCGATCCGCCCGAAGCTGGACGTCTCGATGTTCCAGCGCGTGCTGGTGGCGGGATTCCTGGCCGGCGGGACCGACGAAGTGGACGGCAACGCCGAGACGGTCCGGCTGCTACGCAGCCAGCTCCGGAACAAGTCGGACCTGCGCGTCATCGACGCCGACGCCCTGCCGCTCCTTGAGGAGTCGGGCGCGAAGCCGGCCGCGGCCGGCGAGAAGGTTGTCATCAAGGACGAGAAGGAACTGGAGCCCCTGGAGGCCCTCTTCGCGAACGCGGACTACTGGAAGCGGATCGGCGAGGAGTACCAGAACCCGCTGATCGTGACCGGCACGGTGCTCTTCCTCCCGCACCAGCGGTCCGGGTACGTGCAGCGGGAGGAAGAGGTGTACGACTCGTTCGGCCGCCGCCGCGTCGTCCCGATCCGCTCGTTCCAGGAACGGAAGGGCTACATCCTGAAGCCCAAGTTCATCTTCATCGACGGCCGGACGGGGACCACCCTGTATTCGGAGACCTTCCGGGAAGAGGTGCTCTACAACGCCAACCAGAGCACGCCGGCCCTTTCCACCTATTTCGAGCTGATGGAGCGGCTGATCCCCTCCTTCCTGAACACCCTCAGCAGCCAGAAGATCAAGGGCGCCAGGGTCCTGTTGCAGTAGGGTCGGGCCCCCGGCTACAATCAATCCTTTGTCTGGCCCTGAAGCCGGGCGCCAGCGGCGTGGTCCGCGGGCGCCGTCAGGAGCGGGCCTGTACCAGGCCAGACCAGCAGGGAGATTTCACGTGTTTGCCATCATTCAGGCGCGGGGCCGGCAGTTGCGGGTAACCCCGGGCGAGATCGTCGAAGTGGACGGCACCCCGGGCGAAGTCGGGTCGGCGCTGACCTTCGACCAGGTGCTGCTCGTGTCGCGCGACGCCGGCGATATCGTGGCCGGGGCGCCCTTCGTGGCCAACGCGAAGGTGCTCGGCGTGGTGGCGGGCGAAGCCCGGGGGCCGAAGCTGCGGGTGTTCAAGAAGAAGCGGCGCAAGGGCTTCCGCAAGACGCGCGGCCACCGCAGCGTCTTCACGCGCGTCCGCATCACCGACATTCAGGCATAGCAGGTACGTCATGGCTCATAAAAAGGGACAGGGCAGTTCACGGAACGGGCGCGACAGCAATTCGCAGCGCCTCGGCGTCAAGAAGCACGACGGCAACCTTGTGACCGGCGGTTCCATCCTCATCCGGCAGCGCGGCCGGAGGTTCAGCCCCGGCCTCAACGTCGGGCTGGGCAAGGACGACACGTTGTTCGCCAAGGTCGCCGGCAAGGTCCGCTTCGAGGACCACGGCCAGCGCGGCCGCAAGATCAGCGTCATCCCCGCCGAGTAGCCGTTCCGACGCCCGGCCCGCCGTGGCCGGGCGCCCCTTCAGGCGCGGGTCATCTCCGCGCCGCACCCTATACTCACTCCTGTGTTTGTTGACGAAGTCGACATCCACGTCGCCGCGGGCGCCGGCGGACGTGGCTGCCTGAGCTTTCGCCGCGAGAAGTACGTCCCGCGCGGCGGGCCGGACGGCGGGGACGGCGGGGCCGGCGGCTCCGTCTACCTCGCCGCGACGGCGCATCGGAACACGCTCGTCGACTTCCGCTTCCATCCCGAGTTCGAAGCCGGCCGCGGCCGGCACGGGGAAGGATCGAACCGGAGCGGCCAGCGCGCCGACGATCTGGTCATCGAGGTCCCGGTCGGGACACTCGTCTTCGAGCGGCACCCCGACGCTGCCCCCACGCTGATCGCCGACCTGGCCGAAGCCGGTCAGCGCGTGCTCGTCGCCCGGGGCGGCCGCGGCGGCCTGGGCAACGCCCACTTCGCGACGTCCACCAATCGCGCCCCGCGGAAGGTCCAGCCCGGCGAGGAGGGCGAGGTCCGCGACCTCCGCCTCCAGCTCAAGCTGCTCGCGGACGTCGGCCTGGTCGGCTTCCCCAACGCGGGCAAGTCGACGCTGATCGCGCGGGTCTCCGCCGCACGGCCGAAGATCGCGAGCTATCCGTTCACCACGCTGACCCCGCACCTCGGCGTCGTCACCATGAGCGACACGCGCAGCTTCGTCATCGCGGACGTCCCCGGGCTCATCGAGGGCGCGCACGAAGGCCACGGCCTCGGGCACCAGTTCCTGCGCCACCTCGAACGGACCAAGGTGCTCATCCACCTGGTCGACGTCTCGGGCGCCTCGGGCCGCGACCCGGTCGAGGACTTCGACGTCGTCCGCCGCGAGCTGGCGCTGTTCGACGCCGGGCTGGCCGGCAAGCCGCAGATCGTCGCCGCGAACAAGCTCGACGCGCTCGACGAC
>JBFXBH010000292.1:0-2783 GCA_050183355.1 Vicinamibacterales bacterium | reverse complement strand
CCATCGCGCTCGACTACTGGCACTGCAATCCGAATCTGCACCAGGCCGTCACCGGCCCCTTCGGCTGGCGCGGCGGCAACGCCGTGACGGATCGGATGGTCGCGATGCTGAACGCGGCGACGAGAACCGTGTCGATCACGGCCTTCTACTTCAAGCCCGTGCCCGTGCTGATGGACGCCGTGCTGCGCGCCGCCCGGCGCGGCGTGCGGGTGGAGATCTTCCACTCGCATCGCGACGCACTGCCCGCGACCGAGCTGGCGTGGATCGCCGCGGCGGCCGGCTATCCCGCGCTGCTGAGGGCCGGCGTGACGATCCGGGAGAACCGGCGCGGCGAGCACTCGAAAATCGTGCTCGTGGATGATGCCTGGGCGGCCTTCGGCAGCTACAACTTCGAGGACGCCGCCCACGACCGGCTGGCCGAGTCCATGCTGGCCTGCCGCGACGCCCGCGTCGTCGCGCCGATCCGGGAGATCGTCGCCGGCCTGCGTGCGGATCCGGACACCGAGGTCGTGCGGCCAGGCTGGGCGCGCGCGCTCTCACCGCGGCTTCGTGGCAAGATGGCGTGCCTGGCGCCGCTCAAGCGGTGGATGTAGCGAGGGGCATGCGGTTCAAGGAGATCGAGCACAAGTTCGTTGTCGAGGCGTCGTTCGATCTCGAGCGATTCCGCGCGGCTGTCGAGACCCTTCGTCCGGCGCCGGTGCGGACGTTCGCGCTGCGCGTGAAGGACCGCTACTTCCTGACGGGGCACGGCCGTGAGCAGCGGTACGTCATCCGCCACCGCTTCGACGAGGACCTGCACCAGCTCACCGTGAAGGCGCTCGAAGCCGACCCGGAGGTCCGCGACGAGATCAACCTGGACCTCGGTCATCACGCCGGCGACCAGGAGGCCGCCGTCGACGCCTTCGTCGCCCGTCTGGGGGCTCTGTGGCAGGGCGACGTCGTCAAGGACATCGAGGTCTGGGAGTTCGCCGACTGCGAACTGGTGCACTACCGTGCGACCGGGGGCGGCCGGGAGGTGCACTGCGTCGAGTTCGAAGCGAAGCACGCGGCCACGGTTGATGACGCGGTAGCCGTACTGGCGCGCTACGAGCGCGCCACGGGCTTCGGCGGCGCGACCCGCACGATGGCGTCGCTGGTCGACCTGCTGTTCCCGGGCGCGCTCCGCTGAGCTGAGCCGGGCGGCGCCCGGACGGGCGCCTGTCCTACGCCCGAAGAATCGACGTCACATAGCCGGGCGTCAGCGGAATCCGCCGCGGCATGACGCCCGTGGCGTCGAAGAACGCCGCCATGATCGCGACCGGCGCGGCGCCGTTGGCGCCTTCGCCGCCGCCGCTGATGCCGCGGTCGTTGCGCGACGTGAACACGACCTTCATGTCGGGCAGGTCGGCCATCCGCGGGATGCGGTACTTCGTCCAGTCGGTGCTGGTGACCCTGCTGGCGTCGAACGTCACCTCCTCGAAGAGCGCCTCCCCGACGCCCATCACGGCGCCGCCCTGGAGCATGGACGTCAGGTGGCGCGGGTTCATCACCTTGCCGACGTCGACCCCCAGCGTCAGCGCGGTCAGCCGGACGGCGCCCGTGGCGGGCACGACCTCGACGTCCGCCATCGCCACATAGATCCCGCCCCGGAAGATCACGCCGACGCCTCGACCGGTCACGGGCACCGAGCCCGTGCGCCGCGCGGCCGGGTTCGGCGAGGGGCGGGGCGTCCAGCCGTGGGCGTCCGAGACCTCCCGGAGGATGCGCGCGTAGGCCGCGTTCGACGTGTGCCGGATCCGGTACTCGACCGGGTCGGCCTTCGCCACCGCGGCGGCTTCCGTGATCAGGCCCTCCACGGCGACGTTGGGCTGCCGGTGCTGCGGCGTGCGCATGATGTTCCCGCGCAGCCCGCCGGCCGCCGCGCCGTTGGCGATGTTCTCCGCCGTGAAGACCTGCTCGAGCGCGACGGCCTTGTCGTAGGGCCACACGGTCGCCACCGCCTGGAACGGATGCATGATGCCCGGCGAGAGCGTGGGCATCCCGGCGAGGATCGCGCCCAGCATCCGGGCGTCGTTCTCGTGCGGGGAGTACCAGTCGTTCTGCAGCGCGACGAGATTGCCCTCCGCGTCCAGGCCGGCCTTCACGTGGTCGTACCAGGCGGGGGAGAGGCTCGACCACGCCAGGTCTTCGGCCAGCGTCCACTGCACGCGCACGGGTTTTCCGAGGAGCGTCGACAGAATCGCGGCGTCCGCCATGGCGCTGTCGCCGCCATACGTCGTGCGGCCGTACTGCCCTGGCCCCTGCGCCCACCGCACGGTGACCTTCTCGAACGGAATGCCGAGCGTGTTGGCGATGTTCGCGCGGGCGCCCTGCGGCTGCGACGACTGGGCCCAGATCGTCACCGAGCCGTCGGGTCGCGCATCCGCGGTGGCGACGAACGCCCCCATCGGCGCGTGCCGGACACATCCCTGTTCGTAGGTGGCGGTGATGACCTTCGCGGCGCCGGCCAGCGCCGCGTCGACCTTCGCGCCGTCCCCCTTCTTGCCCGCGAGCTCCCACGTCACGCCGCGCAGCGATTCGACGACCTTGTCGCTGCCCGGCAGGCCGGACCAGGGCGTCCACTTCGTTGCCGCCGCGACGGCCTGCGCGCCCTGCACGGCCTCCCATTCACCTGGCGAGACGACCGCGACGAGGTTGCCCTTGACGACGACTTCCGCCGTCGGGAACTTCCGGCGATCCAGCGCGCCGGCCGCGACGAGCGTGGAGCCGACGGTGGCCGGGCGCACCATCCGTGCGTGCAGCAT
>JBFXBH010000291.1:0-2814 GCA_050183355.1 Vicinamibacterales bacterium | reverse complement strand
GACCTTCATGCCGAGCTGAGAGGCACGGATGGCGGCCACGTAACCACCGGTTCCGGCTCCGATCACAACCAGGTCATAGGCGTTCGACACACACACTCCTCACCGGACGAGACCGTTGGCGGCACCGAGCCGCGCGGCCTGACCGCTCAGCGCTTCACGGACGCAAGGGGAACGAAGGCCTCGGCGGGCCGAGGCAGGGATGAAACGGGTTCTGGTCCGGCACCCAGTTCGCGCTGCACCTGGACCCGCAACTCGCCGTGCTGGTACCGCAGTTCCCAGTACCGCTCCGTGAGCTGCGCCAGTTGCCGGGATGTCCGCCGGGCCTGCAGCCAAGACACGATGGACACCACGAGCGACACGCCCGCGATTCCCCATAACAGCATCATTTCGCGAGGCTTACCGTTCCGGATCGGTACCTTATCGACCTCATCCAAGGGTGTCAAGGCGCGGGTACAATGCCGCATCGCGCCTCACGCGAGCCATGGCAGCAGGCCGGAAGACGATCCTCATCATCGACGACGACGAAGGGACCCGCGAGACCCTCGGCGTGATCCTGCGCGCCGACTTCCGCCTGCTCTTCGCCTCGAGCGGCGAGGGCGGCCTGGCGCTGATGCAGGCCGAGCACGTCGACCTCGTCCTGCTCGACGTCCGCCTGCCCGGCATCGGCGGCCTCGACGTCCTGACCATCGCGAAGGAGAACTACCCCCTCTGCGAGGTCATCGTGATTTCCGCCGTGCGCGAACTGGAGTGCGCCGTGACCGCGATGCAGCGCGGCGCGTATCACTACGTCACCAAGGAATTCGACTACGACGCGGTCCGCTCGCTGGTCACGAAGGCCATCGAGCGGCAGTCGATGAACCGGCAGGTCATGCGCCTCTCGGCCGAGGTCGAGGACGCCACCGGGCGCGAGTTCGTGGCGGGCGCCAGCCCGGCCATGCACGCGGTCATGGCCGTCATCGAGAAGGTGGCGCCGCTCCCGGCCACGGTGCTGATTCTGGGCGAGAGCGGCACCGGCAAGGAGCTCCTCGCCCGTCACATCCACGAGCGGTCCGGCGCCGCCGCCGACGCGCCGTTTGTGGCCGTGAACGTCGCCGCCATCCCGAAGGAGCTGGTGGAGAGCACGCTGTTCGGACACGAGCGCGGGGCCTTCACGGGAGCGGTCAAGCAGCAGATCGGCAAGTTCGAGCTGGCCTCGGGCGGCACGCTGTTCCTCGACGAGATCGGCGACCTCCGCGTGGACCTGCAGGCGAAGCTGCTGCGCGCGCTGCAGGAGGGCGAAATCGAGCGCGTCGGCGGCACGCGCCCGATCCGCACCGACTTCCGGCTCATCGCCGCCACCAACATGGACCTGCAGCGGGCCGTCCGTGAGGGGCGCTTCCGCGAGGACCTCTTCTACCGCCTCAACGTGGTGCCCATCAGCCTGCCGCCGCTCCGTGACCGCCTCGCGGACCTGCCCGAGCTGGCACGGGTGTTCATCCGGCGCTACGCCGCGCGCTTTCACAAGCCGGTCACCGACATCTCGGACTCGACGCTCGCGATCCTGCAGGCGCACCGCTGGCCCGGCAACATCCGCGAGCTGGAGAACCTGATCGCCCGGCTCGTCGCGCTGGCCGACTCCGAGTGGATCACCGACGCCGACCTGCCCTACGAGATGCACGTGGCCCGCGCCGAGGATGCCGCGCGCGACAACGAGAACCGGCTGGAC
The DNA here is from genome assembly GCA_050183355.1 of Vicinamibacterales bacterium. Taxonomy (GTDB): domain Bacteria; phylum Acidobacteriota; class Vicinamibacteria; order Vicinamibacterales; family UBA2999; genus CANKJK01. The sequence goes on along the minus strand of JBFXBH010000291.1, from coordinate 1,109 downwards.
ATCGCGCTGGCCGCCTTCGAGCGGAACTTCCTGATCCGCGCGCTGGAGCGCGGGGGCTGGAACATCGCCGCCACCGCCCGCGCGCTGGGCATCCCGCTCAGCACGCTGAAGCACAAGATGGACCGCCTCGAAGTGCGTCAGGTTGTCCGCCCGACACCCGGCCGCGAGCAGACAATGCACTGACCGCACCGGCCAATCCGTTGGCCGGTCCCGCTGCGTTTCGCCATTTGCCCAAAACTTGAGATCGGCCCGTCTTTCCGGCCAGTTCACGGCCGTTCACGGGTTGGCACGCACCGGTCACCCTGCATGAAACCGGCCCGGAACGGCCGTTGCCCCTTCAGGGGGCATGCAGCCCTCGAAGTTCACCGTCCGGGTTCCGCTCCCCGAGCGCGACCAGGTCTTCCTGCTGAACACGCTGACCGACGCCCAGCTCCTGGTGACGCCCGACGTGCTGCCGCTGCTGGACCGGGCGGCGGAAGGCGGACCCTTTACCGCGGAGGAGCGGGAGACGCTGACCGAGCTCGCCGACCAGGGCTTCATCGTGCCCAGCCACGAGGCCGAGCAGGACACGCTCAAGGAGTACTTCGCGAACGTCCGTGAGGACGGCGACACGCTCCGCGTGACCGTGCTCACCACGCTCCAATGCAACTTCGCGTGCGACTACTGCCTGCAGGGCGACCACGACGACCACAACCTCTTCGCACACAAGATGTCGCTCGAGACGGCCGCGAAGGTCGCCGGGTGGATCAAGGACCGCCTCGACGCGGTGCAGCCGCGCCGGCTCGCGCTGACCTTCTTCGGCGGCGAGCCGCTGCTCAATCTGCCCGTCATCTACTACCTCGCCGAACAGGGTCACGCCCTCACGCAGGCCGTCGGCGCGCGGCAGACCATCAACATCGTCACCAACGGGCTGCTGCTCACCCCCGAGCTCGTCGGCCGGCTGAAGCCCTTCGGACTCTCCGGCGTCAAGGTGACGCTCGATGGCGACAAGGCCACGCACGACCGCATGCGTCCGCTGCGCGGGCGCCAGGGCACGTTCGACCGCATCGTCGAGAACGTGCGGCGCGTCGCGGACCAGGTGCCCATCACCATCGGCGGCAACTTCGATG
>JBFXBH010000290.1:0-2878 GCA_050183355.1 Vicinamibacterales bacterium | reverse complement strand
CTGGTCCACGCCGGGTGGGTGGGCGGGGTCGCGACGATCTGGTTCGTGCTGCTGATGTGGCGGCGCGTGCAGATCGAGGAGCGTGCGCTGACGCGCTGACCCGGTTGGTATACTCCGCGCAGCCATGCCGCGCGCGGGCCTTCCTCACGGACGTCGAACGGTCACCGCACTCGGGCTGGCGTCGCTCCTCGTCGCGCCGGTGCCTGGATTCGCGCAGGCACCGGCTGACGCGACGCTGACGTCCGCCCGCGCCGACATCGCCCGCGGCCGGTACGCCGAGGCGCTCACGGTCCTCGCGGGCCCCGCCGGGCGGGACCCCGGCGGCGACGCCGCGCTGGAACTGGGCCTGCTGCAGCACTACCTGGGCCGCCGCGAGGCCGAGCGCACGCTCGGCGCCGTGGTCGCGCGCAACAGCGATGGCCCGGCGCCCGCCCGGCTGCTGCGCGCCGGCCGCGCGGCCCGCGCGCTGGGCCGGTTCGAGGAGGCCAACGGCCTGTTCCGAGACGCCAACCGGATCGCGCCGGCCGACGTGGCGGTGAACACGGCGTGGGGCGAGCTGTTCCAGGAGAAGTACAGCCAGGCCGAGGCCGCGAAGTCGTTCAAGGCGGCGCTCGACGTCAACCCGAAGCATGTGCCGGCACAGATCGGCATGGCGCGCGTGCTCGCCGACAGTAATCCGCCCGAGGCGCGGAAGGCGGCCGAGGCGATTCTCGCGGCGGAGCCCGGCCACGTGGACGCGCTGCTGCTGATTGCCGAGATCGAACTCGGCGATTCGAAGCGCGCGGAGGCCCGGGCCCTGATCGGGAGGGCGCTCGCCGCGAATCCGAACTGCCTGGAGGCCCGGGCGCTCGACGCCGCGCTGCTCTACGTGGACGACCGGACGGTGGACTTCGAGAAGGCGGTCGCCGGCGTGCTCGCCATCAACCCGCGCTACGCGGACGTCTACCGGATCGCCGGCGAGCACGCGGCCCGGGCCTACCGGTTCGAGGAGGCCGTGGCGCTGACGCGGCGCGCGCTCGCGCTCGATCCGGACTCGTCGCGGGCGCTGGCCATGCTCGGCATGCACCTGCTGCGGACGGGGGACGAACCGGGCGCGCGGAAGGCGCTCGATGCCGCCTTCAAGCTCGATCCCTACGACGTCGTGACGTTCAACTCGCTGGCGCTGCTCGACACGCTGGACACGTTCGTGACCGTGACGGACGGGGACCTGGTCTTCCGCTTCCATCCGGACGAGGCCGCCGTGATGCGCGAACACGCGCTGCCGCTCGCGAAGGAGGCCGTCGCGGCGCTCTCGCGGACCTGGCAGTTCACGCCGAAGGGGCCGCTCCTGATCGAGATGTTCCCGAAGCATGACGACTTCGCCGTGCGGACGATCGGTCTGCCCGGGTTCATCGGCGCGCTGGGCGCCTGCTTCGGGCAGGTGGTCACGCTCGACTCGCCGAAGGCCCGGCCACCGGGCGAGTTCAACTGGGGCGCGACCCTCTGGCATGAGCTGGCCCACGTCATCACCGTCCAGTTGTCCGGGCAGCGCGTGCCGCGGTGGCTGACCGAGGGCATTTCCGTGTTCGAGGAGAAGCGTGCCCGCCGGGAGTGGGGTCGGGAGCAGGAGCTGGAGTTCGCCCACGCGCTCGACCACGGCGGCGTGATGACGCTGAAGAACCTCAACGCCGGCTTCAGCGACCCGAAGACCATCTCGATGGCCTACTTCCAGGCGTCGCAGGTGGTGGCGCACATTCACGAGGCCTACGGGCAGCCGAAGCTGCGGGCGCTGGTCGAGGCCTACGCGACGGGCGTCGATACCGATGGCGCGCTCAAGGCCGCGCTCGGCATCACGATGGACGACCTGCAGAAAGGGTTCGACGCGTACACGGCGCGGGAGTTCGGAGCGCTGCGGTCCGCGATGAAGGCCCCCGAGACCCTCGCGAAGACCACGACGCTCGACGGCCTGAAGGCGCTGGCCGACCAGCACCCCGGCAGCTTCCCGGTGCTGATGCGGCTTGCCGATGCGTACGAGCGGGCGGGGGAGGCCGCCTCGGCGATCGCGACGTACGAGCGCGCCGCGAAGCTGGCGCCGCCGGCCACCGGGAAGGACAGCCCGAATGTGAGGATCGCCGCGCTGGCCGTCGCGGCGAAGCAGCCGGACCGCGCGCTCGCGGCGCTGGACGCGCTCGCGCAGGTGGACGCCAACGACATCGAATCCGCCCGCACGAGGGCGGGGCTCGTGGCCGCCAGGGGCGACACGAAGCGCACGATGGCCGCGTACGCACGGGTGGCGAGCATCGACCCGTTCGATGTCGACGCCCAACTGTCGCTCGGCAACGCCGCGCTCGCCAGTGGAGACGCCGCCACGGCCATCCGGGCGTTCCGGTCCGTGCTCGCCGCCGGAACCGTGGACAAGGCCGCGGCGCGGACGCGGCTGGCCGAGGCCTATGCCGCGAATGGCCAGAAGGCGGACGCGAAGAAGGAAGTGCTGGCCGCGCTCGAGCTGGCGCCGCAGTACGAGCGCGCGCAGGACCTGCTGCTCAAGCTCGCGCAGCCGTAGCAGCAGATGCGGCGTCGATTCCTGGCCGCCGAACTGGTCCTGTGGCTGACGCTGTGCGCGTGCGGCGCGGCGGCCCAGACGCCACGCAGCGGGGAGCCGATCAGCGGGGCAGGGGCACCCGTGTTGTCGAGGGATGCTTCGGGGCACGTCACGCTCCGTGCCGTGGCGTTGCCGGGGCCGCTCAGGGTCGACGGCCAGCTGGACGAGGCCGTCTACCGCGACGTGCCGTCCATTTCGGACTTCATCCAGGCCGAGCCCCTGTCGGGCCCTCCCGCGTCGCAGAAGACCGAGGCCTGGATCCTCTTCGACGACGAGGCCATCTACGTCACCTTCCGC
>JBFXBH010000289.1:0-2893 GCA_050183355.1 Vicinamibacterales bacterium | reverse complement strand
GGCGCGCCGAGGCGGCCACGCTCTCCGACTTCGCCAACGACACACGCCTCGTGCTCCGGTGGCTCTCGAACCGGAAGGACGTCGACACGAAGCGCATCGCGCTCGTGGGACACAGCGAGGGCGCCGCTGTCGCGCTCGTGACGGCGAGCCGCGACGGGAAGGTGGCCGCCGTGGCGTCGATCGCTGGACCGGCGTCGACCGGCGCGGAGCTCGTGCTGGAACAGCAGAGCCATGCGCTCGACCTCGCGAAGACGCCCCCGGAGGAGCGCCAGCAGAAGGTGGCGCTGCAGAAGGCCATCCACGCTGCCGTGCTGACCGGCACCGGATGGGACCTGATCCCCCGGCAGTTCCGGGCCGCCGACACGCCATGGTTCCAGAGCTTCCTGCAGTACGACCCGGCGAAGCCGCTCAAGGACATCGACCAGCCGCTGCTGATCCTCCAGGGCGAGCTCGACCAGCAGGTGCCCGCGGCGCACGCCGAGCGCCTTGGCGCGCTGGCGAAGAAGGTCAGCAAGTCGAAGTCGATCGAGGTCGTGACGGTCAAGGGCGTCAACCACCTGCTCGTGCCGGCCACGACCGGCGAGGTCACCGAGTACGGCACGCTCGCCGACCGCAACGTGAGCCAGGACCTCACGAAGAGCCTGACCGACTGGCTGGCCCGGGCGCTCGCCGCCCGATGACCCGGCAGCCGCCGCGCGGGGACGCACCCGCGCTCTTCACATCGATCGCGTCGCTCCGTGCCTGGCTGGCCGAGCGGCGGCACACGGGCAGCGTCGGCTTCGTGCCCACGATGGGTGCCCTGCACGAGGGGCACGCGTCGCTGATCCGGATGGCGCGTGAGCGCGACGCAACCGTCGTGGTCAGCATCTTCGTGAATCCCCTGCAGTTCGACAGGAAGGACGATCTCGATCGCTATCCGCGCACCCTCGTGGCCGACCTCGCGCTCTGCGGAGGGCATGACGCGGACGCGGTCTTCGCGCCGGCACCGGCCGAGATGTATCCCGAACCGCCCCTGACGAGCATCAGCCCGGGTCCGCTGGGCGACCACCTCTGCGGCGCGTCACGGCCGGGCCACTTCGCGGGTGTGGCGACGGTCGTGATGAAGCTGTTCCAGATCGTCCAGCCCGACCGCGCGTACTTCGGCGAGAAGGACGCCCAGCAGCTGGCCATCATCCGGCGGCTCGTGGCCGACTTCAACGTGCCCGTCGAGGTCGTCGGCGCGCCGACGGTCCGGGAGGCGGATGGCCTGGCGATGAGCTCGCGGAACCGGCGCCTGACGGCGAAGGGCCGCCAGTCCGGCCTGGCGCTCGTCAAGGCCATCTGGACGACCGTTCACGCCCTCTCGACCGGGTCCGGCGTTGCGGCGGCACGGGAGGCCGGGGCTGCCACCGTGCCGGCCGACGGTTCGGTGCGGCTGGAGTACCTGGAGGTCGTGGACACCGTGACCATGCAGCCGGTCGGACACGTCGAGCGGCCGGCGCTGGTGGCCGGGGCCCTCTGGGTCGACGGCGTCCGGCTCATCGACAACATGCCGGTCAACCCGCCCGGACGCTGATTCGGGCCGTGACCGGCCGGTCCGGTCCGCGCCGGTCGCCTGGCGGGGCGCCTGTCGGGTACAGTGGCTGGTGATGAAGCTGCGCCTCATCTGCAAGTCCAAGATCCACCACGCCACGGTGACCGGCGCGGACCTCCATTACATCGGCAGCATCGGGATCGACCGCGACCTGATGGATCTGAGCGACCTGGTGGCGGGCGAACAGGTGGCCGTGTGGAACGTGAACAACGGCCAGCGGATCGAGACCTACGCCATTCCCCTGCCGCGGGGCTGCGGCCAGGTCGTCGTCAACGGCGCCGCCGCCCGGCACTTCCACGCGGGTGACCGCGTCATCATCGCGGCGTTCGCCGTGACGGACGAAACCGTGACGCCCCGGATGATCGTGGTCGACGAGCAGAACCGCTTCAAGCAGGAGCTGCCGGGCCACGACGTCTCCGAGCTGAACATGGAGATCCTGTCCGGGCGCTGACGTCAGGGCGCGACCGGCAGCGTGATGCGCACCGTCGTACCCCGGCCCTCCGTGCTCGACAGCGCAATGGAGCCGCCGTTGGCCTCCACCGCCCAGCGGGCAATCGAGAGCCCCAGCCCGGCACCGCCCGAGAGCGGCGGTCGCCCGCGCGCCGGGTCCACGCGATAGAAACGCTCGAAGACCAGCGCCGACTCGGCCTCCGACACGCCGGGTCCGCTGTCCGCCACATCCACCAGCACCTGCTCACCCGCGCGCCGGATTGTCGCCGTGATCGCGCCCCCGTCCGGCGTGAACTTCACGGCGTTGTGGAGCACGTTCACGAGCGCCTGCCGAAGCAACACGGCATCGACCAGGACCACCGTGCCGTCGTCGCCGCCGACCGTCAGGCTCTGGTGCTTCTCGTCGGCGAGCACGGCAACCGTGTCGACAGCCTCGCGGACGACCCGTCCCAGTTCGACGCGTTCCTTCCTGGACCCGGCCGCGCCGCTGTCGGCCCGGGCCAGTTCCAGCAACGAGTCGGCCAGCATCGCAAGGCGGTTCACGTCCTCGAGCATGCTGCCGATGACCTCGCGGTACTCCTCGGGCGTCTTCGCCCGCTCCAGGCCGACTTCGCCCACGGCCCGGATGGCCGCCAGCGGTGTGCGCAGCTCATGGGAGGCATCCGCGGTGAAGCGCTGCAGCCGCGCGATCGCGCCCTCGACGCGGTCGAACAGGCTGTTGAAGACGCCGGCCAGGTGCGCCAGCTCCTCATCCGCGCCCTCCACCGGCAGCCGTTCGGAGAGGCGTTCGGCCGACATGGTTTCGACACGGCGGGCCATGCGGGCGATGGGCTGCAGCGCGCGCCGCGTCAGCAGAAAGCCGGCGATCCC
>JBFXBH010000288.1:0-2913 GCA_050183355.1 Vicinamibacterales bacterium | reverse complement strand
CCGCCCGCCAACGTGCCGCCGCTGCCCGAGCAGAAGCAGGACGACGGACGCGTGCTCTCGGTCCGGGAGCTGATGGCGAAGCATCGGGCGAACCCCGTCTGCGCGGGGTGCCACAACGTGATCGACCCGGTGGGGTTCGCGCTCGAGCAGTTCGACGCCGTGGGCAAGTGGCGCGAGGTGGACCGGTCGTTCGCGCGGATCGACCCGGCGGGCATGATGCCGGACGGCTCGAAGTTCTCGACGCTGGGCGACTTCCGCCAGCAGATTCTCGGCAATCCGGGTCCGTTCCTCCGGACGTTCACGGAGAAGCTGCTGATCTACGCGCTGGGCCGTCCGTTCGAGGCCTATGACGCGCCGTCGGTGCGTCAGACGCTGCGCGGCGCCCGCGCCGGCAATTACAAGTTCTCGGACCTGGTCCTCGGGATCGTGAAGAGCGCGCCGTTCCAGATGCGGCGGGCGCCGGACGCGCCGACGGCCGTCACCGCGTCACGGTAAGTGACCCCGCGGGCCCCGCGCGCGTGGCGGGGGCGCTGACGGCGCCGGCGGGGTGTCAGGTGCAGCGAGCGATGAGCGCGGTCAGCACGCGGCCGGCGTCGAAGTGCTCGCGGGCGATCGCGCTCGCGCCCCTGGCGTGCCTGGCGTAGTCCCGATCGACGCGGCGCACGGCCTCGACGGCCTCTTCCGGCGTCGAGAACGGCAGCAGGCCCGCGTCGTGAGGCAGGTGGGCGCTCCAGCCCGTGTCCTGCACGACGGCCGGGCGGCCGGCGGCGAGATAGCACTCCGTGCGGTCAGAGAACCACCCCGACCGGCGCGACACGTAGGCGTGCTTGGCCACGCCGAATTCCGCCTTCGACGCCTGCACGAACTGCCGATAGGCCTCCGGCGTGCGGGAGGCCGCCATGGCGTCCACCGGGTCCCAGCCGCGCTCCCGCAGCAGGCCGTCCGGGCCGTTGACGGCCAGGCGGAACCGGCCGGGCAGCTGCACGGGCAGGTCGATGAACTTCACGAACTCGCGGTCCTTGTTGCCGTCCACGTCGGTGAAGCTCTGCGTCTTCCACGTCATCACCGTCGTGAACCGGTCGAGCGCAGGTGCGCCGCTGCCTTCCCAGTGGCGCATCGTCACCGGCTGCCACGTCTTCTCCCACGTGAAGCCACTGGTGGGCACATCCGAGGCCGGCGTGCCGATGTTGGCGCCGAACGTGAAGAGCCGGTCGAACCGCCGGAAGAACTCCACGTACCACGGCTCGCCCTTGGCGATGGCGAGCTGCGTGAACACCGGGTCGGTGTCGATGAACACCTTGCGGGGAATGCGTGCGTACTCGTCCCGCCAGAACCAGGAGCCGCCCGAGAGGTTGATGAAGAGGTCCGCGTCCGCGCAGAACGCGGCCACGGCCTCCTTCGTCAGGCCGTGATGGGTGCCGTCGTAGTTGACGAAGCTCCAGCGGTCGCCGAAGCCGTGCGGGGCGAGCGCGGCGTGGATGTAGCGCGTGCCGTAGCCGGGGTCCTCCGAGATGGTGTTCCGCTCGGGGTCGTAGACGCACTCGCCGGTATCTTCGATGTAGAGCACGTCGTGGCCGAGGTCCCGCAGGCCGAGCAGGTACATCAGCGAGCACCACGTCACGCCGCCGAACGGATAGCGGGCGATGATGCCCGCGACGACGACCTTCACACGAGGGCCTTGATGATCTCGTCGACCGACTCGGGCTCGTCGAGCGACCGGCCAACGGACAGGCGCGCGCACATCCGGCGGTACAGATCGGAGGAGGCCATCAGCTCGTCGTGCGTGCCCTGCGCGATGAGCCTCCCCTCGTGCAGCACGAGGATGCGGCTGGCGTCGCGGATCGTGGAAAGCCGGTGGGCGATGACGATCGTCGTGCGCCCCTCGCGCATGGTCCGCAGGGCGTCAAAGACGGCCTCCTCGGAGATGGCGTCCAGCGCCGAGGTCGGCTCGTCGAGAATCAGGATCGGCGCGCGCTTCAGCAGCGCACGGGCCAGGCCCAGCCGCTGGCGCTCGCCGCCGGAGAGTGACGCCCCCGCCTCGGCCACCGGCGTGTCGTAGCCCTGCGGCAGGCGCTCGACGAACGGCGCCACATGCGCGGCCTTCGCCGCCTCGCGCATCTCCTCGTCCGTCGCGTCCGGCCGGCCGTAGCGGATGTTGTCGCCGATCGTGCCGCCGAACAGCACCGCCTCCTGCGGCACCAGCGCGATCCGCGTGCGCAGCGACCGCAGCTCGTAGCGCGAGACGTCGACGCCGTCGATCAGCACCCGTCCGCTCGTCGGCGTGAAGAAGCGCGGGATCAGGTTGACGATCGTGGTCTTGCCCGCGCCGGTCAGGCCGACCAGCGCCACCATCTCGCCCGGCTTCGCCGTGAAGCTGACGTCGGCGAGCACCGTCCGCGACTGGTCGTAGGCGAAGCCGACGTGGTCGAACTCGATCTCGCCCCTGAGCGAGCCGGCGTCGAGGGCGCCCGGCGCGTTGAACGGCTCCGGCGCGAGTGCCAGGATCTCCCGCACCCGGCGCACGCTGACGAGCGCGTGCTGCAGCGAGCCGGTCGTGTGCGCGATGGCGCTCAGCGGGTTGTAGACGGCGGCGAGGTAGGCGACGACCACGAGCAGGCTGCCGACGGTCAGGGTGCCGTCCAGCACGTGCAGGCCGCCGACGGTCAGCACCAGCGCCGTGCCGGCCAGCGTGATCACCGTCACGCAGACCGAGAACAGCGACTCCTGCCACGTCAGCCGCAGCCGCGCCTGCATCGTCTCCGTGCCGACGCCGACGAAGCGGTCCAGTTCCTCGCGCTCGCGCGTGAAGCTCTTGACCGCCGCGATGGACGACAGGACCTCGAACGCCCGCTCGACCAGCGACGACTCGCGTTCCTTGACGCGCTCGGCGCGGTCCGTCATCCGGCGCGAGTA
>JBFXBH010000287.1:0-2915 GCA_050183355.1 Vicinamibacterales bacterium | reverse complement strand
GACCTCGAGGGCGCGATCGAGTACCAGAACAGCGACCGGCTGGCCGTCGCCTACACCGGCACCTACGAGTACATCCCGGCGCCGTTCCGCATCGCCCCGACGGTGACGGTGCCGATCGGCGGCTACGACTACGACAACCTGAAGCTGACCTTCAACATCGGCCAGCAGCGGCGCTTCAACGGCATCGCCTCGGTCGAGTACGGCACGCTCTACGGCGGCACGAAGCGCACGGTCGGCTTCAGCCGCGGCCGGATCCAGCTCCACATGAAGATGTCGGTCGAGCCGACCGTGACGCTCAACCACGTGGAGCTGCCGCAGGGCACGTTCAACACGAACCTGATCGGCACGCGCGCGACGTTCACGCCGACGGCGCTGATGTTCGTCAGCGCGCTCGTGCAGTACAACTCGACCGCCCGGACGCTGGCGGCCAACGTCCGCTTCCGGTGGGAGTACATCCCGGGCAGCGAGATGTTCGTCGTCTACAACGACCAGCGCGACACGCGCGGGCTTGGTTTTCCGGATCTCACGAACCGCGCCTTCATCGTCAAGGTGAATCGGCTGCTCCGGTTCTAGCGGCCCCATCCCGGACCCCGACAGCGATCGCCTGATGCGCATCCCGGTTCGTGCCGCGGCCGTGCTGCTGGTGGCCTGCTCGGGGGTGCCCGGCCTGACGCCGTTCGCGCAGGCCCAGCCGGCCGCGCCCGCATCCCCCGCCGAAGCGCCCGGCGTCGTGCAGTCCATCGATGAGGCCGGGCGCGTCACGCTGCGCGCCGTGCGGCTGGCCGGCACGATCAAGATCGACGGCGTGCTCGACGAGGCGACGTACCGCGACGTGCCGTCCATCTCGGACTTCATCCAGGTGGAGCCGCAGCAGGGACCGCCCGCCACCCAGAAGACCGAGGTGTGGGTGCTCTTTGACGACGAGGCGATCTACGTCACGTTCCGCTGCTGGGAGTCGAACCTGGACCGCATGATCGCCGACGAGATGCGCCGCGACAGCGTGAACATCACGAACCAGGAGTTCGTCGGCTTCTCGTTCGACACGTTCAAGGATCGCCGCAACGGCTTCACGTTCAACGTGACGCCGCTCGGCGCCTTCATGGACGGCCAGGTCACTGACGAGCGCGGCTACAACGGCGACTGGAATCCGGTCTGGCTCGTGAAGGCGGGCCGCTTCGACGGCGGCTGGACCGTCGAGGCGCGGATGCCGTTCAAATCGCTGCGCTATCCGGCCGGTGCGCGGGAGTGGGGCATGCAGCTCCGCCGCGAGAACAAGTGGAAGAACGAGATCTCCTATGTCACCCACGTGCCGCGCACGTTTGCCAACCGCGGCATGTTGGCCGTGTCGACGTGGGCGACGCTGGTGGGTCTGGAGGTGCCGCCGACCGGCGTCCGGCTCGACGTGAAGCCGTACGTCACCGGCAGCCTCTCGACGGATCGCACGGCGAGGCCGCCCGTCTCGAACAGTCCGCACGGTGACTTCGGCGTGGACGCCCGCTGGGGCGTGACCGGGAATCTCTCCGCCGACCTGACCTACAACACGGACTTCGCGCAGGTGGAGGCCGACGAACAGCAGGTCAACCTGACCCGCTTCAGCCTGTTCTTCCCCGAGAAGCGGGAGTTCTTCCTCGAGAACCAGGGCGTGTTCGCGTTCGGCGGCGCCGGTGCGATCGGCGGCTCGTCGACCGACACGCCGACGATGTTCTACAGCCGGCGCATCGGGCTCGGCCGGGGGCAGGTCGTCCCGATCCGCGCCGGCGGGCGCCTGACGGGCCGGACCGGGCCGTTTGTCATCGGTCTCATCGACATGCAGTCGGAGGACGCCGTCGCGCTGGGCCTGCCGGGCACGAACTTCGGCGTCGCGCGCGTCAAACGCGACCTGCTGAAGCGGAGCAGCATCGGCGCGATGGCGACGTACCGGTCACGTGGGGAGACGGCGCCGGGGCGGAACACGATGTACGGCGTCGACACCGCGCTGACCTTCTTCAAGGACGTCTTCGCGAACGCCTATTGGGCCCGCACCGAGGGTCGTGTCGCGGACACGAGCTACCGCGCGCAGCTCGACTGGACCGGCGACCGATGGGGCGCGCAGGCCGAGCGCCTGTACGTGGGGCCGGCCTTCGACCCCGGCGTCGGCTTCGTACGGCGTCCCGACATGGCGAAGACGCAGGCGCTGTTCCGCTTCAGTCCGCGCCCCGGAACGGTGGGCAGGGTCCGCAAGTACACCTACCAGGTGCAGGGGTCGAGCATCGCGAACAGCCGCGGACGCGTCGAGTCGGAGGACCTGTCCGGCCAGTTCGCGATCGAGTTCCAGAACGGCGACCGGCTCAGCACGCAGGTCAACCACTCGTTCGAGTACCTGCCGCGGCCGTTCGCCATCGCGTCCGGCGTCACGCTGCCCGTGGCCGACTACGCGTTCAACGACGTGCAGGCCTCCTTCACGTTCACGCAGCAGCGGCGCCTCTCGGGCACGCTGTCCGTGCAGGCCGGGGAGTTCTACAACGGGACGATCCGGTCGGTGGGATTCACCGGCGGCCGCTTCGAGTTCAGCCGCCAGTTCTCGATCGAGCCGAGCACGACGTTCAACTGGGTGGCGCTGCCGGCCGGCGAGTTCACGACGCGCCTCGTCGGCTCGCGGCTCACCTACACGCTGACGCCGCGCACGTTCGTCAGCGCGCTCGTCCAGTACAACTCGGCCGGGCGGACGCTCGGCACGAACGTCCGGCTCCGCTGGGAGTACACGCCCGGCAGCGAGATCTTTCTCGTCTACAACGACCAGCGCGACACGCTCCGTCCCGGCGTCCCGGAGCTGATGAACCGGTCGCTGATCTTCAAGACCACGCGTCTCATCCGGTTCTGACGCGGCCTCCGGTACAGGAGAATGGAGCCATGACCATTCGATCCTTTCATCCGCC
>JBFXBH010000286.1:0-2954 GCA_050183355.1 Vicinamibacterales bacterium | reverse complement strand
GCTACTCCGCGACGACCGGCGCCACGACCGCGCCCAGGTCCTTCGAGAGGTGCTTGGCCAGCAGCGTCCGCACCGAGTCGCTCGGGCGCGCGCCCTTGCTCAGCCAGTGCTCGATCCGGGCCTTCTCCAGCTCGACCTTCGCCGGCTTGCTGCGCGGGTTGTACGTGCCCAGGTTCTCGATGAAGTCGCTCTCGCGCGCCGACCGCGCCTCCTGCAACACCACCCGGAAAAACGGCTTCTTGGTCGAACCCATCCGCCGCAGACGAATCGAAAGCATCTGTCCTCCTACTTGAACGAGCCCCAGGGCCCGCCCTTCTTCCGCTTCTTGCCGGGCATGCCGGCCATTCCACCACCCGGCATCATCGGCGGCATTCTCATGCCGCCCTTCGCCATGGCTGGCAGGCCGCCCTGCCCCATCATCTTCATGACCCGCTGCATCTCGACGAACTGCTTCAGCAGGCGGTTCACTTCTTCCACCGTCGTCCCGCTGCCCAGGGCGATCCGCTTGCGGCGGCTGCCGTTGAGCACCGTGTGATTCCGGCGTTCCTGCGGCGTCATCGACGAGATGATGGCCTCCACGCGGCCCAACTGCTTCTCGTCCGGCTTCGCCGCCGCCGCTTCCTTCAACTGCCCCATCCCCGGGATCATCCCGAGGATGCTTTCGAGCGGCCCGAGCCGCTTGACCATCTTCAGCTGCTTCGCGAAGTCCTCCAGCGTGAAGGCGTTCTTGCGAAGCTTCTCTTCCAGGTCCGCCGCGTCGTCCTTGTCGATGACCTGCTCGGCCTTCTCGATGAGCGACAGCACATCGCCCATCCCGAGCAGCCGCGACACGATGCGGTCCGGGTGGAAGATCTCGAGATCCTCCAGCCGTTCACCGCTGCCGACAAACGCAATCGGCACGCCGACGACCGACACGACCGAGAGCGCCGCGCCGCCGCGGGCGTCGCCGTCGAGCTTGGTCAGCACGACGCCCGTGACGCCGACCTGCGCGTTGAACTCGCCCGCGCTACGGACCGCGTCCTGACCGGTCATCGAGTCCGCGACATACAGCAGATCGCTCGGCTGCACGGCGGCCTTGATGGCGGCCAGTTCCTGCATCAGCTCGTCGTCGATGTGCAGGCGCCCTGCCGTATCGACGATGAGCGTGTCAAACCCCTTGCCCTTCGCTTCGGCCAGCGCCCCCGCCGCGCGCGACACCGGGTCGAGGTTGCCCGCCGGATCGAACACCGGCAGGTCCGCCTTCTGACCCAGCACCGCCAGCTGCGCGATGGCCGCCGGCCGCCGGACGTCCGTGGAGACCAGCAGCGGATGCTTCCCCTGCTTCTTCAGCCACGTGCCCAACTTGCCCGAGGTGGTCGTCTTGCCCGAGCCCTGCAGGCCGAGCATCAGCACCACCCGCGGCGAGCGGTTCCCCGGAACCAGCCCGCCTTTCGTTTCGCCGAACAGCGCCAGCAACTCGTCCCGCACCGCCTTGACGACGTGCTGGCTCGGGTCCAGGCTCTTCAACACCTGCTCATCGAGGGCGCGATCCCGCACCTTATCGATGAACGCCTTGACCACCTTGACGTTGACGTCCGCCTCCAGCAGCGCGAGGCGAATCTCCTTCAACGCGACTTCGACGACTTCAGGCGTCAACCGCCCTTCACGCCGGAGCGACGTGAAGACGGACTGGAGACGGGTGCTGAGCGCGTCGAACATGGTCACGACCTGCCCCTGGACGGCTAAGCCCATGGGACAGAAACACTTATCTTAGGCTAAACACCGTGAAACGGGCAAGGTTCCCTGGAGATTCGGGCGATAATTCAAGGGTCATGGCCGCTGACCGCACCTCCCGCATGACCATCTCCCGGTTCGAGTCGGCCGCCGAGGCTGACCGGCACGACCGGGAGTTCTGGCTGCAGCTCTCCCCGGCCGACCGCCTGCTCCACGCCGCCCGCCTGAGCGAGGACCAATGGCGCCTCAAGCACGGCCCACCCCATGAGCCAGGACTTCGTCGACCTGTTACGCGCCTTCATCGCGGCTGACGTCCGGTTTCTCATTGTGGGCGCCTACGCGTTGGCGCTGCACGGCCGGCCCCGCGCGACAGGCGACCTGGATGTCTGGGTCGATGCGACCCCCGAGAACGCGCGGCGGGTCATGCACGCGCTCGCCGAGTTCGGCGCTCCGATGTCCGAACTCGCTGAAGCGGACTTCTCGAAACCCGGCGTGGTCTACCAGATCGGGCTGCCGCCTTTCAGGATCGATGTGCTGACCGAACTGACGGGTCTCGCATTCGAGGACGCCTGGCCGCACCGCGTCCGACAGATGTTCGGAGACGTCCAGGCCGACTTCATTGGCAAGACCGAGTTCATCCAGAACAAGCGGGCCACGGGCCGCGCGAAAGACCTCGGGGATATCGAAGGCCTGGAATGAAGCGCCTGGTGAAACCCGTCGTGATTCTGGCGCTTCTCGCGCTACTGGGCGTCCTGCTCGTCCGCTCGGCCAGCAGTACCCGGACCGAGGCGTACACGATCAGCGGCACAGCGCTCGAGGGATGGACGCTGGCGTTGGACCCTGACCACGGCGACACCGGCACCCTCCTGGGGCTGCAGGCACCGGACGGGTTCAACCACGCGCTCTTCAACCAGGTCTTTCAGCGGACGATGGAGTCCTTCGCATCGCCGACTGTTTCGTTCCTTCCGGTCGTGCTCCGGGACGAATTCGACAGCGCACTGGCTGGCTCGATGACTCCTGAGCAACTGCTGCAGGAGGCGCGCACGGCCGGGCTCGAAGCCAGTCCCATCCAGCCCGTGTGCATGGCGTTGAAACGTGACGGCAAGCGGCAGGTGTACTTCGTGCTGTTCCAGGCCCCGGCCGTGGCCGCCTTCCGCCGGCAGCTCGCGGCACGGGCGGCGGTAGTCCTCGATCCCGCCCGCGTGCCGGCGACGCTCATCGTCGCTGCGGGCGCGTCGTCG
>JBFXBH010000285.1:0-2965 GCA_050183355.1 Vicinamibacterales bacterium | reverse complement strand
TCGCGCACGGTCGTGACCGACGACCGGGGCCGCTACCTGATCCCGGACCTTCCGAAGGCGAGCTACCGCGTGTGGGTCCGCGGCTACGGCCTGGTCGACTCCCCGCGCGTCGAAGCCGCGCCGGGCAAGGCACTGAACCTGACGGCCGTCCCCGCGCCGTCCCCGAAGGCCGCGGCGCAGATCTATCCGGCCGGCTACTGGCTCGCGCTGATGCGTCCGCCGGAGTCGAGCGAGTTCCCGGGCACGGGCGGCAACGCCGTGCCGCCGCAGTTCAGGACGCAGGCGGAATGGTTGCGGATGGTGAAGTCCGGCAACTGCGAGTCGTGCCATCAGCTCGGCACGAAGGGCACGCGCGAGATCCCCGCCGCCCTGGGCACGTTCTCGTCCTCGACGGCCGCCTGGGAGCGGCGGATCCTGTCCGGCCAGGCCGGCGCCCAGATGGCCAATCTCGTCAACGCGCTCGGCCGCCCGCGGGCGCTGGCGATGTTCGCGGACTGGACCGACCGGATCGCCGCCGGCGAACTGCCGCAGGCGCCGCCGCGGCCGCAGGGGGTCGAGCGGAACGTCGTCATCACGCAGTGGGACTGGGCCGACCCGCGCGCCTATCTGCATGACGAGGTCTCGACCGACCGGCGGAAGCCCACGGTCAACGCGAACGGCAAGGTCTACGGTTCGCTGGAGCTCAGCGCGGACTATCTGCCGGTGCTCGACCCGCGAACGCACGAGGCGACGCGCGTGAAGCTCACCGTGCGCGACCCCGCCACGCCGCCGTCGGTGAGCCCGAAGGTGACGGCCCCCTCGCCGTACTGGGATGACGACCCCATCTGGAACAGCAAGAACAACGTCCACAACCCGATGATGGACGAGCGCGGCCGCGTGTGGCTGACCTCCACCGTGCGGCCGTCCGCGAATCCCGCGTTCTGCCAGGAGGGCTCGTCACATCCATCGGCGAAGGCGTTCCCGCTCAAGAGCGCGGGCCGCCACCTCGCGATGTGGGATCCCGCTACCCAGAAGCTCACGCACATCGGCACGTGCTTCAGCACGCACCACCTGATGTTCGCCGAGGACGCCAATCAGACGCTGTGGACCAGCGGCGGCGGCCAGGTGGTCGGCTGGTTGAACCGCAAGCTGTTCGACGAGACCGGCGACGAAGAGCGCGCGCAGGGCTGGACGCCGCTCGTGCTCGACACGAACGGGAACGGCCGACGCGACGCCTACACCGAGCCGAACGCGCCGATGGACCCGGCGAAGGACCGGAGGCTGGGCGGTGCGTTCTATGCCGTCTCGCCGGCGCCGGACGGCTCCGTGTGGGGCACGGTGCTCGGCTTCCCGGGCGGCATCGTGCGGCTCGTGCCCGGTGCCAACCCGTCGGAGACGGCGCTGGCCGAGTACTACGAGCTGCCGTACGGCAACTCGAAGGCACCGGTGCAGGGGTACTCGCCGCGCGGAGGCGACGTGGACCGCAACGGCGTCTACTGGGCCGCGCTCGCCAGCGGCCAGATCGCCGGCTTCGATCGGCGCAAGTGCAAGGCGCCGCTGAACGGTCCGAACGCCACCGGACAGCACTGCCCCGAGGGGTGGACGTTCCACACCGAGCCGCTGCCGCAGTTCAAGGGCGTCAAGGACGCCGGCAGCGTCGAGGCGAGCTACTACACGTGGGTGGACTGGTTCGACGTCGGCGGCTTCGGGGCGAACACCCCCATCAACACCGGCAACGCCTCGGAGGGCCTGCTCGTGCTGAAGGACGGCAAGTGGATCGTGCTGCGCGTCCCGTATCCGAATGGCTTCTACGCGAAGTGGCTCGACGGCCGCGTCGACGACCCGAAGGCGGGCTGGAAGGGCCGGGGGCTGTGGTCCACCGTCGCCACGCGGACGCCGTTCCACGGTGAGGGTGGGCGGGGCGCCACGAGCCAGGTCGTCAAGTTCCAGATGCGGCCGAACCCGCTGGCGCGCTGACGCGATCCGTTTGACGTCACCGGCTCAGGCCGCCTTCGAAGCGGCGTTTCCCGACTTCGCCGCGACTCGCCGGCTCGACGACCTGCGTGCGTCGGACTTCGCTCGCCTCGATGCGTCCGGCACGGTGTATCTCGACTACACCGGCGGTGGACTCTACGCGAGCCGCCAGGTGACGGACCACGCCGCCTGGCTGGCCGGCGGCGTCTTCGGCAACCCGCACTCCGCGAATGCGCCGTCGTCGGCGGCCACGGCGCGCGTCGAGGCCGCGCGGCGCGACGTGCTCGCGTGGTTCGGCGCGGACCCGGACGCCTACACGGCGATCTTCACGGCCAACGCGTCGACGGCGATCAAGCTGGTGGGCGAGGCGTATCCGTTCTCGGCCGATCGCGGGCTCCTGCTCGCGGCCGACAACCACAACTCGGCCAACGGGCTGCGCGAGTTCGCGGCCGCGAAGGGCGGTCCCGTCGCGTACGCGCCGCTCGCGACGCCGGACCTACGGCTCGATCCGGCCGCGCTGCGGTTGCTGCTGCGCGACGCGGCGCCCGCCGGGCGCGGCCTGTTCGTCTATCCCGCGCAGTCGAACTTTTCCGGCGTGAAGCACCCGCTGAGCCTGGTCGCGGACGCCCGGGCGGACGGGTGGCATGTCCTGCTGGACGCGGCGGCGTTCGTGCCGACGAACCGGTTGACCCTCGCGGACACGCCGGCGGACTTCGTCAGCGTGTCGTTCTACAAGATGTTCGGTTATCCCACCGGCGTCGGGTGCCTCATCGCGCGGCGTGATGCGCTGGCGGGCCTCCGGCGGCCGTGGTTCGCGGGCGGCACCGTCAACTTCGCCACCGTGCAGGGCCGAGCGCGGCTGCTGGCGCCAGGGGAAGCGGGCTTCGAGGACGGCACGCTGAACTATCTGTCCATTCCCGCCGTGTCCGACGGGCTGGCCCTGCTGCGCGACGTCGGGATGGACACGATCGGGGCCCGCGTCACGAGCCTGACCGGCTGGGTGCTCGACCAG
>JBFXBH010000284.1:0-2968 GCA_050183355.1 Vicinamibacterales bacterium | reverse complement strand
AGTCGCGCACCGGCGGCGCGTCGCGCGGAAACTGGGCGCTGGCGGGCACGGCCGCGGCCAGCGCCGCCAGCAGCAGGGAGGCGACGAGCGGGAAACGGGTCGACATGCTTCCAGTATCGGATGACATTCGGAGAACCGATAGACGGCCCGGGTCAGGGGACGGCCGTACGGAGAAACAGGCCGGACTCCCTGGGGAATCCGGCCTGTGCCGTGAACGCGCGAACGGCGGAGGTGCCTACGACGCCGTCTGCAGCACGGGCGCGGGGCCCTGCGAGAAGGTCCGCATCCACTTCCGGGCGGCGGCCACGAGGATGATGATCGCGCAGGCCATCATGATCGCCGTGCAGACGGAATCGACCCACCCGATCGTCACGAGGGCCGGGTCGCCGCTCATCGCCTTGGGCCAGTAGTTGTCCTTGATGCTGAGGTACCCGGCCGAGAGCGTCGTGACCGTCACGAAGACCAGCGGCGCCATCGTCACCCAGGCGTAGTTCTTCCGGCCCTCGTTGATGATGACCGTGGTGCCGATCGCCAGCGCGACCGCCGCGAGCAGCTGGTTCGCGATGCCGAACATCGGCCAGATCGTCGCGATGTTGCCCGTCCAGATGAAGTAGCAGAACGGCAGGACGATCAGGGCCGAGGCCGTGAGGCTCGCCGGCATCCACTTGGTATCTGCGAACTTCGGCCACGCACGGCCAATCGTCTCCTGCAGCAGGAAGCGGCCGACGCGCGTGCCGGAGTCGATCGTCGTCAGGATGAAGAGCGCCTCGAACATGACCGCGAAGTGATACCAGTAGGAGACAAGCGCGCTCATCCCCGGCAGCTTCGAGAACACATCGGCCATGCCGATTGCCAGCGAGACGGCGCCGCCCGTGCGGCCCACGACGTTCTCGCCGACCTGGGCCGCCAGATCCGGCAGGTGGACCACTGAGAGGCCGAGCGTCTCGTAGACGGCCGGCGTGGCGTTCATCGCGTAGAAGTCGCCGGGGTGCAGCGTGGACGCCGCAATCAGCGCCATGATGCCGACCAGCCCCTCGAAGAGCATCGCCGCGTAGCCGACCGGCCGGATGTCGCTCTCCTTGTCGACCAGCTTCGAGGTCGTGCCCGAGCCGATCAGGGCGTGGAAGCCCGAGATGGACCCGCACATGATGGTGATGAAGAGGAACGGATAGAGCGGGCCGCCGAGGATCGGGCCGCCGCCCATGTTCCACTGGCCGAACGCCGGCATGTGGATCTCGGGGTTCACGATGATGACGCCGATCGCCAGCAGCACGATGACGCCGATCTTCATGAAGGTGCTCAGGTAGGAGCGCGGCGTCAGCAGCATCCAGACCGGCATGACCGACGCGGCCATCACATAGACGCCGAGCGCCAGCGTGATCTGGTGCGGGGTCAGCACGAGGTAGTGGCCCCACGAGGAATCGGCCACGTTCTTGCCGAAGATCACGGCGAGGAGCATCAGGCCGACGCCGATGACCGTCGCTTCCTGAATCTTGCCCTTCCGCCAGACGAACATGTGGAAGCCCATCAGGACGGCGATGGGGATCGTGGCGCCGATCGTGAAGATGCCCCACGAGCTTTCGGCCAGCGCGTTCAGCATCGCGATGCCGAGGCCCGCGAGCGCGATGATCAGGATGAAGAGGATCGCGATCACGGCCGTGGCGCCTGCCACCGGGCCGATCTCGGTCCGCGCCATGTCGGCCAGCGACCGGCCGCCGCGTCGCGTGGAGGCCCACAGGATGAGCATGTCGTGGACGGCGCCGGCGAGGCAGACCCCGGCCAGCAGCCAGATGATGCCGGGCGCGTAGCCGAACTGCATCGCGAGCACGGGACCGAGCAGCGGACCCGCGCCGGTGATCCCGGCGAAATGATGACCGAAGAGCACCCACCGGCTGGTCGGGAAGTAGTTGGAGCCGTCATTCTTGGAATGGGCCGGCGTCACGCGCGTGTCGTCCAGCATCATCACCTTGGCGGCGAGGAACGCGCTGTAGTAGCGGTAGGCGATCGCGAGAACGAGCAGGGCCGGAATAACCAGGTAGAGTGCATGCATAGGGGCGCATTCTACTTCGGCCGGAGCCCAGCCGCTATACTCAGCGGATGTCCCCCCGGCAGCGCCTCCTGGCCTACCTGACGCGCTACCGCCGGGCCTTCGTGCTGGGGCTGGTGTGTGTCGTGCTGACGACGGCGCTCCAGCTCTCGAGCCCCTGGGTGCTCAAGTTCGCCATCGACGACCTGACCGCCGGCGTGACCATGGCGAAGCTGCGCTGGTATGCCGCGCTGCTCCTGGGCCTGGCCGCCGCCAGCGGCGTGTTCCGCTTCCTGATGCGGCGCGTCCTCATCGGCGCGTCGCGCGCCCTGGAGTACGACCTCCGGAACGACTTCTTCGCCCACCTGCAGCGGCTCTCCCTCGGGTACTACCAGGCCAACCGCACGGGCGACCTGATGTCCCGGGCGACGAGCGACCTGAGCGCCGTGCGGATGATGATCGGCCCGGCCGTCATGTACACGGCCACGACGGTGCTGACCTTCGTGGTCGCGATCGTCCTGATGCTGCGGATCAACGTCAGCCTGACGCTCTGGTCGCTGCTGCCGCTGCCGCTGGTCTCGGTGGCCGTCCGCTACTTCGGCTCCCAGATCCACACGCGGTTCGAGCGGATCCAGGCGCAGCTCTCGGACCTGAGCGCCGTCACGCAGGAGGCGCTGGCCGGCGTGCGGGTCGTGCGGGCGTACCGGCAGGAGCCGCACGAGGTCGAGCGCTTCCGCGTCGCGAACGAGGAGTACGTGTCGCGGAACCGGACGCTGATCCGGCTGCAGGGGGTCTTCTATCCCAGCATCGAGCTGCTGATGGGCATCGGCGTGCTGCTGGTGCTCTGGCTCGGCAGCCGCGACGTGATGGCCGGCCGGATGTCGGTCGGCGACCTGGTGGCCTTCAACGCCTATCTGCTGATGCTGACGTGGCCGATGATGG
>JBFXBH010000283.1:0-2983 GCA_050183355.1 Vicinamibacterales bacterium | reverse complement strand
CGCTGGAGCCGAGGCACGAAGCGCAAGGCCGGCAGCACCTGTGCCAGCACCCGGGGATAGGACCACCACCGCAGGGTGACCTCGTGCTCACCCGACGGCACGCCCCGCAGTTGCCGCAGCAGCACCCCGGCGGCCGCGCGAAGGGCGGCGCCCACGCCGGGCCGGGCCGACATGAAGTAGATGAACTGGTTGCGGAGAAACAGCACATCGCGGCCGCGCCGCCTTGCCGGCGACGATCGCCAGTGCCCGCCTTCGGCGTGTCGCAGGCGGGCGTCCAGCACGATGGCCACGCCGTACCCGGCGAGGGCGCACCGGCGGCAGAGATCCGTCTCTTCGTAGAACGTGCCGTAGAGCGGGTCGAGCATGCCGATCCGCGGGACGAGGTCCGCACGCAGCATCAGCGACGAGCCCTGCACGTAGTAGTGGTCGACCACGTGCCACGCCCCCTCCATCCGCGGCACGTTGCCCATCCGCGCGGCATCGGCCAGCGTTTCGGCCGTCCACCGGTTGGGGACGTCCCACCCGGGCTCGTCGTACGGCGTCTGGAAGCAGCCGGCCACGCCGTAGTTCGCGTGACCGTCGAGGAACCCGCGCAGGTGCACGATCGCGTCCGGCCGCACCCGGGTATCAGGGTTCAACAGGAACACGTAGCGATAGCCGGCCGCCAGCGCCGCACGAATGCCGACGTTGTTCGCCTCGGCAAACCCGCATCGCCGCGCCAGCCGCACCGTCTCGACCGGCCGCGCCGCCTCCCGACACGCCCGCTCGGACGCATCCGAACAGGCATTGAGCACCACCAGCACATCGAACCGCTGGTCGCCGGCCCCCGCGAGCGCCGCCAGGCACGCCGGCAGCCACCGGCCGTCATCGCTCGACACGATGACCACGAGCACGTCAGCCGCAGGCGACTTCGTCAAGCGCGGGAAGGATAGCGCGGTGCCCCGACCACGAGCGAAGCGACGTGGTCAACCGAGAGCGCAGCCCCGACCACGAGCGAAGCGAAGTGGTCGACCGAAGGGGCGGAAATTGTGGCGAAGGAAGGGATTCGGCCGTCGCCCGGGATGCCGCAGGGAGCCGAGAGGGTGTTAGAAAGAGATTCGGTGCAGAAGCGGCTTTAGCCGCTTCCAACCGGAAGCCGTCGCCCCGTCCACGAACGGAGCCGAAGGCGGAGTGAGTGGTCGGGGCGACTGGATTCGAACCAGCGACCCCTCGGTCCCGAACCGAGTGCTCTACCAGGCTGAGCCACGCCCCGACGCGAAAAACGATCCTACCACACGCTACCGGGCCGGCTCGCCGACCTCGACCACCAGGCGCTCGACCTCGTCGAGCGCCGCGTGCGCCGTCAGATCGGGCTGCAGCGGCGTGACCGACACGTAACCGTCCCGGACGGCCTGGTAGTCGGACCGGTCGTGCGGCTCCCAGTCGTTCTGCCCTTCTTCGATCCAGAAGTAGCGGCGCCCGCGCGGGTCGTGCCGTTCGTTGACCTCCGTGATGTGGTTCCGGCGGCCCTGCACGGTCACGCGCAGGCCCCTGTTGGGGCCGAACGGGACGTTGATGTTCAGAAACGTCGCGCGCGGCAGACCCCGCTCGAGCACGGCCTCGGCGAGGAGCCGCGCGGCGCGCGCGGCCGGCGGGAAGTCGTACTCGACCTGCCGGGGCGACCGGCGCTTCCGCTCCGCCGAGACCGCGATCGCGGGAATGCCGAGCAGCGCGCCCTCGAGGGCGCCGGACACGGTGCCCGAGTAGGTCACGTCGTCCCCGATGTTCCAGCCGGTGTTGATGCCCGAGACGATGAGGTCGGGCGGCGCCGTCAGGACGTGCGTCACGGCCACGTTGACGCAATCGGTCGGCGTCCCGTCCACGGAGTAGACGCCCGGCCGGATCTCGTCCAGGCGGAGGGGGCGCGCGAGGGTCAGCGCGTGTCCGATGGCGCTCGACTCGTGATGGGGCGCCACGACGATGACCTCCCCGAGGTCGCCGAGTGCATCGGCCAGCGCCGCGATCCCCGGGGCGTGGACGCCATCGTCATTGGTCACGAGAATGCGGCGCATGGATACAGCCATTATAGGTATGCTCTACGGTAGAGATATGTCTCACACGCGCGCTCGTCTTCTCGGCGTCAGCCTGCTCGCGGTGGCCGCGGGCCTCATGGCCGGTCTGGTCTCGCCCGAGCGGCTCTCGGCACAGGACCCGCCGAAGATCTGGACCGGTGTCTTCAGCGAGGCGCAGGCCAAGCGCGGCCACGACGTGTTCGTGAACCGCTGCGCGCACTGCCATGACGAGCGGCTGACCGGGGGCGAGGGCCCCGCGCTCGTCGGCGGCCAGTTCAACCGGAGCTGGGGCTCCCGCACGCTGCAGCGGCTCTTCGTGAAGATCAAGGACCGCATGCCCCCCGGCGAGGTCTTCGCCGCGACCGACAAGGAGAAGCTCGACATCGTTGCGTTCATCCTGATGATGAACGGCTTCCCCCCCGGGTCGCGCGACCTGCCCATGGACGCCGAGGAACTGAGCTCGCTCCTCATCGTCGGCAAGAACGGTCCGGAACCCGCCCCGACCGGCTCGATGGTGGAGGTCGTGGGCTGCCTGACGACGGAAGGCACGGACTTCGTGCTGACCAACGCCACCGAACCCGTGGTCAGCACGATGGACGACCCGGCCGGCGATGCGAAGGCCTTCAAGGGACCGCTGGGCACCGGCAAGGTGAAGCTGCTCGACGTGTTTCCGAAGCCTGACGCGCTGAAGGGCCACACGCTGATGGCGAAGGGCCTGCTGATCCGCAACGGCGACGCCATCAACCTGAACGTGCTCGCCCTGGACTCGGTCGCCAAGACCTGCCCGTAGACGGGTCAGACTCGTGCTGCTCGACCAGCACTCTCGTCCCCTCCGCAACCTGCGCCTGTCGGTCACCGACCGGTGCAACCTGCGCTGCAGCTACTGCATGCCGGAGGAGGAGTACGTCTGGCTGCCGCGCGAGGACATCCTG
>JBFXBH010000282.1:0-3004 GCA_050183355.1 Vicinamibacterales bacterium | reverse complement strand
CCCTGCGCGGCGAGGGCCGCGGCCAGATTGATGGCGGTCGTGGTCTTGGCGACGCCGCCCTTCTGGTTGGCCACGGCGACGACTTTGGCCGACTTGTTTTGGTCCATTGGCCGAATAGTGTTCTTGCGTCCTGGCGAGAGTGACGAGAATATGGCGTCCGGCGGCTCCAGTCAACGGAAAGGCGCCGCCTGGTGAGCGCTCAGTGTTCCACGTGGAACACAGTCAGAGCCTCTTGAGCACGCTGAGCCGGAAGCCCGGAAGCGACTCGAAATCCTCGGTTGAGCTGGTTGTGAAGCCGTTCAGGCGGGGGAGTGTGGCGTCAGTCGAGTCGAAATAGAAGAGCCGCCCGCCGGCTGGGAGCAGCTTCCCGAGCCCGGCGGCAAGGTCGGCGTCCAGCCTCACGCCCCGGATCGATGCCGCGTCGAAGGGCTCCTTCGTCCATCCTGCCGCCAAGTCCTCCAGCCGGGCAGTCTCAACCGTAGCGGGCAGGCCGATCGCGCGGACGGATTCGCGGAGGAAGACCGACTTCCGCTGCCGGGACTCGACCATGGTCAGCTCCAGCCAGGGCGCGGCGATCAGCAGCGGGATGGCCGGCGAGCCAGAGCCGCTGCCTACGTCCAGCAGCCGGGCGATGGTCCGGTCGAGGTGAACCGAGGCGAGGACAGGCTCGAGGACCAGCCGGTCGAGAGCCGGGTCGAGGTCCGAGGTCAGCGAGAAGCCCGTGAGGTTCAGCCGCGCGTTCCACTCGGCCAGGACTCGGACGTACGTCTGGAGCCGGGCGATCTGCGCGGCGTTCATCCGATCCGCCAGGTGTCGCCGCTCCGCCCACTCGATGAAGCCCTGGTCGATCACGGCTGGCGCGGCGCGTTCTCGCGCGCCCGGATCACGGCGCCGATCAGCGCGACGGCCGCGGGCGTCACGCCGGGAATCCGGCCGGCCTGGCCGAGTGTTTCGGGGCGGACCTCGTTCAGCCGCTCACGGACTTCCTGGGACAGACCCGGAATGCCGTCGAAGCGCATCTCGCCGGGAATCGCGCGGTGCTCATCGCGAAGCACGCGCGCCGCCCGCGCCCGCTCCTGCTTCAGATAGCCCTCGTACTTGACGGTGGTCTCCACGCTGAGCAGGTCGAGTTCCGCCATCTCCGGATCCACCGTGAGTCCGGCTCGCACGGGCTCCGGCAGCGTCGCGATGGTGACGTCCTGGCGGCGGAGCAGGGTGTCGGCCGTCGTCGTGCCGGCGTCGACGCGGACCTTCGTCTGCGCGAGATGGTCCAGGTTCGCCCGGTAGCGCGCGGCGCGGGCGCGAAAGCGGTCCCAGTGTGCGTCGTCCACGAGGCCGAGCGCGCGGCCCATCGGCGTCAGCCGCATATCGGCGTTGTCGACGCGCAGGTGCAGCCGATGCTCCGCGCGGGACGTGAACATCCGGTACGGCTCCAGACAGCCCTTCGTGACGAGGTCGTCGACCAGCACGCCGATGTAGGACTCCGTCCGGTCGAAGGTGGCGGGCGCGAGGTGCAACACCGCGCGCGCGGCATTGAGGCCGGCCACGAGACCCTGCGCCGCAGCCTCCTCGTAGCCGGACGTGCCGTTGATCTGCCCGGCGAGGAAGAGCCCGGCCACAGCGCGCGTCTCCAGCGTGGACCGAAGCTCCGTCGGCTGGACGAAGTCGTACTCGACGGCGTACGCCGGACGGATCATCTGCGCATCGCCGAGGCCCGGCATCGCGGTGATCAACTTCTGCTGAAGTTCCGCGGGCAGGCTCATCGAGAACCCGTTCATGTAGATCTCGGGGCGGTCCACGCCCTCGGGTTCGAGATAGATCTGATGGCGCTCGCGCTCGGGGAAGCGCATGACCTTGTCCTCGAGCGACGGACAGTAGCGCGGCCCCACGCCGGAGATCTGCCCGTTGTAGAGCGGGCTCGAGCCGATGTGCTGCCGCACGAGCGCATGGACGTCGCCGGTCGTGCGCACCAGCCAGCAGCGAACCTGATTGCGAATCGCGGTCGGACGCGCGATCGAGAGCGGCGTCGGCGCCAGGTCGCCGGACTCCTGCTCGAAGTCGCCGCGCGCGACCGCCCCGTCGAAGTCAATCGAGTCGCGGTGCAGCCGCGGGGGCGTGCCCGTCTTGAGCCGTCCCCATCGCAGGCCCAGCTCCTTCAACGACGCTGACAACCCGACAGAAGGGGCCTCGCCGATGCGCCCGGCGGGCCGCTGCTCAGGCCCGATGTGAATCAGGCCGTTCAGGAACGTCCCGGTGCAGACGACGACGGCCCCGCACGCCACGTGTCCGCCGCCTTCGAGGTGCACGCCGCGGACCCGCCCGCTGGCGACGTCCAGGGCGTCGACGCGCTCCCGCAGCCAGCGGATCCCTGGCTGCGCGTCGAGAAGCGCGCGCGCCTTCACCTCGTATCGGTCCTTGTCGACCTGGGCCCTCGGAGACCACACAGCCGGCCCGCGCCCGCGATTGAGGACCTTGAACTGGATGCCAGACAAGTCTGTTATATGACCAATCAATCCACCCAGCGCGTCGATCTCGCGGACGAGATGGCCCTTTGCCGTCCCCCCGACGGCCGGATTGCATGGCATATGCCCAATCTTTCCGTCCGCCGCCGAGCAGAGAACGACGTCGCAACCCAGCCGCGCTGCCGCCCACGCCGCCTCGATTCCCGCGTGCCCGCCGCCGATGACCAGGACATCCGCGCGCATCACTTGCCGATGCAGAAGCGGGAGAAGATTTCCGCCAGCAGCGCGTCTGGCGCGCGTTCGCCGGTGATCTGCTGCAACGCGCCGGCGGCCGCGCCCAGCTCCAGCAGCACGAACTCCTCCGGCGCGCCGCCCGCGCAGGCGGCACCCGCCCCCGACAGCGCGGCCGCCGCTGCGGCGAGCAGCGCGATGTGGCGCGCGTTTGAAACCGCCGGGCGCTCGCGCGACGTCTCGCCTCCGCGGAGCTTCCCGAGCATCGCCGCCTGCAGCGCCGCGAGGCCGGCGCCGTCCCTCGCGGAGAT
>JBFXBH010000281.1:0-3024 GCA_050183355.1 Vicinamibacterales bacterium | reverse complement strand
CGCGCGTGATCTTCAAGTACGATGGAGCACGGATGACGACGAATCTCGCGGTCCTGGGCACGCAGTGGGGCGACGAAGGCAAGGGCAAGATCGTGGACCTGCTGACGCCGCACTTCAGCATGGTCGCTCGCTATCAGGGCGGACACAATGCTGGCCACACGGTATACGTGAAGGGCCGCAAGTTCGTGCTGCACCTGATCCCGTCCGGCATCCTGCATCCCGGCGTCACGTGTCTCATCGGCAACGGCGTCGTCGTGGATCCGAAGGCGCTGTTCGCCGAGGTGGACGAGCTGGCGGCGCTCGGCGTCACCGTCGGCGACCGGCTGGTGGTCAGCGAGAAGGCGCACGTGATCCTCCCGTACCACCGGGATCTCGACCTGCTGTCCGAAGCCCGGCGCGGCGAGCGCAAGATCGGCACCACGTCGCGTGGCATCGGCCCGGCCTACGAGGACAAGGTGGCCCGGCGCGGCATCCGCGTGGGCGACCTGCTCGGCGACCCCGACGCGCTGGCCGTGGAGGTGCGCGAGAACGTCGCCGCCCGGAACCGGCTGGTCGGCGACGACACGATGAAGTGGGAAGCGGTCTTCGCCCAGCTCCAGCAGGATGCCGAGCGGCTGCGCCCGTGGGTCGGCGACGTGTCGCTGGCGCTCACGCGCGGCATCGCCGAAGGCCGCCGCGTCCTGTTCGAGGGTGCGCAGGCCACGCTGCTCGACATCGACCACGGCACGTATCCCTACGTCACGTCGTCGAACGCGACCGTCGGCGGCGTCTGCACCGGCCTTGGCGTGCCGCCGCGGTCGATCGGCAGCGTGCTGGGGGTGGCCAAGGCCTACACGACGCGGGTCGGCGAAGGGCCCATGCCCACGGAGCTCACCGGCGAGATGGCCGAGCGGCTGCGCGAGAGCGGCAACGAGTACGGCGCGTCCACGGGCCGTCCGCGGCGCTGCGGCTGGTACGACGCGGTCGTCGTCCGCTACTCGGCGCGCATCAACGGGCTCGACGCGCTGGCGCTGACCAAGCTGGATGTGCTCGACGGCCTGCCCGAGGTCCGCATCTGCACGGGCTACGACGTGAACGGGCAGCTCATCACCGAGTTCCCCGGGGATCTGCGCGTGCTGGCCGCGGCCACGCCGCGCTACGAAACGCTGCCCGGCTGGTCCACGCCGACCAGCGGCGTCAGGACGTTCGCCGGCCTGCCGGCCAACGCACGGGCGTACATCCGCCGGCTGGAAGAAGTGACCGGTGCCCCGTGCGCCGTCGTCTCGACGGGATCCGACCGGGACGACACGATCGTGCGCGACGACTCGGTCGCCGCGACCTGGTTGTCGTAGTTCCGCCGTACCGGCGCGCGGCTGAGCCTCAACCCTGTGCGGCGGTGAGCCGCGCGACCACGGGCTCCAGCGCGGCCCGGTCGGCATCCACGAACGCGAATCCCGCCCGATACCGCGGGCCGGCCGCGCCGCCGAGTTCGAGCGTGGCCCAGGCCACCCGCGCACGCACCCGCAGCCCCTGTGCGCCGTCCGGCAGCGTGACCCGCACGGCCTGATTCGGCTTGAGGGGCAGCGCACCCATCGTCTGCATGCCGTCCATCGACAGGTCGACCAGCGTCACGTGCGCCCCGTCGACCATGACGCGTGTGTCCGGGGCGACGCCGAGGCGCGGCGTGGCCCGTGGCGCGGCGGGCCCGGCATCCGCCGCCGGGTCGGGTGCGCCGTCCGCCGGCGTGCCGGACGGATCGACGGCCGGCGCCTCGGCGGGGACCGCGGGCTGGGGCAGGTGGTCCGCGGACGCGGCGTCCAGGATCCGGATCAGGCACTCACGCGCGAACGCATCGTCCGTCACGCGCCGCAGGAAGGCCCGGCCCCGGCTGCTCTCCGCGAACCCGCGCTCCAGCACGACCTCGCGCGGGAGCCACTGGAACGTGGCGTCCAGCGCCGCCAGCGCGTCCGTATCCGGGAACGCCTGCACCGTGCCGAGCGGCGCGCAGGCGGACGAGAGGGCCGGGAGCAGGTCGGCCGGTGCGACGAGGATGACGTCCGCGGTCACCGGTTCAGTCTAGCTGTGAGGCGTCCTCGCGCCGCACGTCCTCCGGCGCGCGGTCGGGCCGCAGGCCGTGGAACACGGCGTGCCGCACCATGCCGTCCGGCGTCCACTCGGTGAACGCGACCTGCGCGACGAGGCGTGGCTCGACCCAGTGCGCCGTGCGCACCGGCGCGGCGTCCGGCACGCGCGCGAACGGCGGCGTCTTCCGCACGAGGCGCTCCAGTTGCTGCCGGAGCGCGATCGCGTCACGCACGGACCATCCCGTGCCGACGCCCCCCGCGTAGACCAGCGCGTCGCCGTCGTACCAGCCGACGAGCAGGGACCCCAGCACGGACTGCGTGCCCACCTGGTCGGTGAAGCCGCCGATCACCAGCTCCTGACCGCGCGTGCACTTGGCCTTCCGCCACGCGTCGGACCGGCCGGCGCGCCACGGCAGGTCCGCGCGCTTCGAGATCACGCCCTCCAGCCCCAGCTGCCTGGCCTGCGCGAAGAACGCCGGCCCGCTGCCGACGACATGCGACGAGTAGCGGATGGTGGCGGCACTCGGCTGCCGCGCCACGAGCGCCTCGAGCCGCGCCTTGCGTTCGGCGAGCGGCAACCCGTCGAGGCGTGCGCCATCGATCTCGAACGCATCGAACGCCATGTAGGCCAGCGTGACCGGTCGGGCGGTTCTGGAGGCCGGGGACGCGTGGTGCAGCGCGCTGAAGGAACTGCGTCCGTCCGGAAGGAGCGCCACGACCTCACCGTCGAGCCGGGCGCTGGTCACGGGCAGGAGCGCGGCCGCCCGCGCGACGGCAGGGAAGCGCCGCGTGAGGTCCACGCCGTTGCGGCTGGTCAGCGTGGCCGTGCCGGAGCGGATCTCGCACCCGGCCCGATACCCGTCGAACTTGATCTCGTGCAGCCAGGCATCGCCCGCAGGCGGCGTGTCCACCAGGACCGCCAGCTGCGGGCGGTACCACTCAGCCATGCACGGTGAGCGGC
>JBFXBH010000280.1:0-3054 GCA_050183355.1 Vicinamibacterales bacterium | reverse complement strand
CGCTCGACACGGACGACCGCCGAGAGCCCGGCCAGCCGGTGCTCCGCATCGAGGTCCGGCAGGCTGGCGCGCAACTGCCAGCCGAGCCAGAGACCCGTCGCCACGACGCCGCCGATCAGGACCAGGCCGGCGAGGACGAGGAGGCGGAGAGGGCGCGGCACGACCGCCACTATTTGACCGCAAGAGCCGGATAGAGTGGGGGCGCTCCGGCCCGCTACGCTCGGGCCATGCTCACGATTCCCATGCCGACGTCAGCCCCAGCATCCGTCCCTCGTCCGGGCACCGGCGACCGCCGATGGCAGGCCGTGGTCGCCCGCGACCGGACGCATGCGGGCGAGTTCGTGTACGCCGTCCGGACCACCGGCATCTACTGCCGGCCGGGATGCCCGAGCCGCCGGCCCCGGCGGGAGTCCGTCGACTTCTTCCCGTCGCCGGACGCCGCGGAAGCACACGGTTTCCGCTCGTGCCGGCGCTGCACGCCGCGGCGCGCGTGGCCGGAACACCCCGGGCTGGCGGCCGTTCGCCGCGCCTGCGCGTTCATCGCCGCGCACTCGGATGAGCCGCTCGACCTGGCTGCGATTGCCGCGCACGCGGGTCTCAGCCGGTTCCATCTGCAGCGAACGTTCACGCGCCTCGTCGGGCTCTCGCCGAAGTCGTATCTCGAGGCCGTGCGCGCATCGCGCTTCCGGCACGGCCTCCGCGACCCGCGGGCCACGCTCAGCGGCGCGCTCTACGAGGCCGGATACGGCTCGCCGAGCCGCGTCTACGAGCGCCGGCCGACGGGCGGAGTGACGCCGGGCGACTACCGGGCCGGCGGCAAAGGGCTCGTGGTGCGCTACGCCGTCGTCGACTGCGCGCTGGGCCGTCTGCTGGTGGCCGGCACGGACAGGGGCGTCTGCGCGGTGAAGCTCGGCGACGACGACCGCCCGCTCGTCGCGGAACTGCACGCCGAGTTCCCGCGCGCGGCGATCGAACGGAATGAGAAGGCGCTTGCGCCCTGGACCAGAGCACTGCGGAGCTGTGCCG
Source organism: Vicinamibacterales bacterium (assembly GCA_050183355.1). GTDB lineage: Bacteria > Acidobacteriota > Vicinamibacteria > Vicinamibacterales > UBA2999 > CANKJK01. The sequence continues at coordinate 2,028 of JBFXBH010000280.1, read as the reverse complement.
CCGGCCGCATTCCTGATGCGGAACTGCCGTTGGATGTACGGGGCACGGCCTTTCAGTGGCAGGTGTGGCGCTACCTGCAGTCGATCCCGGCCGGGGAGACCCGCACCTACAGCGAGGTGGCGAAGGGCATCCGCCGCCCCGCCGCCGTCCGCGCCGTGGCGCGCGCGTGCGCGACGAACCATGTGGCGCTGGCCGTGCCGTGTCACCGCGTGATCGGCAAGGACGGATCGCTGACCGGCTACCGCTGGGGCATCGAGCGCAAGGATGCGCTGCTCAAGTCCGAACGCCGTCGCTAGCGCCCGCCATCGACACGGCGCCATTTGCGTGTTTCGTCTGCAGCAGCCCAAGCCGGCCCCTGATCCAGGGCCGGTCCGATCAGTTACCGATGCCTGGCTTTCTGGCGCCGCTCGTCCAGGAAGTCGATGACAACGAAGAACACGGCGAAGGCAGCCAGTCCGCCGGCCATGATGTAGAAACCTGTCATCGGTTCCTCCGTGCGAGCAGCAGGCTCGCCGACACGAGTGTTCCCCACAGCACAACGCCGGTCAAGGCCGCCAGCCACGAAAACTCGCGTTCTGCCATGAACTGGCCGAAGAACAGCCCACCCACCGCGACGTTCGCGGTATCAGGCAGGAGTTCGATCAGGATCAGGCGCTGGCGTTGGCTGAGACGGATCACGACCGGGCTGGTTGCGAAGGCCATGCCGCTCGACTGCCGGCCGTCTCGCGACCGTCGGCTCGTGGGCCGTGCGAAACCCGCGTCGCCGGCAGCCAGGCAAAGTCGCAGATGCCGCACGCGCTAGTTGACGGCGGTTGGCGCACGGGTTCGGGGCCGGCCATTTGGAATCCGCCGGGACTCTCGGCATACTGCGCACTGATGCGCACGCGGTACGGACTCTCCCCGTGGGTTCTGCAGTATCCCGACTCCCGCCGGCCCCGGTTCGATCCCCTTCCGAAAGGCGACGGCACCGCGGACGTCGTCGTCGTGGGTGCGGGGCTGACCGGCCTGCTGACGGCGTATTTCTGCGCGAAAGCCGGCTACTCCACGCTGGTGCTCGAGGCGGACCGCGTCGGCCAGGCCGGCAGCGGGCGCAGCGGCGGCGTGCTGACGAGCGAGCCGGACCAGCCGTTCAAGGAAGTGTCGGCCCGCCTGGGCCTGAAGGCGGCCCGCCGGGCGTTCGAGTCCTGGTCCGAAGCGGCGGCTGACGGCGCGGCGCTGCTGAAGCGCCTCAAGGTGCCGTGCGGCCCGGTGCCGGCCGACACGATCGCGTTGCCCTGGCGGGCCGACGAGCGGCCGCTGCAGAAGGAGCACCAGGCGAAGACGGAGGCCGGTCTCGACGGCGCGTGGCTCTCGGGTGTGGCCGTCCAGCGCGCGTTGAAGCTGGAGGGCGCCGGCGCGCGGAAGACGAAGGGCGCGCTGCTGATCGACCCGTACGCCGCCGCGGTGGGCGTGCTCCGGGCCGCCGTCGCCGCGAAGGCGAAGGTCTACGAGAGGACGAAGGTCTCGAAGGTCACGTTCGACCGGAAGGTCGCGCGGGTGCTGGCGGGCCGCTCGACGATCACGACGGAGAACGTCGTCATCGCGACGAACTTCGCGACGGCGGAGACGAAGCAGCTCCAGCGGCACGTGGGCGTGCGCCAGCGATTCCACGTGCTGACCGAGCCGCTCCCCGCCGCGATGCGCAAGGGGATGTTCGGCGAGAACGTGCTGCTGGTCGACGCGAGGTCACCCCGGCGGCGTCTGCGCTGGACGGCCGACGGCCGGCTGCTGATCAGCGGCGGCGATCAGAAGGCCGCTACGGGCAGCGCGCTCGAGACCGCGCGCGTCCACAACGCCAACGAGCTGATGTACGAGACGCTGCTGATGTACCCGGGCATCCTCGGCCTGAAGCCGGAGTTCGCGTGGGAGTCGTCCTACGGCTACACGATCGATGGCCTGCCGTGCATCGGCCCGCACCGCTTCTTCCCGCATCACCTGCTGGCGCTCGCCGGGTCCGGTGACTCGCTGACCGAAGCGTTCCTGGCCGCG
>JBFXBH010000279.1:0-3059 GCA_050183355.1 Vicinamibacterales bacterium | reverse complement strand
GTCCGCTTCGGGCACCGCGCCGCGCCCGGCGCGGGCGACACGCTGCAGGCGATGTACGACCGCTCCCGCGCCGAGGGGTTCGGCCCCGAGGTGAAGCGCCGCATCATGCTGGGCACCTACGTGCTGAGCGCGGGGTACTACGACGCGTACTACCTGAAGGCGCAGCAGGTGCGCACGCTGCTGCGGCGCGACTACGACGAGGCGTTCCGCTCGGCGGATGTCATCGCGATGCCGACGAGTCCGACGCCGCCGTTCCGGCTGGGCGAGAAGACCGACGACCCGCTGCAGATGTACCTGACGGACATCTTCACCGTCAGCGCGAACCTCGTCGGGCTGCCGGCGATCAGCGTCCCGTGCGGCTTCGACGCCGGGCGGCTGCCCATCGGCCTGCAGTTGACGGGACGGATGTTCGACGAGGCCACGCTGCTGTGCGCGGCGGACGCCTACGAGCGCGCGACCGGCTGGCCGACGCGCGCACCGGCGTAGCCACCCGTCGGGGGACGGCGCGCGCTACTTCAGCGCGCCCTGCAGCGTGTCGAACGTCGCCTGGTCGAACTCGCCCACCCGGTACGGCGTGACCGCCACATAGCCCTGCCCGACGGCCCACGTGTCGGTGCCCTCGACATCCGTCGCGCCCGCTTCGACCAGGCGGTTCCAGTAGTACGGCTTGCCGGTCCTCGGGCTCAGGCGCTCGTCGTAGCTTTCCACCACGCCGAGCGACGTGCCCTGCCGCGTGGCCCGGATGCCCTTGTAGGTGGCCATCGTGCCCTCGGGCACGTTGACGCCGAGAAAGATGCCCTTCGGGAGCCCCTGCGTCCTGACGATCCGCGCCACGCGCACGGTGGCCTCCGCGGCGGCCCGGAACGACACCACATCCTTCGCGGCCCTGAAGGCCAGCGACGACGCGATCGCCGGAATGCCCATCGACGCCGCTTCGCGCGCCGCCGCCACCGTGCCGGAGATGTAGGCCGCCAGGCCCGTGTTCACGCCGTTGTTGATCCCGGACACGACGAGGTCCGGGCGCTGGACGGCGATCTTCGTGACGGCGACCCGCACCGTCGTGGCAGGGGTGGCCGTCAGGCCGATGGCCGCCAGGCCGTTGGGCAGCGTGATGTCGAGGCGGTGGATGGGGTCGGCCGTCGTCAGCGCGGTGCCCCGGGCGCTCTGGTTCTCGGCCGGGGCGATGATCTGGACGTCGCCGAGCGCGCGGAGGGCCTCGGCCATGGCCTGCAGCCCGGGCGCGGCGACGCCGTCGTCGTTGGTCAGCAGGATGCGGTAGGGCGTCTGGGCGCCGGGCCACGCGACGGCAAGCCCCAGGCACACGGCGACGAGCGCAACTCGAATCCTCATGGCGCTAGCCTAGCAGCGCGCGGTGCGGGTCGCTGTAGGCTATTGCCCGTGCGCTACGTCTCCTTTCGAATCGGCGGCCGGACCAGCTACGGGATCCAGCGGAACGCCGCGATCGTGGATCTCGGCGCGCGGATCGGCGGCATCCTGCCCGATCTGCGCGCGTATCTGACGGCCCTGGCCCACGGCTTCCAGCCCCCCGCCTTCCCCGACCTGCTCGAGGACTACGCCGTCTCGGACATCCGGCACCTGCCGGTCTGCCAGCCCGGCAAGCTCCTCTGCACGGGAATCAACTACGTGGCGCACCGCGACGAAACCGGCCGCGCCGCCGTGCCGTACCCGACAATCTTCGGCCGCTTCGCGGACACGCTGACGGGCCACGAGGCGCCGATCTTCCGACCCCAGGTGTCCACGCATCTGGACTTCGAGGGCGAGCTGGCCGTCGTGATCGGCCGGCCCGCGTGGCGCGTGCCGCGCGAGAAGGCGCACGAGGTCATCGCCGGGTACGCGTGCTTCAACGACGCCTCGATACGCGACTGGCAGCGCCACGCGAGCCAGTTCCTGCCCGGCAAGAACTTCCCGGACACCGCGCCGCTCGGCCCCGCGCTCGTGACGCCGGATGAGGTCGGCCCACTGGACGATCTGGGCATCGAGACGCGCCTCAACGGCGCCGTGATGCAGTCCGCGAAGCTCGGCGACATGATCTTCCCGCCCGACGCGCTCATCGCCTACATCACGAGCTTCACGCGGCTCGAGCCGGGCGACGTGATCGCGACCGGCACGCCCGGCGGCGTCGGCTTCACGCGCGAGCCCCCGCTCTACATGAAGCCGGGTGACGTGATCGAAGTCACCATCGACCGCGTCGGCCATCTGCGCAACACCGTCGAAGACGAGCCCGCCACGGAACGCTGAGCTGTTCTCAGCACTGCCAGATGCGGGTGGCGCCGAACGGGGTGCCCCATGCCACGCACAGCCCGATGAGGGCGAGCATGGTATGGGGCTGTTCGGCGACAGGCCCCGCTCACGCAGTGGTCCGGTTCTCCGTCACGGGCAGGCCGGACGCCCGACACTCTGGCGGCAGGTGACGGAAGAATCCGCCGGAATCCGCCTGGCGAGCCTCTTGCCTCCTCGGCGGGCGTGCCTCTGCATCTGGCTGCACGGACCTTCCGCTGGCTCGCCTCCGGCGGGGCCGCCGGCGACGGGCGGCGGGACCGCGTCACGCGCATCGCGTTCTGGACGGTCGGCCTCGCGGCCCTCGCCACGGCGGCGTTCGCCGTCTGGAGCTTCCGCCAGCCCGGCCGCAACCCCGCCGCATTTCCAACCGAACTCGCCCTGCTTGCCGTCCTCGCGCTGAGCCAGCTCCTCGCGCTGTTCGCGATCCGGCAGCGGCAGAAGCTGGCCGTGCTCGACGACCTGCGCGCGGCCAAGGCCACCGCCGAGGCGGGCGCGCAGGCCAAGGCCCGGTTCCTCGCCAACATGAGCCACGAGATCCGCACGCCGCTCAACGCCGTCATCGGCATGAGCGCGCTGCTGAGCGACACGGCGCTGACCCAGGAACAGCGCGACTACACGGACACGATCAAGCACGCGGGTGAAGCGCTGCTCGCGGTCATCAACGACGTCCTCGACTACTCGAAGATCGAAGCGGGCCGGGTGGACATCGAGAGCGCCCCGTTTGACGTCCGGGAGGTCGTCTCGCAGTCGGTGGACAT
>JBFXBH010000278.1:0-3070 GCA_050183355.1 Vicinamibacterales bacterium | reverse complement strand
TCCACTGATTGACCACCTGCGGCGACCCCGGTCCGCCGTAGGTCTCCTGGTAGACCGGGTACTTCCGCGCCGGGTCGAAGTCCGGCGGCGTGAGCAGCATCGCCTCCATCGTGAAGCCGTCGCGCGTAGGCACCTGCAGGAAACGCGGCGTCCGCACGCCGTACTCGGCAAGCTTCGGCGCGGGGTTCGCGTCGATGACGCGCCGTTCGCGGCCGTCTGCCGCGTGCAGCCGGAGCTGGGTCGGCGTGCTGACCGTGCTCCACCGGTCGAGATAGCGGACGAAGCCGGGGCTGAACGTCGCGCGGTGCGTGCCGGCGGTCGTGGAGAGGCGCGTCCGCGCCGTGCCGTCGAGCCGCACGCGGTAGACGTCCCGACCCGTGGCCTGATGCTCCGCGCCGGAGTAGTAGATCCACCCACCGGCCTCGTCGATGCCGTGCAGCGCGCGCACGTCCCAGCGGCCGGTCGTCACGGCGCGGACGAGCGTGCCGTCCGCCCGGCGGTGCTCGATGTGTGCGAAGCCGGTGCGGTCCGTGAGCCAGAGGAACGACCCGTCCTTCAACCACGCGGGGTCACCGTGGTGCTCGACCCACTTGCCGTACTCGTCGCGGAAGAGGACGGCCGGCTTCCCGCCGGCGGCCGGCACGGCGGCCAGGTCCAGCCAGCGCTGCTCGCGGTCCTGCAGTTGCACGAGCAGGCGCCGGCTGTCGGGCGCCCAGCCCGCCTCGACGACCAGCAGGTCTTCCGGCGTGTACGCCGAGAGGTCGGCCCACGCCACCTTGCCCGAGACCTCCGCGAGCCCCACGCGCACCAGCGGATTCGGCTCGCCGGCCCTCGGATAGCGCGTGCGCACGAGCGTGGGCCGGTGCGGCAGGTCGTCGAGGTCGGCCCACTCGGGCACGGCGCGCTCGTCAAGCCGCAGGAACGCGAGGCGCGTCGAGTCCGGGCTCCACCAGTAGCCGCGGAAGGTGCCGCGGCCGAAGATCTCCTCCTGGTACACCCAGTCGAGCTGGCCATTGAATACGTTCGTGCCGCCGTCGGCGGTCAGCGCCTTCTCGCGCGCCTTCGCCACATCGACCACGTAGAGGTTGCGGGCGCGGACGAACGAGACGTACCGTCCGTCCGGGCTGAACGCGACTTCCTCCTCGGCCGCGGGCGACTTCGTGAGGCGCACGGCCGCCGACGCCGACAGCGGGTAGTAGTAGAGGTCTCCGGCCACGCTGAACACGGCCGCCGTCCGCGTGCGGTTGAAGACGAGCGTGACGTCGGCGCCCGCCGGGCGGTCCGCGGGCCGGTCGACCGGCAGCGCCATCAGCGCGGCTTCCAGCCGTGCGCGATCGACGAGCGGCGCCGTGGCGCCCGTCTCGGCGTCGACCAGCAGCCACTCGCGCTGACCGGTCGTGTTCCGGACCTCGAGGTAGCGCGTGTCGTCCACCCACTGCTGGCCGGCGGGCGGCGCGCCCGCGAACCGGACGCGGCTCGCCGGGTCGAAGATCGCATCGATCGTCAGCCGGTTCGGCTGCGCGCCGGCCGTCCCTCCGAGCGCGAGCAGGAGGGCCGCGGCCGCCAGCCCGTGTGTGCGGCGGGTGGTCACGCCCCGACTGTAGCAAAGCCTAGTGCTCCGACCGAGGGATAGTGATCCGCCGCGCCGCCGATCCATCGGCGATCGCCGCGTTGCCGCTCCTCGACTGACGCCCGGTCAGCCGTCGTCGCGGCGCCTTGCGCTCCCCGCGTCTCGGCGACGCCATCGGCTCACTATCCCTCGGTCGGAGCACTAGTAGGACCGCGGCGGGGACCAGTGGGAGAATCGCTGGCGTGACGACCCTGACGTTTCTCGGCGCGGCCCGCACGGTCACCGGCTCGAAGTACCTGGTGGAGCACGACGGCATGCGCGTCCTGGTGGACGCCGGTCTGTTCCAGGGCACGAAGGACCTCCGGCTGCGCAACTGGGATGCGTTCCCCGTCCCGCCGCGGTCCCTCGACGCCGTGGTCCTGACGCACGCCCATCTGGACCACATCGGGTTTCTGCCGCGCCTGGTCGCGCAGGGCTTCCGCGGGCGCGTGTTCTGCACGCCCGGCACGGGCGACCTCGCCAAGCTGGTGCTGCCCGACTCGGCTCGCATCCAGGAGGAGGACGCGCGGCAGGCCAACCGGCACGGCTACTCGAAGCACAAACCCGCGCTGCCCCTCTACTCCGAGGCGGATGCCTGGCGTGCGCTCAGCCAGATCAGCCATCACGGCTACAACCGCCCGCTCGAGATCCTCAAGGGCGTCACGATCCAGTTCCATCCCGCCGGGCATCTGCTCGGGTCGAGCTTCATCCTGATGACGCTGGCCGGCGGGCCGCGGATCCTCTTCGGCGGCGACCTCGGCCGCTACGCGCGCCCCGTGCTGCCGGATCCCATGGCGCCGCCCGAGGCGGACGTCGTGCTGGTCGAGTCGACCTACGGCGACCGCGACCATGAACCGGACGACGGCGGCTCCCGCCTGGCGGGGATCATCAGGGACACGATCGCCCGCGGCGGCCGCCTGGTCATTCCGTCGTTCGCCATCGGGCGCGTCGAGGAACTGCTCTACTGGATCCGCCGGCTCGAAGAGGAGAAGCAGATCCCCGTCGTGCCGGTCTTCGTGGACAGCCCGATGGCCGCCGAGGCGCTGGAGTTCTATCGCGCGCGGGCACACGAGCTGGACGAGGACATGCGGCCGGCCTCGCGGGAGGTCTGCGCGTTCGCGACGACGCACTTCCGTGTCGTGGCCACGCCGGAGCAGTCGAAGGCGCTGACGGCCGACCAGGGCGTCTCGATCATCATCTCGTCGAGCGGGATGGCGACCGGCGGCCGCGTGCTGCACCACCTCAAGGCCACGCTGCCCGACCCGCGCGACACGGTGCTGTTCGTCGGCTACCAGGCGGGCGGCACGCGCGGCCGGGATCTCGTGGACGGCGCACCGTCGGTCAAGATCCACGGCCACTTCGTCGAGGCGCGGGCGCGCATCGCGAAGATCGACTCGATGTCGGCCCACGCGGGCCGCGGCGAGATCCTCCGGTGGCTGCGCGATCTGCCCGCGCCGCCGA
>JBFXBH010000277.1:0-3117 GCA_050183355.1 Vicinamibacterales bacterium | reverse complement strand
GCGCCGAAGCCCGAGACGCCGACGACGTTGAAGACGAGCATCGAGTGATAGGCCACCACGGCCCGGCCGCTCTCCGAGATGATCGTCGGGTGGGGCACGCCGGCCTCGTCGCACACCGTCTGCAGGTGGTAGACGATGTCGTTCGCGTACTCCTCGAGCGTGTAGTTCATGCTCGATTCGAAGTTGGTCTGCGACCCGTCGTAGTCCACGCCGAGGCCGCCGCCGACGTCGATCAACTCGAGGCCGGCGCCCATCCGGGCCAGCTCCGCGTAGACGCGCGCAGCTTCGTCCAGCGCGCCCTTGACGATGCGGATGTTCGTGATCTGGCTGCCGAGGTGGAAGTGGAGCAGCTTCAGGCAGTCGGCCATGCCGCGCGCCTTGAGCTCGTCGAGGCCGCGGACGATCTCGGTGACGGTGAGGCCGAACTTGGAGCGGAAGCCGCCGGAGGACTGCCACCGGCCGCTGCCGCGCGTGGCCAGCTTCACGCGCATGCCGATCTTCGGGCGCACGCCGATCTTCTCGGCGTACTCGAGGATCAGGCCGAGTTCGGTGTACTTCTCGACGACGGGGATGATGTTCCGGCCGATCTTCTGGGCCAGCATCGCCGTCTCGATGAACTCGGCGTCCTTGAACCCGTTGCAGATGATCGGCGTGTCGTTGTCGGCCAGCGCGACCACGGCGAGCAGCTCCGGCTTGGAGCCGGCCTCGAGGCCGAAGCCGTACGGGCGGCCGAAGTTCAGCACCTCCTCGACGACCTGTCGCTGCTGGTTGACCTTGATCGGATACACGCAGGAGTACCGGCCCTTGTAGCCGTTCTGCGCGATCGCGCTCTGGAACGCGTTGTGGATGTCGCCGAGGCGGTGCTTCAGGACGTCGGTGAACCGGATGAGGACCGGCAGGCTGATGCCGCGCAGTTGCAGGCGGTCGACGAGTTCCTTGACGTCGATCGCCGCCGACGGGTCCTTCGTCGGGTGCGCCTGCACGTGGCCGGAGTCGTTGATGGAGAAGTAGCCGTTGCCCCAGCGTGAGACCTCGTAGAGCTCGCTGGCATCGTGCACGGTCCACGCGCTCGTGGTGGTACTGGCCGGCGCGCCGTTGGCGGCCTTCGGGCGTCCGGGGCTGGTGACTGGGCTCATCGCGCTCCGATCATAGACGGAAATCGCTTCACGGGCGGGCATCCCGCCGCGCAAAACCGTAGGGCGCCGGGCGCCTCCGCCGTATGCTGTACGCATGACCGAACGTGTGCCCGCCATCAAGGTGCTGCTCATGCCGAAGGACACGAACCCGATGGGCACGATCTTCGGGGGCGTGATCCTCTCGCACCTCGACATCGCGTCGGCGGTGGAGGCGCGCAAGGCGGCGCCGCATCGGTACGTCACCCGGGCGATGCGGGCGGTCGAGTTTCACGAGCCCGTGTTCGTCGGCGATATCGTCAACTTCTTCACCGAGACGTTACGCATCGGACGCACGTCCGTCACCGTGCACGTCGTGGTGGAGGCGGAACGCTGGTCGTGCGGCTCGGGGGAGCGCGTGACGGTCACCGAGGCGGAGGTCGTGCTGGTGGCGACCGACGATGCGGGGCGCCCGGTGCCGGTGCTGCCCGAGCCGGCGCAGGCCTAGGCGCCAATTCCGGAGGCTGGAAGCAGACATGTCCGAAGCAGTGGCGTACCGGCCCGCGGCCGGGGACCTGCCGGAACGGGCCGCCGTTCCCGAGCGATACACCTGGAACCTCTCGGATATCTGCGAGAGCTGGGACGAATGGACGACGGCCTACGCGTCGCTGGAGCGCGGCATCGACCGTCTCGCGGCGTTCCAGGGCACCCTCGCGGCCGGCCCCGCGCAGCTGCTGGCCGCCCTGGCCGCGCAGGACGAGGTCGAGGCCCTGATGTACAAGGTCTGGTACTTCGCCTCGCTGCACCATGACGAAGACCAGCGGGACAACGCCGTGGCCGCGAAGCGTCAGCAGGTGCAGATCCTGTTCGCGCGGCACGCGCAGGCCAGCTCGTGGTTCAGTCCCGAACTGCTGGCCATCCCGCAGGCGACCGTGCGGGGCTGGCTGGAGACGCACCCCGGGCTCGCGGTCTATCGCTTCGCGATCGAGAGCCTGTTCCACTCGCAGGAGCACGTGCTCGACCAGCAGGGCGAGCGCCTGCTGTCCTTTTCCGGGCGTTTCTCGAGCACGCCGCACGAGGCCTACGCCGCGCTGACGACCGCTGATGCGACCTTCCCGACGCTGACGCTCGCCTCCGGGGAGCAGGTCACGCTCAGCTACGGGCGGTACCGCGCTCTGCTCGAAACCAACCGGCATCAGCCCGACCGGGCGGCGGCCTACCGGGCCTTCCACGGGATGTTCGCGGACTCGGCGAACACCTTCGCGGCGCTCTACAACGGCGTGCTGCAGCGCGACTGGTTCCACGCCCGGTCGCGGGGCTACGCGTCGACGCTCGACGCGGCGCTGCACGGCAACAACATCCCCGTGTCCGTCGTGACGACGCTGATCGACGAGGCGAAGGCCGGCACCGCGCCGTTGCGGCGCTATCACCAGCTGCGCAGGCGCGCGCTGGGTCTCTCCGAATACAAGCTGTTCGATACGGCCGTGCCGCTCGTCGAGCACGAGGCGCGGTATCCCTACGATGACGTGCTGGAGTGGGTGGTCGCCTCCACCGCGCCGCTCGGGAAAGCCTACCAGGCGATGGTCCGGGAGGCCTTCACGAACCGGTGGATCGACGTGTTCGAGAACGCCGGCAAGCGCAGCGGAGCGTACTCGGCGCCCGTCTACGGCTCGCACCCGTACATGCTGCTCAACTACAACGAGACGCTCGACGCCGTGTTCACGCTGGCCCACGAGATGGGCCACTCGATGCACACCGTGCTGGCGCACCGCACGCAGCCGTTCCGCTACGCGGCCTACGAGATCTTCGTCGCGGAAGTCCCCTCCACGTTGAACGAGGCGCTGTTCCTCGACTTCATGCTCGGCCGTGCACGGTCACGGGAGGAGCGGATCGTGCTGCTGCAGCACGCGATCGACAGCATTGCCGGCACGTTCTTCACGCAGGTGCTCTTCGCGGACTTCGAGCTGCAGGCGCACCGGCTCGTCGAGCAGGACCAGCCGGTGAC
>JBFXBH010000276.1:0-3130 GCA_050183355.1 Vicinamibacterales bacterium | reverse complement strand
GCTGTTCGAGGTGATGGAGGAGGGCGTCGTGTTCGACTACGACGCGCGAAACGGTCGCGAGGCGGGCGAGACCGTCGGCGAGTGGCTCGAGTAGCGCGCGCCCCGCGCACCCGCGCGGCCGCCTAGGAGCGGAACGCGCCGCGGAGGCGGCTCATCAGGCCGGGCGGCTTGCTGCGCGCAATCGACAGCGCGTCGAGACACTCCAGTGCCTCGTCGAACGAGAACACCGTGTGGATCTTGAGCCGCGCCGCGCCGGGCGGGGCCTGTTCCCGCGGGCCGCGCCACAGCATCAGCGGCAACGTCCTCGACTCACTGGCGATGTCGATGCAGTTCTCCGCGCGGTCATCGACGAAGGCGTCGAGCCGCAGTGTGTTCGCGAGGACGCCGCGGTTGCCGTTCATCACATAGACGCTCGGCAGGTCGAACCCCCGGGCGGCCAGCCAGCGCGCGGTCTGCCGCTGCGCCGTGTCGCCCGCGCTCGGCGGGCGCTGCGTGACAAAGAGCACCTCCCACGCGTGCGTGCGCGCCATCTCCGAGAAGCGCGCCACGCCGCCCGGGTCGATCTCGGTCAGCGTTTCCCAGAAGTCCTCGATCTTGCGGACGTGCGACCACAGGAAGCGGTACTCGCGGCTGGTCAGCGGCCGTCGCCGGCTTTCGGCGGACCGTTCGCCGTCCGCGGTCTCGGCCGGCATGCCCTCGGCTCCCGCGTCCGCATCCTCGTCCGTCGGCAAATCACGCTGCGCGCCGATATTGAAGCGCACGTCGACGCCTGAGCCAAACAGCGCCTCCGCGTGCTGCTGGAGGGCGCTGTCCATGTCGGCCACGGTGCCATCGAGGTCGCAGGCGATGCGGAGAGGCATGTCAGTGTGCGCGTCGCGTCAGAGGCGGGGAGGAACGGCCGCTTCGAGGGGAAAGAAGTGGCTGAGAGCTTCCTTCAAGGCTGACAGGTCCGCGGAGATGTTCACTCTGGTTCTCAACTCCGCCCCCCCCTCCATCCCCTTCGTGTACCAGGAACAGAGGGCCCGAATCTTGTTCACCACCCATTTCTCCCGGTTCCCATGCACCACCCGCCCGCTCGGCGCCACCGCCGAATGCCGGAAGCCACTCGCCTCGTCCACGCCCTCCTGCAGCAGCAGGTCGATGTAGTCCAGCAGGAACTGGCCCCGCTCCCTTGGTGAAATCGGCTCAACGGGCAGCCCCGCCGCGGCGCGCGCCGTCTGCGCCAGGATCCACGGGTTGCGGAGCACCCCCCTGCCGACCAGCACGCCCTCGGTCCCTTCGGCCAGCCGGCCGAGGATCTGGTCCGGCTCCACGCAGTCGCCGCTGCCAAGCACCGGGATGTCCACGGCGTCCTGCACACGGCGCACGAGATCCCAGTCCGCAAAGCCCGAGTAGCTCTGCTCGGCAGTGCGGCCGTGCACGGTCACGGCGGCGGCGCCCGCATCGGCCACCATCCGGGCCAACTCGGGCGCGTTGCGGTCGGCGTCGTTCCACCCGGCGCGCATCTTCACCGTCACCGGGATCTTCACGGCCTTCGCCATGGCCCCGATGATGGCGGCGGCGTGCTCCGGCTCGCGCATCAGGCTGCACCCGGCGTTGTGCCTGGCAATCTTCCGCACGGGGCAGCCCATGTTCACGTCCACGATGTCGGCGCCGAGGCCCTGCACGATCTGCGCGGCGTCGGCCATCTTCGCAGGGTCGCCGCCGAAGATCTGGATGGAGACGGGCCGCTCTTCCTCGGTGTACTCGGCGTATTCGAGCGTGCGGTCGATGCCGCGCACGAGGCCTTCGGAGCTGACCATCTCGGTCACGACGAGGCCGCAGCCGCCCTGGCGTTTCACGAGCCGGCGGAACGCGGAGTCGGTCATGCCGGCCATGGGGGCCACGACGAGCGGCGTGTCGAGCGTGACAGCGCCGATCTTCACGGGGGCCAGGGCACGCGGCCTGGGGTGAGCGGGTGCCTCGACTCCGCTCTGAACCCCGGCTGCGCTCGGCACTCCCTCGCCGGCGCCCCTCGGTGAAAGCAGGGCGGCGGCGCTTCGGTCGCTAGTAAGCGCGGACATCGGCGGCATCCACTTCCACGCTGACGGCCTGGCCGATCATCTCGACGGAGAGCACGAGGCGCGCGTGCGTGCCCTTGCGCACGAGCCGGCCGATCACGCCCTTGAGCGGCCCGTGCTTCACCTCCACCAGGTCCCCCTCGTGAATCATGGGACACGGGTCGTAGGCGAGATCGCTCTCGACGAGCTGCCGGATGCCCTCAATCTCGCTGTCGGGAATGGGGGCGAGCTCGCTCTCGAACGAGATGATGTTCACGACGCCGGTGCACTTGAGCACGGAGAGCTTGTCCTGCGGGTCGAAACGCGCGAAGCAGTAGCCGGGGAAGAGCGGCCAGGCGATCTGCTTCTTGCGGTCCTTCCACCGGCTCCAGCGGGTGACGGTCGGAAGGAACGCCTCGACGTGCTTCCGTTCGAGCTGCTCGCGGACGACCTGCTCGTGGCGGGAGCGCGTCCAGATGGCGAACCACGCGACGTCGTTCAGCGCCGGCGCACTGATCTTGTCGGGCGAAGCGGACATGGCGGTCACTGTGCGCCGGGCGGAGTGGGTGCCTCGGTCTTCGGCGGGCTGACGAGGGCCTGTCGCTTCGTGAGCGCCTGTTCGTAGGCCTTCTTCAGATCCTCGTTGCGCCACGTGATGATGGCCTGCGCGCGCTGCTGCTCGAGATACTTCTGCAGCTCGACGCGCTGCTTCTCCTGCGCCACGCGGTCGCCGATGGCGCCGCGGGCGTCATCGAACCCGAGCACCTTCTCGGCGGTCTTGTCCTCGAGCTTGAAGAGCTGGTAGCCGCGCGCCACGCGCAGCGGCTCGGAGACGTCGCCGACCTTCAGGCCGTCGATCACCTTGAGCAGCGCGGGCGAAAGATCCGTCCGCTTGAAGGGGCCGATGAGGCCGCCGTTGGCTTTCGAGGGCGCGTCCGAGTGGTCGGCGGCCAGACGCGGGAATGGCTCGCCGGCGAGCAGCCGCTTGCGGATGCCTTCGGCCTCGGCCTTCGCCTCTTCGTCCTGCGCCACATTGGTGGTGCCGTTCACGACGGGCACTTCGATCAGGATCTCGCGCAGCGAGATGTCCG
>JBFXBH010000275.1:0-3151 GCA_050183355.1 Vicinamibacterales bacterium | reverse complement strand
TGGTGACGCGCCTCGGCAGGTACCGGTCCATCGCCGTGGCCGGCGTGGCGGTCACCGCGATGGGCATGGTGCTCATGGCGTTGATGGACGAGCAGACGACCTACGCGACGGTGCTGCGCAACATGGTCGTGATGGGTGTCGGCCTCGGCACCACGATGCCGGTCTTCACGCTCGCGGTGCAGAACGCCGTCGACCCGGGGAGCGTTGGCGTGATGACGTCGTCGTTGCAGTTCCTGCGTTCGATTGGCGGGTCCATCGGCGCCGCCGTGTTCGGAGCCGTACTGACGAACCGCTTCTCTCCGGCGTTTCACGCGGCGCTGTCGCCGCAGGTCGAGGCGGGCGTGCCACCGCAGGTGCTGAAGGCCTTCGAGAACCCGCAGGTGCTGATGGATCCGCACATGGCGGAGCGGCTTCAGGCCTCGGGCGGACCCGCCCTGATGGAGCGGCTGGTGCCGGTGTTCGGCGCCGTGCGGCATGCGCTGTCCTCGTCGCTGCACGACGTGTTCGTCTACGGCGCGATTCTGGCGGCGGTTGGCGTGGCGTTCGCGTGGCTCATTGTCGACATTCCGCTGCGCAAGACGAACAGGCCGCAGCGCGCGCCGGCGGAGGTGCTGTAGACCGTGATGTCCGAGGTGCCGGCGGGCGGAACGCGTCTCGGCGACGCGGGCGCCCGGATCATCCTCGACGGCTTTGACGCGGGCCGTCATGCCTTCGCGGCGCTGACCGCCCGTGCCCAGGAGCGCTTCGAGCGCCGGGAGTGGCGCGAGGGGCAGCAGGACTCGGTGGCCCGTCTGGCGCTCTACGAGGGGTTCGTCGCCCGCGTCGACGTGGCGCTGGAGGCGCTCTTCGGCGACCGCGACGCGGCGCGCGCCGCCTGGCCGGCCGTCCGTGACGCCTTCCTCCGCCAGGCGGAGGGGCGCGGCGACGCCGACCTCGCGCTGACTTTCTTCAGCTCCGCCGCCCGGCGCTTCTTCGGCACGGTCGGCGTGGACCCGGATATCGAGTTCCTGCAGGCCATCGACGGCGCGGCGCCGGCCTCCACCGTCGCGCGTCACGTGCCGCATCGCGGGTCGATCGACACGCTCGTCAGGGACGTGCTCGCTGTGGCGGCCTTCACCGTCGCCTGGGACGACCTCGACCGCGACAGCGCGCTCGCGGCCGACCGCATCAGGCGTCTCGTGGACCCCGCGTCGGTCGCGGGCGCCGAGGTGGTCGACGCCGTGTTCTACCGGAACACGAGCGCGTTTGTCGTGGGCCGGATCCTGCGCCAGGGCGCGCCGCCGGTGCCGCTCGTGCTGGCGCTCCGCCACGATGACGGCGCGGGCGTGACGGTGGACGCGGTCCTGCTGACCGAGGACGAAGTCAGCGTCGTGTTCAGCTACACGCGGTCGTACTTTTCCGTGATGGCGCCCTCACCCAAGGCCCTCGTCGACTTTCTCCAGATGGTTCTGCCGAACAAGCCGATCGCGGACCTGTACATCGCGATCGGCCATCACAAGCGGGGCAAGACCGAGCTGTACCGCGCGCTGCTGGAACGCCAGCGGACGACGACGGAGCTCTTCGACTTCGTCCCCGGCGCACACGGGATGGTCATGATCGTGTTCGCGTTGCCGGGCGCCGAGCAGGTGTTCAAGATCATCCGCGACCGTTTCGCCTACCCGAAGTCGATCACCAGGGAAGGGGTCATGGCCAAGTACCAGCTGGTCTTCGAACACG
Source organism: Vicinamibacterales bacterium (assembly GCA_050183355.1). Classification (GTDB taxonomy): domain Bacteria; phylum Acidobacteriota; class Vicinamibacteria; order Vicinamibacterales; family UBA2999; genus CANKJK01. The sequence continues at coordinate 1,435 of JBFXBH010000275.1, read as the reverse complement.
ACCGGGCCGGCCGGCTCGTGGACGCCCAGGAGTTCCTGTCGCTGGCGTTCGACCGGCGCCGGTTCGAGCCGCGGCTCCTCGAGGAGCTGGCGACCCAGGCCCGCCAGTCGGTGGAGGTCGGCGGGGAGCGGCTCCTGCTCCGGCACGTCTATACCGAGCGGCGGGTGACGCCGCTTGACGTGTATCTGCGCTCGGCCCCGATGGACGACGCCGTGCGAGCTGTGCTCGACTATGGGGCAGCCGTGCGCGATCTGGCGTCGACGAACATCTTTCCGGGCGATCTGCTCCTGAAGAACTTCGGGGTGACACGCCACGGACGGGTCGTGTTCTACGACTACGACGAGATCCTCCTGCTGACGGATTGCCGCTTCCGGCGGATGCCCGAGGCCCGGGACGACATCGAGGCGTATTCCGAGCAACCGTGGTTCTCGGTCAGCGAGGGCGATGTGTTCCCCGAGGAGTTCGGGGCCTTCCTGGGCCTGACCGGCGTGCTTCGCGAGGCGTTCATGGCCCGGCACGGCGACCTGCTGGACGTGGAGTTCTGGCGGGAGCGGCAGGAGGCGATCCGCGCCGGTGCCGTCATCGACTTCTTTCCCTACTCACCCGACCACCGTCTGCGGCATGCCCCGCAGGCTGTTTCCTGACGAGGCTTCGCCCATGTCCCAGAACGCGACCGCACAGCCCATAACGTTGAAGAACGGCGTCCTCTCGGTGCCGGACTGCCCGATCATTCCCTTCATCGAAGGCGACGGCACCGGCCCGGACATCTGGCGCGCCAGCGTCCGTGTCTTTGATGCCGCGGTCGAGAAGGCCTATGGCGGGACGCGGAAGGTCGAGTGGATCGAGGTGCTCGCCGGCCAGAAAGCCTACGACCTCGAGCAGAACTGGCTGCCGCAGGCCACGATCGACGGCTTCCGGCAGTACCTGATCGGCATCAAGGGGCCGCTCACCACGCCGGTCGGCGGCGGCATGCGTTCGCTGAACGTCGCGCTGCGGCAGATGCTCGACCTGTACGTCTGCCTCCGTCCCGTGCGCTGGTTCAACGGCGTGCCGTCACCCGTGAAGACGCCCGACAAGATCGACGTCGTGATCTTCCGCGAGAACACGGAGGACATCTACGCGGGCATCGAGTGGGAGGCCGGGTCCGACGCGGTGAAGAAGCTGCTCGCGTACCTGAAGCAGGACTTTCCGCAGATGTACCAGCGCATCCGGTTCCCCGAGACGAGCGGCATCGGCCTCAAGCCGGTCTCGAAGGAGGGCAGCGAACGCCTGATCCGGTCCGCCATCCGCTATGCGATCGCGAACCGACGGAAGAGCGTCACGCTCGTGCACAAGGGCAACATCATGAAGTTCACCGAGGGCGCGTTCCGGAACTGGGGCTACGCCCTGGCCACGCGCGAGTTCGGCGACCAGACCTACACGTGGGACCAGTGGG
>JBFXBH010000274.1:0-3168 GCA_050183355.1 Vicinamibacterales bacterium | reverse complement strand
TCCGCCGGAGGTGCGTTTGTCCGGCATGCGGAACCGGACCGCCCGCACTGGCATCTGCCCCCGTGCGATCCCGCGCACCTGCCGCTCGCGGGTGTTATCGAACGAAGCGCAGGGTGCCGCGCGTGGAGGTCAGCGTCATGGACGTCGCCGAGCCGTCCACGGTGCTCTCGCCGCCCAGGATCGTCGTGAAGGTCGACTCGAACGCCGCGGTCGGACAGGCGGCGCGCGTGCACGCCAGCGCCGGGCCGGCCGTCAGCGTCGTGCCCGCCAGCGTGTAGCGGCCCGCGCATGTGTTGCAGTCGGCCCGGGCCGAGAGATTGCCGTCCGCGATCGTCAGGGTGTACGTCGCCCCGGCCGGCACGTTCTGGGACGCCTGTCCGCTCGCCTGCAGGGACGAGAGCGTCCACGTTCCGGTCAACTGGGCCTCGGTCAGTGACGATGGCCCCGTGAAGATGTCGCAGCCGGGCGCGACGAGTACCGCCGCGCACAGCAGAACGCCTCCGATGCCGTTCCGAACCATGGAGCCTCCTCTCGTCGTCATGCGCCGGCGACCCGTCACCCTGCCGACGCCGGCAGCGCTATCGTACCGACTCATACCGCATCGCGACCGCCCCTGAGTCGACGGTGATCCGGTCCACCAGCTTCAGGTCCAGAGGCTTCGAGAGCCCGGCGAACAGGGTCGGTCCGTGACCGGCCACCCTGGGGTGCACGATGAACTCGTACTCGTCGATGAGGCCCAGTTCCGCCAACGCCCGCGGAAGCGTGACGCCTCCCAGGGCGATCCCAGTGCCCGGAGCCTCCTTGAGCCGCTGAACGGCCGTTCCCAGATCGCCGCGCACAAGCTCTGCGTTCCAGCCGACCCGGTCCAGCGTGCTCGACACGACGTACTTCTTCGCGGCATCGATCGTGCGGGCGAAGGGGTCCGTCCACGCCGGCATCTCCACGGTGCGTGTCTCCAGGCGCCACGCCTCTTCCATCATCTGGTACGTCACGCGTCCCAGGAGAAGCGCGTCTGCCCGGGCAATGCCGGCGGCTGCATGGTGGTGCAGTGCCTCGCTCGGAACGACCGCGAGGTGGTGGCAGCAGCCGTCCAGCGTGACGTTGATGGAGTAGCGAAGGGGGCGCATGGGCTCTATTGGTACTCTACCGAGTCGGCGGAACTCCGCGGGCGACACGCGATGGGCATCTCACGCCCACCAGAGGCCAATAGCCATGTCCCGCTCGATACCCCGGTGCTCATCGTCTATCTGGCGATGTCCGCAAGGTGTCGCTCGCGGCGTCAGTCACGTGTGCCATGCGAAGCACGTCCTCAGTTGGTCGAATCACGAGCTGTGCCAGCGACAAGCCTGATGAACGCGTAGCCTGGTCGGCCAGGTATGTCCCAACCTGCAACCAGATCCAGCGACGTGTGCTCGACCGAACGTAACTCCTCTGGGCCTGAGGTGGGAGCGACAGTAGTCCGTCGACGGTGTCGGCCACGTCGTCTGAGTACTTGCTCCACGGTGGCTCCGACCCGCCGAAGTCCCGTGCGAAGGCAATCGCCATCCCGTCGGTCACGACCTCGTCGATGACCGTTGTGCCCGCGACAGTCTGGTGTCGCACGAGGCGGTACAAGAACTCAAACAGCGACGACCGCAGTTGGCGCTGTGTGATCGCAAGCACGCCGCCGTGCCGATTCGGGTCGACGGTCCAATACACGATGTTCGGTTGCGCGGAGTAGCCCGTCTCCCCACTCTCCGGAACCACTCGTGTGCCGGCGTGAACCTGCATCACGAGCTTGCGCGGCAAGGTAGGGAGCAAGCGGCGGACGTCGGCCGCGGCGGCGTCTGCTATCGATTGAACCGCATCACGCTCGGTCGTTGAGAATCGGTAGTCGCTCTCGTGAAACGTGGGAGTGACGTCATGGGGCCGACACCATCCAGACGGAAGACCGACCGTAACCGCCAGGACCGCGACGCACGCCGTTCGTCCCGAGAGATACGCGAACACCTACACGCCCGAGTCGTCAGTCTGGCGTTCGTGGCCGATCCGCAGGAGGTTGCCAGACGGGTCGATCAGCACGAACTCGCGCATGCCCCACGGCTGGTCGCAGGGGGCCTCGAGCCGGGGAATGCCCTCCGACGGAAGGCCCAGGGCCACGCACTCCTCATGCAGACGGTCCGCGTCAGCGACACGCCAGTAGAAGCCCGCATGGTTGTCGCTCGCGACGAGATCGCGCGCCGCGAAGAAGTGAACCGCCACGTCGTCACGGGACATGATTTCGTAGTCAGGCCAGCTCTGACCGTCGAACCACGGAGTGAAGCCGAGCCTCCTGTAGAAGGCGCGAGTCTCCTGGAGATTCCTTGCCGGCAGGACCGGCTCGGCGCGTTCGGTCATCGGGGCGATCGGAAATCTACGCTCTCTTCGCGATCCCGTCCAGCACGGCAATCATCCGTTTCAGGGCGATCGTCCGGTAACTCTGCTCAAGAAGCCGCTCGACGGTTGTCCAACTGACCGCGCTGTCCGCCCAGATGCTGACCCAGTGGCTTCGCCCGTACGGCGTGGCGAAGAACGGCTTCCGGCCGATCCGGCGATCGACCTCGCTTGGCGAGAGTCTGAAGGCGATCGATGGTCGCCCTTCAATCCACTCGAAGGCCGCGAACGTCCGCTTGCCGGCGCGGAAATTCGGGTGGCCCCAGGAACCAACCTCCGTGGTTTCGGGGAAAGAGAGGCACGCCTTGCGAAGGCGCTCAAGGGCCCGATCTCCATCTCTCATGGCGTTCTCGTCGTCCGTTCGAGCGGCCGGTCAGCGTTCAGGGGCGGACTGGTGACTGGTTGACGAGTTCCGCGGCGTGCAGTTGCGGATAGGCCGCCATGATGCCGCGCGGACGGTCGTCTGTCACATTCGGTCCGGGCCGGTCCCGCTTTTCGGTCCAGACCTGATTGACGCGCAGGTCGATCCGGCGGCGCGCGGTCGCGCTCCGTGTGGGGAGCGCCACGCCCACCTGCGTCCAGCGGTCGGGCGGCACGGTGGCCGTCTGCACGAGCACGCCGTCCGCTTCGAGCGTCACGACGAACGGCCGCGCGCGCCCGGGCAGCGCCGGCGCCTGCACGTCGATCGTCAGGAAGCCGACGTCCGGCTGCACCCACGCGACCGCGTGCCGCGTCGTCCAGCGGTACTTCACGCCG
>JBFXBH010000273.1:0-3214 GCA_050183355.1 Vicinamibacterales bacterium | reverse complement strand
CGTCGCCGGCACGCGGAGCACGGCGGACCAGCCGCCTTCGACCGGCAGCACGTCGCACGCGGGGTGCGCGGCCACGGCGGCGCGGAGTGCTTCGAGATTCGTCCGGATCCGCTGCTGGATCTGGGCGCGGATGGCCGCGCCCTCGTTGAGCAACGCCGCGGCGGCCACCTGGACGGGCGTCGACACGGACAGGTAGCTGTCGGCGACGAGCTCGAGGCCGCCGAGCGCCTGCCGGACGATGGCGGCGTCGCCCCCGAGGACCATCCACCCGAGCTTGAGCTGCGGCAGGCCGACGGACTTGGACAGACCTCCGAGCGTGACGACGAGCGCGCCGGGATGCCCGTCCGCGCGCCCGGCCACATCGGTTGCGACGTCCGGGCCGGGCTCGATCGGGTAGTCCGCGAACACCTCGTCGACGACGAGCGGGACGCCCGCGCGCGCGGTCAGCGCGATGAGCGCGTCGGCCTCCGCGGCGGAGAGCCACGAGCCGGTCGGATTGTTCGGCGACACGGCGACGACCATGCGGGCACCGTTGGCCAGGCCGCGCTCGACCTGCGCCAGGTCCACGTCCCAGCGGCCGTGGTAGCCGAGCGCGTACGGCGTCATCGCCACGCTTTCGAGGGCCGCCAGGTGCTCGAACAGCGGATAGCTCGGTTGCGGCACGAGCACACGGTCGCCCGGGTCGCAGCACAGCTTGAACAGCCACGAGTACGACTCGCTCGAGCTGGCCGAGAGCGCCACGCAGTGCGGACTCACGTGCGCGCCGCGCCGGGCGGCGTCCGCGGCCACGGCCTCGCGGGCCGACGGGAGCCCCAGAGCCGCGGGCGCGTAACCGATGGCCTCGGGCGCCGCGAGCGGCTGCAGCAGCGCGGGGGGATAGCTCAGGCCGACGCGCGTCGGATTCGACTCCGTCAGGTCGACGACGTCCGCGCCGGCCGCCACGAGGGCGTCGAGCGCCTGCGTGATGGCGTTGGTCTGCCCGTGCGGCGGGAGCCGGCTCGACAGGCGCATCCGGGCTAGACCAGGCCGTCCGCGGCGGTCGTCTCCGCCGTGGCGGCCGAGTACTCCAGCATCTGCGCGGCCAGATCCTGCGGGTAGCTGACGGTCACGTCCACGATCGCGCCGGCGGCGTCGCGAACGGGCTCGAGCCGGGGCATCACGAAGCCGGTGTAGACGGGAATGTTGAACGGCGCCACGCGCCGGCGGACCTCGTCGCGCAGCGCCACGTTCACCTGCGTGCCGTAGGTGTCGAGCAGCGCCTTCGCGGCCGGGTAGTCCCCGGTGCTCTTGATGCGCTGCACCTCGGCCAGGAGCCGCGCACAGCCCGACCGGAATGCGTCGACGTCCACGACGACGAAGTAGGTGCAGCCGTCGCGCACGCGCGTCTCGATGGCGGGGGTGTGCGCCTGCAGCCAGTGGACGATGAGCTGGCGGTTGCGGAAGTGGTCCTCCTCGATCGTGGCGGCGTCGCCGACGCGCCGGAGCTGCACGATGGCGTTTCTCGCGCAGGCTTCGTAGGCGGCGCGCACGAGGTCGGCGTGGTCCGCGGCGGCCACGGCGCCGATCTCGACGACCACCGGATCCGCGATGAAGTAGAGCGCCACCAGGTCCGCGCGCGCCTCTTCCAGCGCCGAGTGGTGCTCGCGCAGCAACGTCTGGGGGGCGGCGTCGACGCCGGCGGCCATGCGGCCCGAGCCATGGCCGATCACCTCGTGCAGGTCGGTCGTGATCTCGCTGGCCGTCGCGCTCCAGGTGCGGGCGCGTGCCAGCTCCGGGTCGTCCCAGCAGAAGGCCGTCTTCAGCGCGTCGTGCTGGGCCCGCTCGTAGGCGGCGGTGATGTTCGAGAGCGCCACGGACTTGCTGCCGTACCGCTCGCGGACCGACTGCTCGTTGGGCAGGTTGATGCCGACCGGCGTGATCGGGCCGGACTCGCCGGTTTCGATCACAACCTCGATCGCCCGCGCGGTGACGCCCGTGACGTCGGGTTTTCTGAACGCCGGATCCCACGGCATGCGGTCCTCGAACCACTGCGCCCGCGCGGCGATCTGCTCGATGCGCGCGGTCTTGGCCGCATCGACGCAGTAGACGAGCGCCTCCCACGCGCCCTTGAGGCCGCGCGGGTCCATGTAGACCTCGATGAAGCCGTTGATCGTGTCCACGACGGCCGTCTGGTCCTGCACCCACGCGATGTCGTAGCGCTCGCGGTCGGCGTCGTCACCGGTCGTATAGAAGCGGACGAGCGCGTCGAGGGCGGCCGCGGTGGCCGGCGGGGCGACGGCGCGGGCGGCCGTGAGGTGCTCCACCACGCGGGTCAGCGTCGCGCCGTAGCGCCCGCCGATGCGGTAGACCTGCTCGGCCGGTCCGTCCGCCGTCATCACGACGCGTGAGTTCAGCGGATGGCGCTCGTCGAAGCCCGCGAGGTCGGCGAGCCGCACGCCGGCGTAGAGGTTGTTCGCGCTGGCGGTCAGCAGGTCCGACCCGGCCGGCGGCGCCTTGCACGTGACGGCCGGCTCCCAGGCGGCATCGAAGAAGGCCGGTGCGAGCCGGTCGACGAGCGCGGCGGGGGACTCATCCGCCCGGACGGGCAGCGCGGCTCCGCGTGCCGCCGCGGCCTCCACGGCCTGCACCAGCGCGTCGCGCGTGAGCCGGAGCGTGAACTTCTGCGCGGTCAGGTTGTGGTACGGCCCGGAGTTCAGCCAGAACAGTGCCGTGTAGCGGCGGACTTCCGCGAGCGTGTCCGCCGACACGCCGTCCGGGTGACGGACGATCGCTTCGAGCACGCCGCGCATCGCGAGGCCGTGCCGGTAGCGCTGGTCGTAGTAGATGTCACGCCCGGCGATCGCGGCCTGCGTCAGGTGCCACGCGAGCACCTTCTGTTCGCGCGTGAGCTGCGCGAAGCCGTCCGCGTACGCCTGGACGACGGCCGCATCGTCGACCTGCTCGAGCAGGTATCGCCGCTCGCCCATCAGCCGAGATTGATCGTGTCGCCGTGCGAGGGTGTCTGGACCGGCCAGCCCAGCTCGGCGTGGATCTGCGCCTTGAGCGCGTCCATCGGCCCGGGTTCCCCGTGCACGAGGAACAGCTGCTTCGGCGGCGCGGGCAGATCGCGCAGCCACCGGAGGATCTCGCCGCGGCCCGCGTGGGCCGACATCGAGTCGATCTTCGCGATGCGCGCCCGCGCCTCGACGAAGTGGCCGTGGATCTTGACCGACGG
>JBFXBH010000272.1:0-3224 GCA_050183355.1 Vicinamibacterales bacterium | reverse complement strand
GACCACCGTGGCCATCCGATCCATCCGCACGCGCTTCCAGCTTGTCGTCGTCCTCCTGACGCTCGCCGCAATCGGCGCCACCGGATGGGTGGCCTCCGAGGACGCCGGTCTGGCGCTCCGCGAGGCGACCTACGACCGCTTGACCGCGATCCGGGAAACCCGGCGGCTGGCGATCGAGCGCTATTTCGAGGACCTGACGGCGCATGTCGCAGCGCTGTCGACCAGCGAGACCACGCTGCTCGCCCTTCGTGAGTTCAGCGCGGCCTGGCCGCGGGTGGCCGACGCGGGGCCCGAGGCGCCCTCCACGTCCGCCCTGCGCGACCACTACCGCCGCGCCCTCGCGCCAACGGTCAGCCCGACGCTCACGGCGGAGACGATCCTGGCGGACTGGTTCCCGGCGGACGGCCGCGTCCGCACGCTGCAGTACGAGGCGATCGCCGTGAACCCCCATCCGGACGGCGCCAAGGACCTGCTGACCGACATCCGCGGCGGCGCCGCGGCCTGGGGCGACGTCCACGCCCGCCATCATCCGACGTTCCACCGGTACCGGCAGGCCTTCGGCTTCTACGACATCTTCGTGATCTCGGTCCCGGATGGCCGCGTGCTCTACAGCGTGATGAAGGAGGTCGATCTCGGCATGCGGCTGATCGAGGCGCCCTACGCGGAGACGGGCCTGGGACGCGTGTACCGGCGGATCGTCGAGGCGCCGGCGGGCACGGAGGCGGTCGTCGAAGACTTCTCCCGCTACCTGCCGTCCGGCCTCGCGCCGGCGGCGTTTGTCGCCGCGCCCGTCACGCTGGCGGGCGCGCGGGTCGGCGTGCTGGCGATCCAGCTCTCCATCCGCGAGGTGGACCGCGTGATGACGGGCGGTCACAACTGGCGCGAAGGCGGCTTCGGAGACACCGGGCAGGCGTTTCTCGTCGGGCCGGACGGCCTGTTGCGCAGCGACCTGCGCGGGCTCACTGACGAGCCGGAGCGGTTCTTCGGGGACCTGGCCGCCCGCGGCGTGGATCCCGGCACGATCGCGTCGATCCGCGATGACGGCACCACCGTGCTGCACCTGCCGGTCGACCTCGCCGCCACGGAGCGGGTCGGCGCCAGCGGCACGGAAGTCGGCGTCAACGTCCGCGGCGCGCGTGTGCTCCGCTCCCAGGCTCCCCTGGCCGTGCCGGGGCTCACATGGCGCGTGGTCGCCGAGCTCGACGCCGACGAGGCGCTGGCTCCGGTCGCGGCCCTTCGCGCCCGCGTCGGCGCCGTGGGCGTCGCCCTGGCCGCGGTGTTCTTCATGATCGCGGGCGGGCTGGGCGCCCGCGTCACGACGCCGATCCGGACGCTGGCGCGGGCCGTGGCGCGACTCGGCGCGGGTCAGCGCGGCGCGACGGTCGACGTCGAGAGCGCGGACGAGGTCGGCGAACTCGCCGCCGCCTTCAACCGGATGAGCGCGGACCTGGCGCGGACCACGGTGTCCAAAGCGGAGCTGGAAGTGCTCGCCGGCCGGCTGATCTCCGCCCAGGAGGACGAACGCCGCCGCGTGGCGCGCGAGCTCCACGACGACCTCGTGCAGCGCGTCGCGGCCGCGGCAATCGAGGTCGGGCTGCTGGAGCACCTCCCGCCGGACGAGCGCGCGCGTGGCCTCGCCGACCTGAAGCGGACGCTGGCCACGCTGTCCGTCGACGTGCACAACCTCTCACGGCGGATCCACCCGGCGATGCTGGAGGAGCGCGGCCTGGTCGGCAGCATCGAGGCCGAGTGCCGCGCGTTCATGGAGCGCGGCGGCCTGCCCGTCGACCTGCGCGTGCCGGCCGTGTTCGAGCCGCCGCGGAAGGACGTGGCGCTCGCGGCGTACCGCATCGTCCAGGAGGCGTTGCGGAACGCGGCCCAGCACGCGGCGACGGCGACCGAGATCACCGTCACGCTCGCGCGCACGGATACCGACCTCGTCCTCGAAGTCGCCGATGACGGCGCGGGGTTCGACCGTGGCGCCCCGGGCTGGAAGGCGGGGCTCGGCCTGGCATCGATGGAGGAGCGCGTGCGGCTCCTTGGTGGCACACTGGAGATCGCCTCGCGCGTGGGATCGGGCACCCGGATCCGCGCCACGCTGCCGCTCGGAACCGACTGATGCCGAAACCCCGCGTCCTGCTCGTGGATGACCACGCGATCGTCGTCGAAGGGCTGCAGCGCCTGCTCGGCACGGACTTCGTGCTCGCGGGCGTGGCGACCAACGGCATCGAGATGGTCGAGATGTGCGCGTCGCTCAAGCCGCAGGTCGTCGTGGCGGACCTCACCATGCCCATGCTGAACGGCCTCGACGCGCTGCGCCGGCTACGCCGCCAGGGCGACCAGACGCCGGTGGTCATCCTGACGATGCACGCGGACGTCACGTCGGCCACACGCGCGCTGGAGGCCGGCGCCTCGGGTTACGTGCTCAAGCACGCGGCGTCGGATGAACTGGTGCAGGCCATCCGCGACGCGCTGGCGGGCCGCACGTTCGTCTCGCCGGCGCTGCGCAGCCCCGCCGTGGACGAACAGCTGATCCGCGGGAAGGGCACGACGGCCGTGGAGCTGACGCCACGGCAGCAGGAGGTCCTGCAGTTGCTGGCCGAGGGCCGGTCGGCCAAGGAGATCGGCGCGATTCTGGGCATCTCGCACCGGACGGCCGAAACGCACAAATACAAGATGATGGACGACCTCGGTCTGGCCACCACGGCGGAACTGGTGCAGTACGCCATCCGCCATGGCCTGGTCGCGGTCGAGAAGGCTCCGTAGTACTACGGACCGTAATAGTACGGATAGCGGCCGCCCCCTCCGATGCCGTGCAATAGGGCCATACAGGAGGTTCCTATGCGATTCACATCCCATGCGGTGGTTGGTGCGGCCCTGATGACGCTGACGTTCCTTGCAGGTTCCGGCTCGGCGCAGACGTCAACGGCGCAGGCGTCGGTGACGCCGGATCTGCTCGCGCTCTCGCGCGAGGCGCGGACCACGCGCGACCACGCCGATCTCGCCCGCCGGTTCCGGATGCAGGCGGAGGCGTTCGACACGACGGCCGCGGAGTTCGAGGCGAAGGCGAAGGCCCTGACGGCCTCGGCGCCGCCCTCGGTCAAGAAGTGGCCGCACCTGACGATGCCGGACGTGACCCGCGCCAAGCAGCGCGCGGTGGAGGCGCGGCGGGCGGCTCGTGAGAGTCGCGAGTTGTCGCAGCACCACGCCCAGCAGGCGGTCGA
>JBFXBH010000271.1:0-3252 GCA_050183355.1 Vicinamibacterales bacterium | reverse complement strand
GTGCGTCGCCGGGCCCTCCAGCCACGGCAGGGCAGAATACGGTGTCCATGTCTCCGCGCGCGCAATTGCTCGTGGCCGGGCTCGTCGCGCTCGCGCTCGTGGCCGCCGGGGCACGCGCGCTGACCGCCCCCCTCGGCCTCGACGCCGGGTTCCCGGCCTTCGCCGCCCTCGTCCTGGCGGTGAAGGTCGGGGTCGCGTTGAACAGCGTCGACGCGCTGCACCCGCATCCCCGGCTCGGACCCGCCAACGTCGTCACGCTGGCCCGCGCGGCCATGGTCGCGTTGCTCGCGGCGCTCGTCCGCGAGTGGCCGTCGGACCTCTGGGCGTGGACGGCCATCGTGCTCGGCACGGCGGCGGCGTGCCTCGACGGCGTGGACGGGTACCTCGCGAGGCGCAGCGGACTGGCCAGCGCGTTCGGTGCCCGGTTCGACATGGAGACGGACGCGCTCTTCATCCTCGTCCTCTCGGCGCTCGTCTGGCGGTCGGGCGTCGCCGGCGCGTGGATTCTGGCCGCGGGCGCGCTGCGGTACCTGTTCGTGGCTGCCGGATGGGTCCTGCCCTGGATGCGCGCGCCGCTGACGCCGACGTGGCGTGGCAAGACGATGGCCGTCGTGCAGATGGTGGGGTTGCTGGTGGCGCTGGGGCCGATCATCCCCGCGCCCCTCGGCACGCTCGGGGCGGGGCTGACGCTGGCGGGGCTGACGTGGTCGTTCGGGCTGGACGTGCTGCGCCTCTGGCGCGGCCGCTTCCTGCCGGCCGCTACAGCGAGGTGAGCTGGTGACCCAGCTTTTCCTTCTTCGTCTTCAGGTAGTGCCCGTTCCACTCTGAGGCCGGAATCTCGATCGGCAGCCGCTCGCTGACCGAGAGGCCGTCACCGGTCACGCCGCTCAGCTTGCGGGGGTTGTTGCTGAGCAGCCGCGTGGACTTCACGCCGAGGTCCCGGAGGATCTGGACGCCGACGCGGTAGTCGCGGGAGTCGGCCTCGAACCCGAGCGCCTCGTTGGCCTCGACCGTGTCGAAGCCCTTCTCCTGCAGCGCGTAGGCCCGGATCTTGTTGGCGAGGCCGATGCCGCGTCCCTCCTGGTAGAGGTAAAGGATGATGCCGCGGCCCTCGTCCGAGACCCGCTTCATGGCCATGTGGAGCTGCGGCCCACAGTCGCAGCGGGCCGAGTGGAAGATGTCGCCGGTCACGCAGGACGAGTGGACGCGCGTCAGCACGTTCTCGCCGTCCCCGATCTCGCCTTTGACGAGCGCGACGTGGGTTTCCCCGGAGGCCGGGATCTCGTAGACGTGGATGTCGAAATCCCCGAATTCGGTGGGGAGCCGGGCCGTGGCGGCGCGGGTGACCGTGGGCCGCCCCCGGAGGGTGTCCAGCGCCCGTGCCGCAAGTTGTGAGAACCACGAGCCCATGTAAGTTCTTCCCGGAGCAGCGGCCGTTCGGAAGCTCCTGCGTGAAAGGTTATCGTAAGAGAGCATGATCCCGGTACGAATCCGCGAGAGATTTCCCCTTTGGATATCTCTATTTGCGGCGATTGCGCTGCTGAATGCCGCCCTGACGTTTGCAAACGTCTGGCCGACGCTCGGCGTCACGTGGCGCGGGGGCCTCTCGGCCGAGCTGGCCGCGGTCCTGGCGGCCTTCGTCTGGCGGTTTCACCGGACGGGGCAGCCGCCCTCGCCCCGCCTGGTGAGACGCATGGCCTGGGTCTGGGTGTTCCTCGCCGTGGGCCACTACATCGACGTCACGGCCCGTTCGCTCTACGGCCGGGACGTCAACCTCTACTGGGACCTCAAGCTGCTGCCGAACGTCAGCGCGATGTTCGCGTCGGTGGCGGGCGTGGCCCTGGTGGCGGCGGTGGCCGCCGGCGTCGTCGTGGTGCCCTGGCTGCTGGCGTTCCCCCTGCGCTGGGCCTTCGGCCGGGTCGCGGAGGCTACGGCCGTGCCCCAGGCGCGCGGCGCGATGCTGGCCGTGGCCGGCGTCGTCGCCGTGCTGTCGGGCCTGGCGCTGCTGGGCCACCCGGCCGCCGTCACCCCGCCGGTCTCGCTGGCGTATGTGTCCGAAGCCGCCGAGTTCGTGCAGGAGGCCAGCGGCGCGGACGACGAACCGCTGCCGGAGGCACCCGCGATGGACGCCAATCTGGCGCACGTCCAGGGCGCCGACGTGCTGCTGATCTTCCTCGAGGCGTACGGCGTCGTGTCGTGGGAGAAGCCCGAGCTCGTACGCGGCCTGGCCGGCCCGCGCCAGGATCTCGCCCGCGCCATCGCCGAGACGAACCGCGGCGTGGTGTCGGCCATGGTGGAGTCGACGACCTTCGGCGGGGAGTCCTGGCTGGCGCACATCAGCCTGCTCGCCGGGACGCCGGTCAGGACCCCGGACGTGAACGCGCGGCTGATGCGCGAACGCGGCCGGGACACGATGGTGAAGGTCTTTGCCCGACAGGGCTACCGCACCGTCGCCGTGATGCCGGGCCTCCAGCTCAACTGGCCGGAGGGCGCGTTCTACGGCTTCGAGCGCATCTACGGCACGAAGGACCTCGACTACCGGGGCCCGCCGTTCAGCTGGTGGGACCTGACCGACCAGTTCACGCTCGCCCGGCTCGACGAGATGGAGATCGCCCGCACCGGACGGCCGCCGGTCTTTGCGTTCTTCCCGACGATCAGCACGCACGCGCCGTTCACGCCCGCGCCGCCCTACCAGCCCGACTGGGCGCGCGTGCTGACACCGGTGCCGTACGACACGGCGGCGCTGGACGACGCCTGGAGCCGGCCGCCCGACTGGACGAACCTCACGCCGAGCTACAGCGAGGCGCTCAGCTACAGCCATGCGGTCATCAGCGGCTACCTACGCCACCGCGCCGACCGTGACCTGGTCGTCGTCATCGTCGGCGACCACCAGCCGGCGGCGTTCGTCAGCGGCGAGGGTGCCGCGTGGGATGTGCCGGTCCACGTGATCACGTCCCGGCCGGCCGTGCGGGAAGGGTTGAAGGCGCAGGGCTTCCGCGACGGTCTGGCTCCCGACCGGGCCGTGATCGCGACGATGGACGGCCTGCTGCCGAAGCTGCTGGACGCGTTCAGCGCCCCGCCCGCGCTCGCCTCACACGGCGTCCCGACGCCGGACACGCCGGCGTCCGTCGAGCGCGCTCAGCAGTAGCGCGCCGGCACGTCGACCAGGATGCGCCGCCGGCGCAGGCCCTCGAGGGCCGGGCCGAACGCGGCCGGGTCCACCGGGCCGCGCACGTCGACCGGCGTCGTCCA
>JBFXBH010000270.1:0-3269 GCA_050183355.1 Vicinamibacterales bacterium | reverse complement strand
AAGTCGCCGTCCGCGTCGCTCCACGTCCGCGTCGCCGTGATGGCCATGCGCGACGACGGATTCAGGTTGTTGGCGATGCCGGTCGCCTCGGCGATGACGTAGCGGCCCAGTGATGCCTTGATGGCCGTCTTGCCGTTGCCGAACACGTCGTACGCCGCGCCGATGCGCGGGGCGACGTCGTTCCAGTTCGGCACGTTGTCGACCTTGTCGAAGCTCAGCTCGCGCAGGAAGACGCCCGCCGGACGGACGGTCGCCGGATTGAACGACCGCAGGCGGTCGTACCGCACCCCCAGGTTCAGCGTCAGGCGGTTCAGCGTCCACTGGTCCTGCGCGAAGAGACCCGAGAGCAGGCCGACGTGCGTGAAGAACTGCACGGGCGTCGCCATGACGGTCACGGCGACGGGCACCCCGCCGCGCAGCACGTGCTGGACCGGCGGGTCGTTGCCGTCGGCCGCCGACGGGTTCTTCCCCGTCATCGTCTGCCAGCCCACCTTGATGGCGTGCGACCCGGTCACGTAGCTGACCGCGCCGGCCGTGTTGTACTGGTCGCTGCGGCCGAGGAAGCCGATGCCACCCGTGCTCGGCTGGATGAAGCTGTTGTTGTAGGTGAGCCCGGTGGTCTGCTCGACGTAGCTCGTGAAGGTCCGGTCGGTTTCCGGCTGGCGGAGGTTGTCGACGGCGCCGTGGCGCGACGCAAAGCCGGCCTCGAAGAGCAGGCGGTTCGTCCGCGTGTACTTCCACGTCACCTGGTTCAGGATGCCCGGTCCGATCTGGAAGTCGACGGTCGTCTCCGGCGCGCGGACCGCCGACAGGCCGTTGTTGCAGCCGCAGGAACGCTGGAGCGTGAAGATGCCGGTGACTTTCTGGTTCGGGGTGGCCTGCCATGCGACACGCGATGTGGAGTCCTTCACCCACGCCTCGGCGAATCCGGGACGCGTCAGGTCCGGCTGGTAGAACCGCGTGCCCTGCAGCTCGGGCTTGTTGTAGTAGATGCCCGCCAGCTCCTCCTGATTGCCCCACGCCCGGAACGACGTGTTGAACCACACCTTGTCCTTCCGGATCGGGCCGCCGACGGAGCCGCCGTAGGAGTACACGAACTTCGTGCGGTTCGACGTCGTCAGGCCCCGGTTCCGCAGGCGGTCGTTCAGGTTGTTGCCCTGGAGGTCCCGCCCGGTGTAGTCGCCGTCCACCAGTCCGCGGAAGGTGTTGCCGCCCTCGCGCAGGATGATGTTGGCCGACACGCCGCCGGTTTCGGTCTCCGCCGACTGCCCGCCCGTTTCGAGCACGGTCTCCTCGATGGCGAGCTGGTTCATGTGAAAGCGCCGGTTGGTACCGTCGCCCGAGAGCGTCTGCGCCTTCATGCCTTCGATGTTGAACACGCCGTCCGCGCGGCTCCCGTGAATCGCCGGGGCGGCTGTGCCCTCGCCGTTGTTGCCGCCGACGTCCCGCTGGCCGTTCGGACCGCTGAAGCCGCCGCCGCCCGTGGCGCCGAGCGTCAGCGCGACCATGCCCATGAAGTTCCGCGAGGTCGGCACCTCGCTCATGATCTTGGCGCTGATGACGTTCTGGCTGCGGACGTTCTGCACGTCGACGATCGGCGTCGAGCCGGACACCGTGATCGTCTCTTCCATCGAGCCGACCGCCATCGCCGGGCTGACGTTGGCCGTGAAGCCGGCGCTCAGCTCGAGGCCGTCACGCTTGAACGTGCTGAAGCCGGTGAGCGTGAAGGTCACCGAGTAGACGCCGGGGCGCAGGTCCGTGATCTTGTAGTTCCCCTGGTCGTCGGTCACGACCGACCGGACCTTCTCGATCAGAGCCGGACTGGCCGCTTCAACGGTCACACCGGGCAGCACCGCGCCCGTGGTGTCCTTGACAATACCGGCGATGGCGCCGCTGGTCGTCGTCTGCGCGGACACAGAGCCAGCGGTAACTGCGAGCGCGCCGCAGAACATGGCGGCAACACGAACCAGACTCTTCATCGAAATCCCCCCCTCGAAACACACGTTGACACAAGGCGCGGCATGATAAGTGAAGTCCTTGACTTGAAGCAAGGAATGCCTCACAGGAACCTTCCTCCGGCAGATGACGGTCGGCGGACGCGGTCAGCGCAGACCGAAGGCCAGAATCGCGTTTCCGCTGGCGAGGGCGACGAACTGCCGTCCCCTGACCCGATACGTCATCGGGCTCGTGTTCAGGCGCGGCTTACCGGCATGCCGGAACACCTGCTTCCCGGTCCGCGCGTCGAGGGCGAAGAGATCACCGACCGCCTGGAAGACAAGGTCGCCTGCCGTGACCATGCTGCCTGAGCTGGTCGTTCCCGGAAGCTCTGTGTACCAGACCTGCTCCCCTGATCCCGGGTCGTAGGCCGCGATCCCCATGCTGTCCGTGTAGCCCGTCGGACCGCGCGGGCCATCGACATCCGGATGGCGGATGTTGTCGGGGCCGGGGTTGTCGGCCATCGTGTTGCCGACGAGCTTCGGCTTCAACGAATGCGCGGCGTTCTTGCCGCTCGCGTATACGAGGCCCGTCCGGGGGCTGAACGACGGCGAGCCCCAGTTGGCCCCGCCCACGTTGGCCGGCGCCGTGATCACGTACTCGTTCATCAGGTAGGGATGAAACAGCGGACGCACCCGCTTCGCCAGCTCCGGGTCCTCGACGATGGGATAGATGGTGCAGAACGGCTGTTGCGGAACGCCGCGCGCGGTGTACGGAATCGGCTGTGTCGGCCACGGCTGCTCGCCAGGCACGTCCGTCGTGGTCGGCACGGCGGATTCGACGATCGGGTTCAGCGGCGCGCCGGTCGCGCGCTCCAGGATGTAGCCGTAGCAGGTCTTCCCGAACGTGGCGAGCGCCTTCACCCGCCGCCCGCGCACGGTCGTCTCGAACAGCACGGGCCCGGACACGCTGTCGTAGTCCCAGATGTCGTGATGGATCATCTGGAAGTGCCACGCGAGCCTTCCGGTGTCGAGCCGGATCGCGACGATCGAGTTCGTGAACAGGTTGATGCCCTTCCGGACGGTGCCGTCGTACGCCGGAACGGGATTGGACACGTTCACGAAGAGCAGGCCCAGCTCGACATCAACCGATGGCTGCGTCCAGATGCCGCCGCCGACCATCGGGCCGCCGCCCCACGTATCCTTCGCCAGCTCCCAGCCGTCGTCCTGCGGTCCCTGCGGAATCGTGTTGAAGACCCACTTCACCGCACCCGTCGTGCCGTCCATCGCCACGACCAGGCCACCGCGAATCATCATCTCCGCGCTCGCGAGCCC
>JBFXBH010000269.1:0-3269 GCA_050183355.1 Vicinamibacterales bacterium | reverse complement strand
TTCGGCTCGATCATCACCGCCGGGCGCCAGGTGCGCCTCAACCCCGCGGACGTGCCCCGTCCGCCGAACTTCGGCCCCGAGGGCGCCGGCTACTACGCGGGCACGGTGGACCTCGCGCCGTGGTACTTCGACTTCGCCGCTACGCTCATCGCGCGGCAGGACCCGTGGGGCTACTTCGAGTCCAGCAGCGGCTGGAGCATCGAGTCGGAGCAGGCGTATCACATCCTCGTGCTCGAGCGGTCGGTGGGCGGCGGCTGCACGGATTCCGATGGCGACGGCCTCTGCGACACGCGCGACAACTGCGCGCAGACGCCGAACGGCGACCAGGCGGACGGTGACGCGGATGGCCGGGGCGACGCGTGCGACGCGTGTCCGACCGACCCGACCAACGACGTGGACGGCGACGACCTCTGCGGCGGCGTGGACAACTGTCCGTACATCGCGAACCCGGACCAGGTCGACGGCGACGGCGACGGTCTGGGCGACGCGTGCGACGCGTGCCCGGACGACGCGACCAACGACGCGGACGGCGACGACATCTGCGGCAACATCGACAACTGTGCCGACGTGTCGAACGCGGATCAGACCGACGCCGATGGCGACGCCGTGGGCGACGTCTGCGACGAGTGCCTGAGCGACCCGCTGAACGACGCCGACGATGACGACGTCTGCGGCGCGGTCGACAACTGTGCGGACGCGACGAATGCCGATCAGGCGGACGCGGACGGCGACGGCCTCGGCGACGCGTGCGACGTGTGCGCGCACGATGCCGCGAACGACGCGGACGGCGACGGCGTCTGCGGCGACGTCGACAACTGTCCGCTCGTCGCGAACACCGAACAGACGGACGCGAACGGCAACGGCGTCGGCGACGCCTGCGACAACCAGCCGCCGGTGGCGGCGGCCGACACGGCGACGACGCCCGCGGGCACGGCTGCCGAGATCGCCGTGCTCGCCAACGATGCGGACCCGGAGGGCGACGCGCTGACCGTGACTGCCGTGACACAGCCCGAACACGGCGCGGCGTCGATCGGAACGGAAGGAGTGGTGACCTACACGCCCGCGGCGGGCTACTCGGGCGCCGACGCGTTCACCTACACGATCAGCGACGGACACGGCGGCGTGGCGACGGGAGACGTGACCGTCACCGTGACACAGGCGTCGAACGAGCCGCCGATCTGCACGGCGGCGACACCCAGCGTGCTGAGCATCTGGCCGCCGAACCACCAGTTCGTGCCCGTCACGATTCTGGGCGTCACCGACCCGAACGGCGACCCGGTGACGGTCACGATCACGTCGATCTTCCAGGACGAGCCGACCAACACCTTCGGCGACGGCAACACGCCGACGGACGGCAAGTTCAGCGGCGGCACGGCGATGGTCCGGGCGGAGCGGCAGGGCAACAAGGACGGCCGCGTCTACCACGTGCGTTTCACAGCGTCGGACGGACACGGCGGCTCGTGCACCGGGGAGGTGGAAGTCTGCGTGCCGCACGACCAGGGGCGCTACCGGTCCGACGATGACGATCGCGGCAGGAACTGGAAGTACCGCAGCCGGAAGAAGAGCGTGGCCTGCACCGACGGCGGGGCGATCTACGACTCGACGAAGCCGGGGACCAAACCGAAGCCCGACCACGACCCGCGCGGCTGCGGCGACCGGGACGGGCACGACCACGGCCGCAAGGACTACGAGGACTGGGACCGCGAGAAGCGGAAGCACCGGTAGCACGGGCGAGTGAGACGCGGGCGGGGGCGCAGGCCCCCGTTCGCGCGTACAGCCCACCGACGCCGTCGTGAACTGGTGGCAGCGGGCCGGGCCGGGCGCGGTATGCGCTCTGGTAACGTGTGGCTGGCAGAGCGTCAGGAAGTTGTCAGGTGCAACGGACGCCGTCGTCAGCTATGAGTACTCCCGTGCGGATCCTGGTCGTTGAGGACGAACCCAAGCTGGCCGGCGCCGTCCGCGACGGCCTGGAGGCCGAGCAGTACACGGTGCGTCTGGCCGGGACCGGCGAGGACGGCTTCCAGCTCGCCACGACCGAACCCTTCGACCTGATCGTCCTGGACGTGATGCTGCCGGGCCGCGACGGTATTCAGGTGCTCGCCGCGCTTCGCCAGCGCCAGGTTGCCACGCCCGTGCTGCTGCTGACGGCGCGCGACACGATCGAGGATCGCGTCAAGGGTCTCGACGCCGGCGCGGACGACTACCTCGTCAAGCCGTTCGCGTTTCCGGAGCTGCTGGCCCGGATCCGGGCGCTCCTGCGCCGCGGCCGCGGCGAACCCGACACGGACCTCAGCCTCGGCGACCTGGTGATGGACGTCGCGCGCCGGACGGTGTCCCGTGCCGGGCGGGAGCTGGAGCTGACGCAACGCGAGTTCGACCTGCTGGAGTACCTGCTGCGGCATCGCGGCCGCGTCGTGTCGCGCGAGATGCTCGCCCGAGACGTCTGGAAGACGGTGGTCCGCTACACACCGATCGACAACGTCATCGACGTGCACGTGGCGCGTCTGCGGCGCAAGCTTGACGACCCGTTTCCCGCCCCGCTGCTCCACACCGTGCGCGGCGTCGGCTTCGTGCTCCGGGACGAGGCCTCTGCCTGATGCCGTGGCTGCCCGTCCGGCGGCTCCGCGTCCGCCTGACGCTCGTGCACCTCGCGATGCTGACGGCCATCGTGCTGGTCTTCATCGTCGGCACGTCGTTCGTCATGCAGACCCAGCTCAGGGCGGAACTGCGGGCCTACATCGAGCGGGACCTCAGGACGGTCGAAGGCCTCGTGGTGTTCGATCAGTACGGCCACGCCTATCTGCGCGAAGAGGAGCAGGGCGACCCGGCGTCGCGCTTCGTGCTCGAACGTTACGTCGAGATTCTGACGCCCGCCGGTGAGACGCTGTACCGCGTCGAGTCCCTCGGGGAGCGCGGGCTGGGCGGTCCGCCGGCGCCCGGTGAAGGCGAAGGCGCGTATACCGAGCGGGAGGTGGTGCTGGACGACGGTACGCCGGTGATGGTGGCGAGCCACCGGCGGTTCTTCGACGGGGACCGCGCGGCGCTGGTTCGGGTCGGGTATTCACTGGAGCCGACTGACCAGCGCGTGCGCGACTGGGTCCTGGACACGCTCTGGTCGCTCGGCGTCATGCTGGCGATCGCTGGGATCGCCGGCTTTCTGCTGACGCGGCGCGCGCTGCAGCCCATCGCCCGCATGGCCCGCCGTGTCGAAACCATGTCGGCCGAACGCCTCTCCGAACGGCTGCCGGTGGAGGGCGCGGATGAGGAGC
>JBFXBH010000268.1:0-3346 GCA_050183355.1 Vicinamibacterales bacterium | reverse complement strand
GGATGCCGGATGTCTCCGGCCGCGGCAAGGGCGATCTGCTCGTCACGGTGCGCGTCCGGACGCCCGCGAAGCTCACAAAGGAGCAGAAGAAGCTGCTCGAACAGTTCGCCGCGGCGCTGCCCGAACAACCGGCCACACCGACCTCCCGTGACGAGCGGGACGAACGCGGCATCTTCGACCGCGTGAAGGACATCTTCGGATAGCGCGTGGCCGACGCTCCCGCGATCGAGATCCGGTTCCCCGCCGACCCGTCCGCCACCGACGGCGACGCCGCCTCGACCGGCGACCTGCTCCAGGCCGCGCTGATGGACTTCGCCGTCATCGCCATCGATGAGGGCAGCCCGGGGTCCCTGATCTGGCGGGTCTTCTTCACCGACGCGGCGGAGCGCGACCGCGCCGCGGCCGTGCTCGCGGCGGGCGCCCCCGTGCCCGGGCTGCACCTCCATCCGTGCGACGTCCCGGACGAGGGCTGGGCCGCACGGTCACAGGCGGGCCTGACCGCCGTGCGCGTCGGCCGCGTGGTCGTGACACCACCATGGGACCCGGCCGCGCACGACCGCGACGCCGACGGCACGGTGACGGTGGTCATCCTGCCGTCGATGGGATTCGGCACGGGCCACCACGCGACGACGCGGCTCTGTGTCGCCGCGCTGCAGGACGTGGACCTCGCCGGCGCCAGCGTGCTCGACATCGGCACGGGCTCCGGCGTGCTCGCCATCGCCGCGAAGCGGCTCGGCGCCGCGACCGTGCTCGGCATCGATGACGACCCGGATGCGGTCGCGGCCGCGCGGGACAGCCTCGCGCTCAACCCGGGCGTGGACGTGACGCTCGGTGTCGTCGACCTGCGGCAGTCACACCTGCGGCCCGTCGACGTCGTCACGGCAAACCTGACCGGCGGCCTGCTCGTCGCCACGGCGCCGCTGCTGCAGCGGCTCGGACGCCGGCTCATCCTCAGCGGCTTCCTGACGCACGAGCGTCACGAGGTTCTCGGTGCGTTCCCCGGCTGGACAGTCGACGCCGAAGGGGCCGAGGACGGCTGGTGCTCGGCGACGTTGTCACGAGGTCCCGCATGAAGACGCAGTACTACACCGCGACCAGCCTGGACGGATTCATCGCCGCGCCCGGCGATTCGCTCGAGTGGCTCTTCCCGCTCGGTGACATCAACGACACGAGCTATCCGGAGTTCATCGCCGGAGTCGGCGCGCTGACGATGGGGTCGGCGACCTACGAGTGGATGCTGCGGCACGCGATCGCGCCCGCAGACGGCCCGGCGGAGCCGTGGCCGTACACCCAGCCCACCTGGGTCTTCACCTCCCGCGACCTGCCCCCCGTACCAGGCGCGGACATCCGCTTCGTACAGGGCGACGTGCGGCCCGTGCACGCGGACATGGTGGCCGCCGCCAACGGGAGGAATGTGTGGCTCGTGGGTGGCGGAGACCTGGTCGGCCAGTTCCACGACGCCGGCCTGCTCGACGAGATCATCGTGCAGATCGGCTCGGTGACGCTGGGCGCCGGCAAGCCGCTCCTGCCCCGCGCGATCTCGTCGCCGCCGCTGACGCTGACCTCGGTGCGCATGATCGGTCCGGGGTTCGCCGAGCTCCGCTACGACGTCCCGAAGCCACCGGCCCCCTGACCCGGCGCTGGGCCCCGCCGCTGATGGCCAACCGCGCCGCCGGCACGACAACCGGGGAGTATTTCCCCGCTCCGCCCGAAAGATCCCGACGCGCGCTACATCGCTCGCAGACCAGCCACCGTTCCCGGCCATCCCGCCCGCATCCGCCGAGGTACAGCCTTTGCGACATGGCATGCGGAGGGAGACTGCTGCATGAGAACCACACCGATGTCGAAGGCCGGATGCGCCGTGGTCGCGTGGCTGGCCATGGCCCCCACCGCCATGGCGGCCGACGGGCTCTACACGGCGGCACAGGCCAAGCGAGGCCGCGAGGTGTACCGTCGCGAGTGTGCACAATGCCACCGCGACGACCTCAACGGGCGCAGAACCGACGGCGGCCCGGCGCTTCGGGGCAACGAGTTCCTCAAGAAGTGGCGGGGACAGAGCGTGACCGAGATCCTGCGGCCGGCTGAGGAGTTGATGCCGGCGCACCACCCTGGCAAAGCCTGGTCGGGGCCGGACGCTGGCCCGTCATCCGCTCAGGGTCGGTCGTCAGGAACGCCCGCCAGTCCGCTGACGCGCCAGACCTATATCGATGTCATCGCCTACATCCTCCAGCAGAACGGCGCGCCCGCGGGGGATCAGGAACTGCCGAGCGACCCGGCGCTGCTCAAGTCGGTCATCGTGAGGTTCGGCCCGGTGCGGTAAGCCCGTGCGGGGCACGCCCGCGCATCACGTGCCGGAGCTTGGCACACCCCGGTGCGGCCGAGCCGGTTCCGGGCGTCCCTGCCTGGCCTCCGCCTCGAAGTGCGCGGACACCTTCGCCACGACCTGCGGAATCGTCAGTCTGTCCGCGGCCTGGACGACGACGGCAGGTCGCGGCCGTGTCCGAGCCTGCTCAATCCGACGGGCGAGCTCCCCCTTGGCCTCGCCCGGGCCGAGAATCAGGAGCGCCTCAGCGGGTCCGACGGCCTCGATGACATCGTCGAGGAACCGGGTCAGTGCGCGCCTGTGCCGCTCCTCGGCCCGCCGTTCGCTCCCACCGCCCTGGGAACTGTCGCCACCCGGGAACCCGCCTCCGCCGGAAAACCGTGTATGCCCGGGCACACCGGACTGCACCAGCGTGACCTCGTCTGATCCCACAGCCACGATCAGCGCCTTCTGGTGGTCGATCCAGATGCCGCAGCGGGTTGCCATCGTCGTTGCCTCCACGTCTGTCTTGTTGCCGGTGCAAGGGGCGCGCCGCGCCGCCCGCTCAGGGCTCTCACGCAGGATGCAGGAGGCTGCGCCCCGCGTGATGGGCCCCGCGCGGACTCAACGAGGCACGAAACGTGGGCAGCCCGCGATGGTAGGCCATCGCATCGCCGTAGTCCGCAAACTGCCGGTACCGCGCATGTGGCGATCGCGCCGGACGGGCGTGCTTGATCGGGCACCAGTACAGTTCGGTCCGGCTCGCCACCTCCTGCACGTAGCCCAGCACGCCGTTGACGTAGCTGCAGTACAGGCAGTTCAGACGCTCCAGTGCCGTCAGGTACGGGAGCCGATACCGATCGTGGATGAAATACGCACCCCGTTGCACGGACGCGATCCCGTAGATCGGAAAACAGACGGCCTCGTAGAGACGGACGGAGACATCGACGAACACGAACGGCACCAACAGTGCGTAGATGACCGGCGTCGTCAGCAGGTTCAACCATTCCCCGAGCGTTCGTGGCGCCACGCGCTTCGTCACCA
>JBFXBH010000267.1:0-3364 GCA_050183355.1 Vicinamibacterales bacterium | reverse complement strand
CGGGCACGGTCGAGAGCCTGCCGCTCATCGCCGCGTCCATCATGAGCAAGAAGCTCGCCGAGGGGTCGTCGGCGCTCGTGCTCGACGTCAAGTGCGGCAACGGCGCGTTCATGAAGGATGCGGCGGAGGCGCGGGGACTCGCCGAAGCGATGGCGGCCATCGGTCGCGCCGCCGGCGTCCGCACCGAGTGCGTCATCACGGCGATGGAGCAGCCGCTTGGCGAGGCGGTCGGCAACGCCCTGGAGATCAAGGAGTGCCTGGCGCTGCTGACCGGGCAGGGCCCGGCGGACGCGATGGGCGTCGTCCGGGCGATCTCGAGCCGCATGGTCGCCCTCGGCGGCAGGGCGCCTGACGCCGAGTCCGCGCTCGGGCTCGTGGAGCGCGCGGTCAGTTCCGGCGCCGCGCTCGAGACGTTCCGGCGGATGGTCGAGGCCCAGGGTGGCGATCCGCGGATCGTGGACGACCCGGCGCGCCTGCCGTCGGCGGGCGGCGTCCACCTCGTCCATGCGGGCACGGACGGGTACATCTCGCGGATGCACGCGCTCTCGATCGGCCGCGCGAGCATCTGCCTCGGCGCCGGGCGCGACCGCGTCGGTGACGCCGTGGACCACGGCGTCGGCCTGCTCGTGAAGGCGCACCTCGGCGACCGCGTGGACGCCGGTCAGCCGCTGCTCGAACTCCACCACCGCGACGGCCGGGGGCTGACCGAGGCCCTGGCGCTCTGCCGTGACGCCTGCGCGATTTCCGACACGCCGGTGCCGCGCCCGCCGAAGGTGCTCGACGTCGTGAAGTAGACCCGCAACCGAGACCCCGACCATGTCCACACCCGATCTCCAACCGACCGGCGCCGGCGCACACGGCGCGGACGCGCGCCACGCCGTACCGGGCCGGCAGCCCTGGACCCGGCGTGACACGCTCATCGGCGGCGGGCTCCTGGCCCTCATCGCCGTAGCCTCGCTGCTGGCGCTCTCCGGCGTGCCGCGGGCGCAGCCCCTCGTCGGTCTCGCGCTGATCCTCGGCCTCGCCTACGCCCTCTCCTCCGCGCGGCACGCCATCGACCACCGGACCGTCGCCTGGGGCCTGGGCCTGCAGTTGCTGTTCGCGGTCATCGTGCTGCGGACGGAACTCGGGCAGCGGACGTTCCAGACCCTCGGCGGCGTCATCAACCGGATTCTCGACTTCGCGTTCGTCGGGTCGTCCTTCGTGTTCGGCCCGCTCGGCAGCAAGGAGGTCTGGCCCCGCGTCATGACGCAGGTGCTGGGGCCGGAGGGCGCGCAGTACGGCGTGGTCTTCGCGTTCCAGGTACTGCCGACCATCATCTTCATCGCGGCGCTCTTCGCGATGCTCTACTACTTCGGCATCATGCAGGTCGTCGTGCGCGTCTTCGCCGTCGGCATGCGATGGGTGATGCGCGCCAGCGGCGCCGAGTCGCTCAACGTCGCGGCGAGCATCTTCATGGGGCAGACGGAGGCGCCGCTGACCATCCGGCCGTTCCTGCCGAAGATGACCGAGTCCGAGCTGATGACCGTGATGACGTCCGGCATGGCGCACATCTCCGGCGGCATCATGGCGGCCTACATCCTGTTCGGCATCGAGGCGAAGCACCTGCTGACGGCGGTCATCATGACGGCCCCGGGCACGCTGATGATGGCCAAGCTCTTCGTGCCGGAGACGGCGGTGCCCGAGACGATGGGCACCGTGAAGCTGAAGGTCGAGCGGACGGACGTCAACGTGATCGACGCCATCGGGCGCGGAACGGGCGAGGGGCTGCACCTGGCCCTGAACGTCGGCGCGATGCTGATCTCGTTTCTCGCGCTCATCGCACTGGTCAACGCGGCGCTCGGCCTCGTGGGCATCAGCATGCAGCAGGTGCTGGGCTGGGTGTTCGCGCCGGTGGCGTGGGCGCTGGGCGTGCCGTGGCGTGACGCCAACACGATCGGGAACCTGCTCGGCACGCGGATGGTGCTCAACGAGTTCGTGGCCTACTCGCAGCTCGGCCCGCTGAAGGACGCGCTCGACCCGAAGTCCTTCACCATCGCGACCTTCGCGCTGTGCGGCTTCGCGAACTTCAGCTCGATCGGCATCCAGATCGGCGGCATCGGCGCGCTGGTGCCCGAGCGGCGGCACGACCTCGCGCGGCTCGGCCTCCGCGCGATGCTGGCGGGCACGTTCGCCAACTTCATCACCGCCACGATCGCCGGGATGCTGCTGTGACCGGCGCGGACGGAGGCGTGGACGGGCGTGTCGAGCGGGTCGAGGCCGCCGCGGCGGCCGTGCGCGCGCGCTGCGGCGCGCTGCCCCGGACGGCCATCGTGCTCGGCTCCGGGCTCGGCGAGTTCGCGGGCACGCTGACCAACGCCGTCACGATCCCGTACGGGGACATTCCCGGGTGGCCGGTCTCGAACGTGGTCGGCCATGCGGGCACGCTGGTCGTGGGTGAGGTGGCCGGCCGGCGCGTCGCCGCGCTGTCCGGTCGCGCGCACGCCTACGAGGGGCATCCGGTGGAGGCCGTCGTGTTCGGCGTCCGCGTGATGGCGCGGCTCGGTGTCCGCGACCTCGTGCTGACCAACGCCGCCGGCGGGATCAACACGCGGTTCGGCGCGGGCGCGCTGATGGTGATCGACGACCACATCAACCTGACGGGCGTGAACCCGCTCGTGGGCCCGAACGACGAGCGGCTCGGCCCGCGCTTTCCCGACATGTCCGAGGTCTACTCGCGCCGGCTGCGTGGCCTCGCGGATGCCGTGGCGGCCGACCGCGGCCTGGCGATCGAGCACGGCGTCTACGCGGGGCTGCTCGGCCCGAGCTACGAGACGCCGGCCGAGATCCGGTACCTGCGCGCCATCGGGGCGGACGCCGTCGGCATGTCCACCGTGGCCGAGGCGATTGCCGCGCGGCACATGGGCGTCGAGGTGCTCGGTGTGTCGTGCATCACGAACATGGCCGCGGGGGTGTTCGACCGGCCCCTCGTGCACAGCGAGGTGCTCGAGACGGCCGAGCGCGTGAAGGGCGCCTTCATGGGCCTGCTGGAGGGCGTCGTTGGCCGACTCTGATCTGATCGCGGCGGCCCGGGCGGTCCGGCTGAACGCCGAGGCGCGCTATTCCGGCTTCAAGGTCGGCGCGGCCCTCGAAGCCGAGGATGGCACGATCATCACCGGCTGCAACGTCGAGAACGCCACCTACGGCCTGACGGTGTGCGCCGAGCGCGTCGCCGTGTTCAAGGCGATCTCGGAGGGGCACCGGCGCTTCCGGAAGGTGGCCGTCGTGGCCGACGCGGCGACGCCCACGCCGCCGTGCGGCGCGTGCCGGCAGATTCTGTGGGAGTTCGGCGGGGATCTGGAGGTGATTCTCGCCAACACGACCG
>JBFXBH010000266.1:0-3367 GCA_050183355.1 Vicinamibacterales bacterium | reverse complement strand
CGGCATCGCGGGCTGCCCGTACTGCTCGTTCATCACGGTGATGTAGTAGAAGATGCTCTCCTGCTCCTTGTACATCCGGCGGATGCCGTCCTCGATGATCACGGCGATCTCGTAGGCGAACGTCGGGTCGTAGGCGAGCAGGTTCGGCACGGCGCTCGCGAGCAGGTGGCTGTGGCCGTCCTGGTGCTGGAGGCCTTCGCCGGCCAGCGTCGTCCGGCCGGAGGTGCCGCCCAGCAGGAAGCCACGCGTGCGTGAATCCGCGGCGAGCCACACGAGGTCGCCGACGCGCTGCATGCCGAACATCGAATAGAAGATGAAGAACGGGATCGTGTTGACGCCGTACGTCGCGTAGGCCGTGCCGGCCGCCACGAACGACGACATCGACCCGGCTTCGTTGATCCCCTCTTCGAGAATCTGGCCGTCCCGCGCTTCCTTGTAGAAGAGCAGCGTGTCGCTGTCGACAGGCTCGTAGAGCTGGCCCGAGTGCGAGTAGATGCCGACCTGACGGAACAGCGGCTCCATGCCGAACGTGCGGGCTTCGTCCGGCACGATGGGCACGACGAGCTTGCCGATCTCCGGGTCGCGCAGCATCTTCGCGAGCATCCGGACGAAGGCCATCGTCGTGGACGCCTTCCGGTCCGGCGTGCCCTCGTGGAACTCGGTGAACACCTCCGGCAGTGTCTGCAGTTCGAGTGGCGGCGCGACCACTCGGCGCGACGGCACGAAGCCGTCCAGCTCGGCGCGGCGCGCCTGGATGTACTTGGCCTCGGGACTGTCCACCGGCGGCAGATAGAAGGGCGCGTTCGCGACGTCCTCGTCCGAGATCGGGATCCCGAAGCGCGACCGGAACGCGCGCAGTTCGGCTTCGTTCAGCTTCTTCTGCTGGTGCGTGATGTTCTTGCCCTCACCCGCCTCGCCGATGCCGTAGCCCTTGATCGTGCGCGCGAGGATCACCGTCGGCTGCCCGGTGTGCCGCACGGCGGCGTCATACGCGGCAAACACCTTCACGGGGTCGTGGCCGCCGAGCGAGAGCTTCTTGAGCTGCTCGTCGGAGAGATGGCTGACCATCGCGAGCAGGCGCGGATCCTTGCCCCAGAAGTGCTCCCGGATGTACGCGCCGGACGAGACGGCGTACTTCTGGTACTCGCCGTCGACCACCTCGCCCATCCGCTTGACGAGCAGGCCGTCGTGATCCTTCGCGAGCAACGGGTCCCACTCGGAGCCCCAGATCGCCTTGATCACGTTCCAGCCCGCGCCGCGGAACGCCGCTTCGAGTTCCTGGATGATCTGGCCGTTGCCGCGCACGGGGCCGTCGAGGCGCTGCAGGTTGCAGTTGATGACGAAGATCAGGTTGTCGAGCTTCTCGCGCGAGGCCAGCGTGATGGCCCCGAGCGTTTCCGGCTCGTCCGTTTCGCCGTCGCCGATGAACGCCCAGACCTTGGCCTTGCCCTTCGGCTTCAGGCCGCGGTCCTCGAGGTAGCGCATGAAGCGCGCCTGGTAGATCGCGGTGATGGGCCCGAGCCCCATCGAGACGGTGGGAAATTCCCAGAAGTCCGGCATCAGCCACGGGTGCGGATACGACGACAGCCCGCCGCCGGGCTTCAGCTCGCGCCGGAAGTTTTCGAGCTGCTGCACGGTGAGCCGGCCCTCGAGAAACGCCCGCGCGTAGATCCCGGGGGCCCCGTGGCCCTGGAAGAAGATCAGGTCCTGGTCGTTGGCGCCCTTGCCGCGGAAGAAGTGGTTGAAGCCCACCTCGTACAGCGTGGCGGACGACGCGTAGGTGGAGATATGCCCGCCGATGCCGTCTTCGTTGCGGTTGGCCCTCACCACCATCGCCAGCGCGTTCCAGCGCACGAGGCTCTTGATGCGGCGCTCGATCTCCCGGCTGCCGGGAATCGGCGGTTGCCGATCCGCGGGGATGGTGTTGATGTAGGCCGTGGCGGCCGTGAACGGCAGCCGCACGCCCGCCTCCTGGGCGTGGACGCCGAGGTCGTGCAGCAGCCGCCCTACACGGGCGGGGCCTCCGTGCTGCAGCACGTAGTCGAGAGAGTCGAGCCACTCGCGTGTTTCGAGGGCCTCAATGTCGGTCGCGTCGGTCGGCACTGGATTTCGCATGCGTCCTCTTTCCGGCTTATTTTATCGGGCGCACCATGCCGAAGGGGTTGCGTATCGACCGGCTGCCGGCAGGATTGGCGCACGTTCATGGCGCGATCGTGGCCTGCGACGCCTGTCCCCGCCTCCGCGCCTACTGCGAACGCATCGGCCGCGAGAAGAAGAAGGCGTACCGCGACGACGTCTACTGGGCGCGGCCCGTCCCCGGTTTCGGCGACCCGCTGGCCCGGCTGCTGATCGTCGGCCTGGCGCCGGCGGCGCACGGGGCCAACCGGACCGGACGCGTCTTCACGGGCGACGGTCCCGGCGGGTCGGGCGACTTCCTGATGGCCGCGCTGCACCAGACGGGCTTCGCGAACCAGGCGACCTCCCGGCACCGGGACGACGGCCTGCGGCTGACGGACGCCTACATCGCGGCGGCCGTCCGGTGCGCGCCGCCGGACAACAAGCCGGCACCGGAGGAGATTGCGCGCTGTCTGCCCCACCTGGCGGCGGAGTTCGCGGGGCTGCCCCGCGTCCGCGTCGTCGTGGCGCTCGGCGGCCTCGCGTTCTCGGCCTGGCTGCGCCTGGCGGCCGAACGGGGCGCGACGGTGCGGCCGAAGCCGGCGTTCGGCCACGGCGCCGTCTGCGACCTGGGCCCGGGTGAGCCGCTGCTCGTCGGCTGCTATCACCCGAGCCGGCAGAACACGAATACGGGACGGCTCACGCAGCCGATGATGCGCGACGTGTTCCGGACGGCGAGGCGGCGGCTGGAGGGGTGAAGCGTCCGCCGGATGGCGGCTGGGAGGCAGGACCGCGGGACGCCGAGGCGCCCCGCGGCACGGATGGTGCGCCGTCGCTACTTGATCAGGAAGCCGTCCGCGGTCTTCTCGCGGTGGGCCATGTGGCAGGCGCCGCAGGCGCCACCCAGCTTCTTCGTGGCGGCGCCGATGGCGGCGGCGTCCTTCGCCTTGGCGGCCGCGGCCAGTTCGCCGGTCGCCTCGAAGGCGGCCTTGCAGTGGACGAGCGCCGCATCGTTCTTGGCCTCGGTGAAGTGCTTGCCCACCGTCTGGAACGTGGCCGTCAGCGTGGCGGCGTCCTTCTCGACCTGCGCGTAATCCATCGCGGCGGTGGCCTTGCCGATGCTCTGCATCGCTCCGCCGGCGTTCTTCATGGCCGCCTGGAACTCGGCCGACGGCTTCTCAGCCGCCCAGACGGAGATGCCGGCCACGACTGCGAGCGCGACGATCGCGCCTGAAGTCCATTTGCGCATACG
>JBFXBH010000265.1:0-3393 GCA_050183355.1 Vicinamibacterales bacterium | reverse complement strand
CCGGGGCGGACCTGCTCGTGCTCGGCGTGCGCGGGCGGGGACCCGTGGACCTCGCGTTCTTCGGGTCGACGGCCAACCACCTGGTGCGGTCTGCCGGGTGTCCGGTCCTCACGGTCCGGGAGTCGTAGGACTCCCGGTCAGTTCCCGTCGAGCGGCTGGGGGGTGTCCGGGTCGTTGGGAATGACCCGGGTGAACTGCCCGCGCTGCAGCAGCTCGCGTCCCTTGCCGCCGCGGCCCGTGACTTCGTACTTCGCCGTGCTGATGGTCTGCTCCGCGCCCCGGCTCGTCTCGACGCGCAGGATGTCACGGTCGCCTCTCGACGCGAGGAACCCCAGCACCCGGTCCTCGCCACTGGCGAGCTTGATCAGGATCACGCCCTTGCCGGGACCGGACAGGAAGTTCACTTCCTCGACCTTGCAGAGCAGCCCGCGCGCTTCCGCCGTCGCCGCGATGAGCGTCTCGTCGCCGTCGATCCGCTGGACGCCCACCACCTCGGCGCCATCGGCCGGCCGCGCGTACCGGCGGCCCGCCCTTGTGCTCGGCTCCACGAAGCCCTCGAAACTGAACCGGAAGGCATAACCGTCGCTGGTGACGGCCACCGCCTGCACCTTCGGCTCGGCGCCCTCCTTCGCCGGGGCGATCGACCCGGCCACGCGCGGGTCCATGCTGAAGGCCGCGATCACCTTCTCGCCGTCGCGCAGCTTGAACAGCTTCTGGATCGGCTCGCCGTATCCGGTCGACGCGGGCACGTCGATGATGCGGGCGGTGTAGGCGGCACCCAGGTTCGTGAAGAACACGACCGAAGCCTTCGTGCTGCCCGGCAGCGCCGCCAGCACCGAATCGCCCTCGCGCAGGCGCGTGGTCGTCAGATCCTTCACTTCCTTCTGCCGCTTCACCCAGCCGTCGCGCGAGACGATGACGACGTTGTCTTCCTCGACGATGAAGTGCTCCTCGGAGAATTCCACGTCCTCGACGGCCTCGATCGTCGTCCGGCGCTTGTCGCCGTGCGCCTTCTGCACCTCCTCGAGTTCGTTGCGCACGAGCGTCCAGCGGCCCTCCTCGTTCTTCAGCAGGCCGCCAATCTGGCGGGCGCGGCTCCGCTTCTCCGAGAGCTCCTTCTGGATGACGAGGATCTCGAGGCGCGCGAGGCGGTAGAGCTTCAGCTCGAGGATGGCGTCCGCCTGCTCGGCGTCGAGGCCGAAGCGCTTCATGATCTGCTCGGCCGAGTCCGCCTTGCCGTCCGACTTCCGGATGATGCGGATGATCTCGTCGAGCGCGTCGAAGACGGTCTCGAAGCCTTCGAGGATGTGGATGCGCTTCTTCAGCGCGTCGAGCTCATGCTCGAGCCGCGCGGTCACGACGTCGAGCCGGAACTTCAGGAAGTACCAGAGCGCCTGGTGGAGGTCCACCCGCTCCGGCCGGCCGACCTCGGCGTTCTCGGTCGGCACGAGGCAGGTCAGGTTCACGGCGAAGTTCGTCTGGAGCGGCGTGTTCTTGAACAGGTACGCCATGACGAGGTTCACGTCGGCGTCCTTCTTCAGCTCCAGTGCGATGCGGACGTCATCGGTCGACACGTCCTTGACGTCGACGAGCGGCGGGAGCTTGCGCGAGAGCACGACCTCGGCAATGCGCTCCACGAGCGTCGACTTGTTCACCGCGTACGGGATGCTGGTGATGTAGATCGTCTGCGCCGTCCGCGACGACGGGCCTTCCTCCCAGGTCGCGCGCAGACGCACCGATCCCGAGCCCGTCCTGTAGATCTCCTTCAGCTCGTCCGGCGTGTTCAGGATCTGCCCGCCGGTCGGGAAGTCCGGCCCCTTCACGTAGCGGCACAGCTGCACCGCCGACAGGTCCGGATTGTCGAGCAGCTTGATGAGCGCCGTGCACACCTCGTTCAGGTTGTGCGGCGGGATGTTCGTCGCCATGCCGACGGCGATGCCCGTGGCGCCGTTGACGAGCAGGTTCGGAATGCGTGCCGGCAGCACCACCGGTTCGGTGCGCGTGCCGTCGTAGTTGGGCCGGAACGGCACCGTGTCCTGGTCGATCTCGGTCAGCAGCTCGTCCGACAGGCGCGCGAGACGGCACTCGGTGTAGCGCATGGCCGCCGCGCCGTCGCCATCGAGCGAGCCGAAGTTGCCGGAGCCGTCGACCAGCGGGTAGCGCAGCGAGAACGGCTGCGCCATGCGGACCAGCGCTTCGTACAGCGCGGCGTCGCCGTGCGGGTGGTAGTTGCCCATCACGTCGCCGACCACCTTCGCGCACTTGCGGTGCTTGGCGTCCGCCGTGAGGTTCTGCTGCCACATCGTGTAGAGGATGCGGCGCTGCACCGGCTTCAGCCCGTCGCGCACGTCGGGGAGCGCCCGCGACGTAATGACCGAGAGGGCGTAGTTGAGATACCGGCTCTGCGCGGCCTCGTGCAGCGAGACGGCGTCGGTGCCGCCGGCACCCGGTGGCAGGCCGCCGCCACGGCCGGCCGGGCCGTCGGGAACGGGTGAATCGAACAGGGAAGGATCGGATCCGCGGGATTTTGCCAAGCGGAGGAAATGATAGCAGCGGCTAGATCGCGACCATCTTCCCGGGATTCATCAGGTTGTCCGGGTCGAGTGCCTGCTTGATGGCCCGCATCACGTCCACGGCGTCGCCGTGCTCCTGGCGCATGTAGCCCATCTTGCCGACGCCGACGCCGTGCTCGCCGCTGCACGTGCCGCCCATCCGAAGGGCGCGCGCGACGAGGCGATCGTTCATCGCCTGGGCGACGCCGAGCTCCTCCGGATCGTCGGGATTCACGACGCAGAGCACGTGGAAGTTGCCGTCGCCCACGTGCCCGACGATGGGCCACGGGAACGGCAGCGCGGCCAGGTCCGCCTTGGTCTCCATCAGGCACTCGGCCAGGCGCGAGATCGGGACGCAGACGTCCGTGCTCCACATCCGGCAGCCGGGGCGGGACGCGACCGCCGCGTGATGCACGTTGTGGCGCGCCGTCCAGAGCGCCGTGCGGGCTTCCGGCGTGGTGGCCCACGCGAAGCTCGACGCGCCCTGTTCCCGGGCGATGCCCTCGACCGCCCGGGCCTGCTCGGCCACGGCCTCGTCACTGATGCCGTGGAACTCGAGGAAGAGCGTCGGCTGGAGTGCGTAGTCCGTCTTCGCGTAGGCGTTGATGGCGCGCAGCATCTTCTCGTCGAGCAGCTCCATCCGCGCGATCGGGATCCCGATCTGCAGGATGGTGATGACCGTGCGGACGGCGCCCTCGAACGTCGGGAACGGACACACGGCGGCGGAGATGCCGTCCGGCAGGCCGAAGAGGCGGAGCGTCACCTCGGTGATCACGCCCAGCGTGCCCTCGGCGCCGACGAACAGACGCGTGAGGTCGTACCCGGACGATGACTTGCGTGC
>JBFXBH010000264.1:0-3422 GCA_050183355.1 Vicinamibacterales bacterium | reverse complement strand
GCCCAGGCGGGCGACCGACGCCTCGAACTCCGGGTGGCCCTCGGGACCGGCCAGCGCCAGGTGCCAGTCCGCGCAGCGCGGGTCGGCCAGCGCGTCCCGCAGCACGGCGAATCCCTTGTGCGGCTGCGGCATCCCGGCAAAGAGCGCGAGCGGCACGTCGGCCGGCAGGCCGAAGGCCCGGCGCGCGTCCGCGCGCGCGGGCGCGGCGTGCGGGTCGAACAGATGCTCGTCAGGACCGTGGCGCACGATGGTGCCCCCGTACCGCGCCTGCAGCCGGGAGGTCGAGACCGTCACGGCCCCGGCGCAGCGTACGAAGCCGTGAACCGCCAGCGTGTACTTCCACGCGGTCGCGTGACGCCACCCCTTCAGGACGTCGCGCCAGAGCACCTCGCCCGGGGAGACGCCCATCGGGACGCGCTCGTCGTCTTCCACGTCGAGCAGCAGCGGCCGGCGCCGGCCGAAGCCGGACGCCACGAGCGCCGCGCCGAGCGTCGGGACGAGCGGCTTGCAGGCATAGATGACGTCACCGCTGGCCATCGCGGCCAGCCGCGGGAGAGCCGGCAGCAGGCGCGTGACCTCCAGCGGCACGCGCAGCGCGCGGTACTCGAACAGCGAGCGGTAGGGTTCGTAGACGTCCCGATCGCCGTGCAGGAAGCCGAGCACCTCGACGTCAAAGTGCCCGGCCAGCGCCTGCGCGAGCGGCGCGGCGCGCACGATCGGGTTGTTGGCCAGGTCGTGAACGAAGAAGCTGACGCGGGTCATGCGCCGGGCCGGTCGAACCGCATCACGATCTGATTGGCGAACAGATTCGGCCAGAGCACGTGCAGGCGGCCAAACACGACGCCGTTGCTCGGCAGTACCACCGGTTCCGGAAGGCCCGCGCCCGTCGCCCACTCGCGAAAGTCCGGCAGCGACCAGTAGCGAAGATGCTCGCCCGGAAAGAGCACCCACTGCACGGGGAACCGGCCGAGCGCCAGCCGCCAGCGGTGCGGGAAATACGCGATGTTCGGAAACGTGACCCAGAGGCACCGCCGCGTATGCGACCAGGCCTGAGCCAGCAGGCCCTCGGCATCGGCCACGTGCTCGATGACCTCGGTCAGCACCACGTGGTCGAAGCGCTCCCACGGATCGACCGTCCCGGGCGCCCCGAGCGCGCCGGCGCGTGCGTCGAGCCCGGCGGCCCGCGCGAGCGCGACTCCGGCGTCGCTGACGTCCACGCCGCGTTCGCGGACCCGCCGGAGGGTCTTCAGATACTGGAGAAACGCGCCGTTGCCGCAGCCCACGTCGAGCACGCTCTCGTCGTCCCGCACGCCGGCCGCGATGATGGCGAACCGCGGGTGCATCCCGCCCGCGCCCCGCTCGTGCCAGTAGGCGTCGTAGTCGATCCGCTGGCCGTGAAACCCCGCCGGCCCGGTGGCCTGGCGGACGGCCCGGGTCACCTCCTGCGCGCTGAAGAGCCCCGACAGCAGGACGCGCTTGAGCGGTCCGTCACGCATGACCGGCGGTCAGCGCCGCCCAGGCAGGCGGAAGGCCCCGTGTCAGCTCGATCGCCTCGAACGGCCGGCCGGTCCGGGGTCCGACACGCCGCACCCACGCCGCCATCCGGGCGAGACCCTCGTCCAGCGGCGTCACGGAGAACGGACCGAGCACCTGCGCGACGGCCGAGTGATCCGCCCACGCCTCGCGAACCTCGTTCCGCGCGGCGAGGTGCACGACCGGATGGTCGGGCGCGCCCATCGCGACGGCCACCGCCCGGGCGAGTTCGAGGACGGTGTAGTCCCGGTCCGCGCCGATGTTGAAGATCCGCCCGTGGGCCGCCGGTGTCCACGCGCTGGCCGCGATCGCCGGCGCGATGTCGCCGACGTAGCTGAACGCGCGGCGCTGCGTACCGTCGCCGAACACGGACATCGGCCGGCCCGTCATGATCTGGTTCATGAAGATCCCGACGACGTTCCGGTACGGATCGCCGATGTTCTGGTACTCGCCGTACACGTTGTGCGGGCGGAAGATCACCGACCGCAACCCGAACATCCGGTGCGCGGCCTCCAGGTCGTGCTCCACCGCCAGCTTCGCGACACCGTACGGGTCCTCGGGCCGGGGCACGCTGTCCTCGCGCATCGGCGGATCGATCGCGCCGTAGACGGCGATCGAGCTCGTGAAGACGAGGCACTCCACGTCGTGGCGGATGCACTCGTTGATGACGTTGACGCTGCCGACGACGTTGTTCGTGTAGTTGAAGCGCCGGATGAAGTGCGAGAGACCTTCCGCCGCGTACGCGGCGAGGTGATAGACGTAGCGGAAGCGGTGCGCGGTGAACAGCCGCGCGAGCAGGTCGTGGTCGACCACGCTGCCCCGGACGAACGTGACGCCCTCCGGAAGATTGTCCTCGGCGCCGCCGGAGAGGTCGTCGAGCACGACGACGGTGATGCCGGCGGCCTGGATCGCGCGCACGACATGGGCGCCGATGAAGCCCGCGCCGCCCGTCACCAGGGCGACGGGGTTCCGCTCGGTGGCCATGAGGCCGCATCCTAGCATGGGCCCTCGCCCCCGCCTGGCGCTGTGGTACGCTCGGCGTCGTCACGGCGCCGCGAAAGTGGCGGAACTGGCAGACGCGCCAGACTTAGGATCTGGTACCCGTGAGGGTATGGGGGTTCGAGTCCCTCCTTTCGCACCATCCCTTACGGCGCCGTGGGCGGCTCCATCCAGGCGGGCAGGCACCGCAGCACGTGCTCGACGCGCAGCAGGTTGAACGCGACGTGCTCGGCGATCTCGCCCGTGCGCATCGTCCGCTCAATCACCTGATCGATGGCGCCGGCATCGAAGTAGGCGTGCACGCGCGCGCCGGGCGCCAGCAGCGCGTCGCGCAGGTGCCGCTCCACGGCCGAAGGCGCGAGCCACGACTGAAAGTCGAATGCGCCGCGGACCCACGGCGCGAGTGGCAGACCGAGCGCCCGCGCGCCCCTGTGGAGCCTCCGCACGGCAGCCATCCCGTAGTACAGCGCACGGGGCGCGTCCGGGCGCACGCCCGTCTGCTGGATGGGCACACGCGCCAGCGCCGGAAAGTACCGCCGGAGGATCTCCACGTGCAGACGGCTCCGGTCACGACGCGCGGCCGGCAATCCCGCGCAGAACTCGAGGAACCCGTAGTCCAGAAACGGTTTCCGCACCTCGATCTCCGGCACGGCCAGGTGCGGCCACCCGTTGATCGTCCGGCGCATCTTCGTGTCCATGACGTAGCCCCAGGTCGGCGCCGCGCCGATGTCGTCGGCGATCCGCCGGAATGCCTCCTCGGGGGCGAGGCTCACGGGCGACCACCAGTACGGCAGCTTGTCCATGACGCCCTGATGGTCGAGCCCGCGATAGGTCTCGCCCATCGTGACGTCACCGGCGTAGCCGCTCAGGTCGACACGGAACACCCGGCC
>JBFXBH010000263.1:0-3436 GCA_050183355.1 Vicinamibacterales bacterium | reverse complement strand
TGGCCGCACACGGGCTCGACCGCGACGTCGTCGCGGCGATGGTACGGAAGATCAACGCCAGCGAATACAAGCGGCGGCAGGCCGCGCCGGGCCTGAAGATCTCGTCGAAGGCCTTCGGCCTCGGCCGGCGCTTCCCGATCGCGGCGCGTTACTGAAGCGGTGCGTCGTGTACAGTCGCCGTCGCGGAATGCAGCCCCCGGTTCCTGTCGAGAGCGCGGACGCGCGTCATGAGGAGGCGCGGTGAAGAATCGTCTGCCTGTCGCCGTCTGCGCGGCCGTTGTCCTTGGGGCGGCGACCGTGCTCGACGCATACGAATTGCTCGGCCGTACCTGGCGGAGTGGGTCGGTCGTGACGCTGGTGCTGCGTCTCGGTTCCAACCCCGTCGATCTCATCGACGGCAGTACCTCGTGGAACGACGTTGTCGAGGACGCGTGGCGTACCTGGGGTGAGACCGTCGGTGGCGTCACCCTGATCAGCGAGATTGACGCGGTTGGGGCCCGGGGGTTCTCGAACGGGCGAAACGAAGTCGTCTGGGCGGACAGCGTCGACGGGCAGGCGTTCAACGCCGCGACGCACGCCGCGACATTGCGGATCAGCGGTGGAGACGGATACCTGCAGGAAGCGGATGTCTTGTTCGACCGGGCTGCCATGTGGAACGCGTACCGCGGAGCGGCGATCACGCAACCGGACGGGAACCGGGTGCTCGACATGCGACGGATCGCCCTCCGCGAACTCGGGTACGTACTCGGCCTCAACGCGGCCGTGGCTTCTCCGACGGACACGGCACCCCCACTCTTGTATCCGTTCAACCCGAATACGGACGCTTTGACGCCGGACGACGTGCAGGGGGCGCGGGCCATGTATGGCTTGCCCTTTACCTCGAACCGATCCCCCCAGGTGACCCTGCGCTGTTCGCCGTGCGTGGTCCGGGCTCACGGAACAGTGACGCTCATAGCAGACCCATCTGATCCGGACCTGGATACCCTTCGGCTTCATTGGCCGGCGAACGCCTTCAGCCCGCCCGTCGGCAGTGGACGATTCGCGGCCGGTTGGTCGGCGCCTCTGGCGCCGGGGCTCTATCCGGTTCGGGTTACGGCGACGGACGGGAGAGGTGGCAGTGGATACGGCGAAGTCATGGTACAGGTGACGCCGACGGACCGTATGGCCAGTCTGGAGTCGTTGCCGCCGTCCGGGTACATCGTCTCGCCCAATGGCCGCTATCGGCTGACGTATCAGAGCGACGGCAATCTCGTGCTGTCGGACGACGTCGAGCAGGTGGTTGTCTGGTCCACTGAAACCGTCGGTCGTGCTGGAGACCTGACGATTCAGGCAGACGGGAATCTCGTGATGCGGGACGCTGCGGGTCAGGTCGTCTGGGCGACGTACACCACCGAGCCCCGCGTGCTCACGCGGCTGGTGCTGCAGGATGACGGCAACCTGGTTCTGTCTGCCGGTACTCGGGTTCTCTGGGACAGCAAGAGCGCGTAGGCCGGGCCACTACTCGGAGCCGTCCGCCCGGCTGACCTCCACGTCGCGCGCGCCGTGCCGCCGCACCACACGCAGCCGCCACGGATTGCAGCACACCTCACAGTCCTGCACGAACGTGCCGCGCACGTCCGCCTCGACGTAGATCTCCACGTCTTCGCCGCAGTACGGGCACGTGACGGTGAAGTAGTCGTCCATCGCTCAGTCTCCCGGTCCGAGTGCGTGGTGGAGCAGGGCCAGCAACGCCACGCAGGCCGTGTCTGTCCGCAGCGTGCGTGGGCCCATCGAGACCGGGGTGAAGCCGCGGTCTCGGAGCAGCGCCCGCTCGAAGTCGTTCCAGCCGCCCTCGGGCCCCACGGCGAGCAGGACGCGGCCGGTCGCGGGCCTGACCACGCCTGGGAGGTCGGGGTGCGTGCCCGGGTCCGCGAGCAGGCGGACGCGGGCATCGCTGAGGAGGTCGAGTTCGTCCTCGACCAGCTTCCTGAACTGACGGTGCACCGTGACGCGCGGCAGATGCGTGTCGCGCGCCTGCTGCAGGCCCTCGACGAGCAGCGGACGGTAGGCCGCGGGATCGAGGACGTGCGTGTCGAAATAGGGCCGCTCGACGCGGGCGGCGTTCGTCAGGATGATACGGCCGACGCCCAGGGCCGCGAGTTGTGCCCACAGTCGCTTCAGGATTTTCGGGCGCGGCACCGCGAGCAGGAGGTCGATGCGCGGCCTCGGTGGCGCAGCAGGTTCGAACGTGCAGGTCAGCGTGACGCTGCCGGCGGCGACCGCGGTCACCGTCCCCGTGCCGGCGGGGCCGTTCTCGACGCCAATCCGTACCGTCGAGCCCTGTGTGACCTTCAGCACGCGCAGCAGGTGGCTCGCCTGCGGCCCGCCGAGCGTGAGCACTCCCTCCGCGGGTCGTTCAGGGAGCAGGAGGAGATTCATGCACGAACCGGTGAGCGGGCGACACGCGAAAGGCGTCGCGGGCTACATGCCGCTGCCGGCGGACTTGCTGACCCAGCGCGCCCGGCGGTCCGGCGGCAGATCCCGGATCAGCGCGTCCAGATCGCCGCTGTCCGGGCCGATGTAGAACTGAAACGAGTAGCGTTCGAGGTCGGCCGGCGCGTCCCTCGGAATGTCGGCGCCGTGAGCGCCACCCGAGTTCAGGAAGATCAGCGCCGTGTTGGGGACGAACGGCACGAGCTTGGCCAGTTCCACCTGCGCGCCGGACTCGGCCGGGTAGTAGGTCTGCGTGTACGGCGCCTCCTGGTCGCCGGTGACCTTGAAGATCTGCGTGCCCCACGCCTCGCTGTCGCCCGGCTTGGCCAGGTACATCAGGCATGTCAGCCACGCGCGTTTCGGGTCGCGATGCGGGTCGAGATGGTAGCCGGGACGGCGGAGCATCAGGCGGCCTCCCGAGACGGACTGCGGCAGCCTGCGCGCCCGCACGCGGAAGGCCTCGCCGAAAAGCGTGTCGTAGTGGGCCGTCAGCGGCTCGCGGAACTTCTTCATCACGTGCGGGACGATGCACTCGCGCGATACGCGGTCCACGAACTCCCAGACGCGGGCCGCGAAGATGGGCGCGAAGTCGATCGGGACGCGGATGTTCTGCTTGATCGGATCCTTGTCCGGAAAGAACGGCTCGGGTGGAATGCCTCTGAGGATCAGCTGGTAGACCTCCTTCGGCCACATACGGTCCACGACGATGTGCGGGAAGGGCTCCATGACCAGCTCGGCGCGATGGATGACGCTCTCGATGTGCGCGCTGACACGGGCGAAGTCAAGCAGGCTGTCGAGGGTCTCGATCTCCCGGCGCTCGCGGTCGTTCAGGCTGAACGCGAGACGGATCTGTGTCGCGTCGCGCTCCATGCGGGCCGCGCGCTCGAAGACGGTCTGCTGCGCATCCGCGAGTCGCTGCACCGACTGCTGGAGCGCGCGCAGGTCGCGCTGGATCTGTTCCTGC
>JBFXBH010000262.1:0-3470 GCA_050183355.1 Vicinamibacterales bacterium | reverse complement strand
TCGGCGACGAAGACCTCGTTGGTGGCCTTCCACACGGCCACGCCGGTCGGCTTGCCGAGCGTCGTCGTGTCGTTGCTGCCCTTGCCCTTGCCGACACGGCCGACCGTCAGGAGGTACTTGCCGTCCTGGGTGAACTTCAGGATGTGGCCGTCACTGCCCGCGCCGGCGTTGTTCCCGATCCAGACGTTGTTCTTGTAGTCCACGTAGACGGTGTGTTCGCCGTTCCACGCCCCCGCCAGATTCGGACCGGGCTTGTGCATGTCGCCGGAGTGTTCCGGCCACGTGTAGCCCTGGCCGGGGCCGCCCCAGTGACGCAGGAGCCTGCCGGCCGCGTCGAACTCCATGACCGGCGGCGCCATCCGGCAGCACTCGGCCGTCGGCGGGTTGTGCTCCAGGCCGTCCTCGTAATTGTGCAGCAGCGTGTGCGGGCGGTGGATGATCCAGATGTGGCCCCGGTCGTCGACGTCGACGCCGGTCACGTTGCCGAGCGCCCACTTGTTCGGGAGCGGCATCTTCGGCCAGGTCGGGTCGTACTCGAAGATCGGTATCTGCTCGGGCTTGTCGGCCGCCCGGAGATCGATCAGCCCGGCACCCCAGGACAACGCCAGCGCCAGCGCCGCTCCGATGCCCGTGCCGGCGATTCGCGTCTTCCGCATGTCACGCACCTCCGGTTTGATCTTGGCGGCACGACGGCGTTTTCGCAACTGCCGGGGGGCGGCGGCACCTCTGCCGCAGAGTTCAGTCGAGCACGCCGGACCTGAAGCGGTACCCCGTGGCGGCGTCACCCTCGCGGAATCGTCCGTGGCACGCGGCGCAGGCCTCGCGGACGTACGCCGCCTCCTCCTGGGCGGCCGCCTGATCGGGCTCCGCCCGGGTCAGCTCCACGCGCAATGCCGCCACCGCCTGCAGGGCCGTCTCGACCAGCGTGGCCGCGTCGGTCCGCGAGCGCTCCTTCAGGAAGGTCCGGGCACCCGACAGGAGGTCCGTCATGCGGTCGAGCCGCGTGAGCCCGTCGCCGCGGACGCTGTTGAGCAGATACGTCGGTCCGGCGATCGCCTCGTCGACGATCATCCAGTCCTCGCCGAGGCGGGCCATCGCACCGGCAAACGCCGTGGCGTCCCGCACGACGACGGCCGGGCGGTCCTGCGCCGACGCCGCGATCGCCGCCCATCCGCAGGCGCACACCGCAAGGAGGACGCGTGTGGGGCGTGGCATCAATTACGACATTAGCCTATCGAACCCGCGTGCTAGATTCCCTGACATATGTCACGCGTCGGCCTGTCGCTCGCGCCCGTTGGTCTCGGCGTCCTGCTCGCCGCCCTCACGCTGCAGGCGCAGACACCGGCCAGCGTGTGGGACGGCGTCTACACGCCGGAGCAGGCCGCGCGCGGCGAGCAGGCGTTCAAGCGCTCGTGCGGCGGCTGCCACCGCGACGACGCGTCCGGGGGCGATGATTCCGAACCGCCGCTGCGGGGCCCGAACTTCACGCACACCTGGGAAGACGCGTCGGTGGCCGAGCTGTACGACTTCATCGCGACCAACATGCCGAAGACCCGGCCCGGCTCGCTGCCCCTCGAGGAATGCGTCGATATCGTCGCGTTCCTGCTCAAGCTCAACGAGATGCCGGCAGGCACGCGCGAGCTGACGACGGAGATCAAGTCACTGGTGGGCATCCGCTTCACGGCCACCAGGCCCGCGAAATAGCGCTCCGCCGCCGGTCACTCGCGCAGCGCGACCGGACGGTCGTCGCGCCGGGCCGTGAGCGCGTCGAACACGGCATCCGGCACATGGGCACCCGCGCCCGCCCTGCCGCGCCAGCCGGCAAGGGCGCGGCGCCGTGCCTCCGCGCGCACG
Source organism: Vicinamibacterales bacterium (assembly GCA_050183355.1). Taxonomy (GTDB): domain Bacteria; phylum Acidobacteriota; class Vicinamibacteria; order Vicinamibacterales; family UBA2999; genus CANKJK01. The sequence continues at coordinate 1,616 of JBFXBH010000262.1, read as the reverse complement.
TCGCGGGGCGCGAGGAAGTCATAGCCTCGGACCGCGTCCGGCTGACGCGCGCCGAGCGCGCGGGCCGCGATGAAGCGGACGGCCGGATACGGATCGTCGAGCAGGATGGCGAGCGCGGGGATGACCCAGGCGTCGTCCGCCCGCCGTGTCTCGGCGCGCCCCAGCGCCTCGGCCGCGACGGCCCGCTGCTGCGCATCGCCCGAGAGCGCCCACCGGATCGCGGCGGGCTCGTCCCCGTCGATCCCCTCGGGCACCGGCTGACCGTACCAGGCCTCCAGGCGCCGGGCCGTCCACGCGAGCGGCTTGTCCACGTGACACAGGCTGCAGGCGTCGGGCCGCCCCGTCCGCACCGCCACGCCCGCGTCAGGGCTCGTGATGCGGTGGCTGCGCACCGTCTTCAGCAGGCCGTAGGTCGTGTACGGCATGTGGCAGCTCACGCATCGGCTGCCCGCGGACCCCTCCACATGGCGCGTGTGCTCCGTGCGCCCCGCGCGGACGGACGAATGGCACGAGAGGCACGCGGCGTCCCCGGCGCCGGCCCGGGACAACTGGTCGTCCGCCCACGCACGCGGCTCGCGCGCGTCATCCTGCTCCTGGTGCAGCGCGTGGCACGAGAGGCAGGTCATCGTGCGCTCCGGCGTCCGTCCGCCGGTGAAGCACGCGGATTCGATGAGGCCGTTGTACTCGCGGCCCGCGACGGCAATCGTGCCATCCGGCCAGAACGCCTCGCGGACGAACCCCGGGTCGTCATCGAGCAACTGCCGGAGCCGGTCCGCGCCGGGGTCGCGTCCGGGCCGCGCGACGAAGCGCGTGCGGGTGAGGACGTCGCCGGGGCGGAAGGCGGGACCGTGCGTGTTCTCGGCCTGCTCGCCGGCCGCGTCGTGCCACTCCCAGACGCTGTGGCACTGGCCACAGACGTCGACCGAGCGACGCGGGTCGAGCCGGCGCGGGTTCGTCATGGCCACCTCGCGGGGGACGTCCGCGTGCGGGCCCGCCGGCCCGTGGCAGGCCTCGCAGGCGATGCCGAACTCGCTGACGCGGGAATCCGCGGACATCGTCTCCGGCGTCATGCGCCGGTACATCGACGGCACGCGCGCCTGGCCGCGCGTGGTGTGGCAACTGATGCAGACCTGATTCCACTGCCCGGCGCCGGGCAGGTAGACGGGCGCGGCCGGCTGGAGAAACGCCGCCGACCGCGGAATCCAGCGCCGCTCGCCGATCAGGTACGTCAGCGGAAAACGGCCGAGCACGCGGGTCTTCCCCGTCTCGTACCAGAACACCTGCTGGTGGTGGGAGCCGGTGATGAGCGCCACCGCCCGGCCGATGACGGGCCGGTCGCCGCCTGGCCCGGGTACGCCCACGGCACTGCGGGGGACGATGTGATCCGGGTCCGGAAACTCCGCCCAGAGTCCCCCGTCGCGCGGCTCGATCCGCATCGCACCCCAGGTGGAGGGCGGGGGCTGCCCGTCGGCCAGGAACCGCGCCGCATCGGGTACCGCCTCCGTCGTCATCGTGCGGTGGAACGACGCGGTCCACGACGCGTGCTGGCTGGCGTGGCAGCCGCGACAGTCGGCGGGGCGCGCCGAGCCATCGGCGGTGACGCGTGCGGGCCGGAA
>JBFXBH010000261.1:0-3472 GCA_050183355.1 Vicinamibacterales bacterium | reverse complement strand
GGGCGAGATGGACCTGATCGCCACGCACGTCTGGACGCGCGGGACCGAGTCCGCTCCGGGGGGCGGTCGGCAGGAAGCCGCCCTGACGCCGCGCCACTCGGTGATGGTGGACTGGCTGTTCGATTTCCAGGGCCTCGGCCGGCTGGGCCTGGAGGCGTTCCTGACCGGCTCTCAACGTCTCGAGAACTCGCCGTACCTGCGTCGCTCGCCGGCCTACGTGCTGTTCGGCATCATCGGCGAGGTACGAGTGGGCCGCGCCCGCGTGTTCGTCAACGGCGAGAACCTCACCGGACGCCGGCTCACGTCCTTCGAGCGTCTCGTGCGACCCACCCAGGCCGCGGGCGGCCGCTGGACGGTGGACGTCTGGGGTCCACTGGAAGGGCGCGTCGTCAACGCCGGTCTTCGATTCGGCCTCTAGCCGGTGTATAAACGTCGGTGCCTGAACATAGTTCAAGCTCTTCATATGACGAGGTTTCTGTGACACGACCGGCTCGCGCCATCTGCATCGTTTCCTGCGGGATCGCCCTCGCCGCCGCCGCGCTGATCCCCACCGCCGCCCAGGCCCCGGCCGGCCGCTACACCGAGGTACAGGCCTCGGCGGGCCGCGCGGCCTACGACGCGAAGTGCGTCAACTGCCACGGGCCGAACCTCCAGGGTGGCGCGCATGGGCCCGCCCTCGCCGGCACCGACTTCGTCGACGCCTGGGGTGCGAAGACAACCGCCGACCTGTTCTCCCACATCAAGAGCAGCATGCCGCCGGGCGAGGCCGGGTCGCTCGACGACGCGGACTATCTGGCGATCGTCGCGCTGGTGCTCAAGTCCAACGGGCACGCGTCGGGCGCGCAGGCGCTGACGGCCGCGGCCGCGGTGCCGCTCAGGGCGGGCGCGGGCGCGGCGCCGGTACAGGCGCAGGCACCGGCCGCACCCAGGCCGCCGGCCCTGCCCGAAGGCAGCGGCGGGCTGCCGCGGGGCGACGCCGCCTCGATGTTCGGTGCCGCCTTCGGCAACAAGCCCGTTCCGAACTTCACGCCGGTCACCGACCAGATGCTGCTGAATCCGCCCCCGGGTGACTGGCTGCACTGGCGCCGCACGCTGGACGGCCAGGGCTACAGCCCGTTGAAGGACATCACGCGGGACAACGTCGGAGGGCTCCGGCTTGCCTGGTCCCTGCTGATGAAGGACGGCAACAACGAGGCGACGCCGCTCGTGCACAACGGCGTGATGTTCCTGGTCAACCCGCAGAACGTCATCCAGGCCATCGACGCGAAGTCGGGGGATCTGATCTGGGAGTACCAGCACAAGTACCCGAAGAACGCGATGACGCTGGGCGGCGCGACGCGCAGCATCGCCATCTACAAGGACAAGCTCTACATGGCCACCTACGACGCGGCCATCGTGGCCGTGGAGGCGCGGACGGGCAAGGAAGTCTGGAAGACCGTGAAGGCGGACTGGAACAAGGGCTTCACGCACACCAGCGGGCCCGTGATCGCCAACGGCGTGGTGGTGAGCGGGATCAACGGCTGCGAGAAGTACACCGGGGAAGGCTGCTTCATCACCGGTCACGACCCGGACACCGGGAAGGAGTTGTGGCGCACCCAGACGATCGCCCAGCCACCGGATCCGAACAGCGACACCTGGGGCAAGATGCCGCCCAATCTGCGCGCCGGTTCCGATGCGTGGATCCCGGGCAGCTACGACCCGCAGTTGAACCTGTTCTACATCGGCACGGCGCAGGCCAAGCCGTGGGTCGCCGCCAGCCGCGGCATGAGCGCGAAGGACGCCGCGCTCTACTCCAACTCGACGCTGGCGCTCGACCCGAAGACGGGCAAGATGGTCTGGTACTTCCAGCACGTGCCGGGCGAATCGCTCGACATGGACGTCGTCTTCGAGCGCATGCTCGTCGACATCGGCGACCAGAAGGTCGTCCTGACGACCGGCAAGGACGGCATCCTCTGGAAGCTCGACCGGAAGACAGGCAAGTACCTGGACCTGACCGAGACGGTGTTCCAGGACGTCTACGAGCGCATCGACCGGAAGAACGGACGCGTGCAGTACCGGCCCGACATCCTCGAGGCGAAGATCGGCGACGTCGTCGCCGGCTGTCCCGGCAACTTCGGCGGCCACAACTGGCAGGCCGCCGCGTACAGTCCGGAGGCGGGCGCGCTGATCATGCCGCTCCAGCAGGCGTGCGCGAAGATCGCCGGCGGCAAGGTCGAGTTCAAGGAGGGCGCCGGCGGCATGGGCGCCGGGCGCGGCGGCGGCAGCTACGAGATGCCGGGCACCAACGGCATGACGGGCAAGCTGGCCGCGTATGACGTGAAGACGTTGAAGGAGATCTGGAGCGTCACGCAGCGGCCGATCTTCCTGACGGCCGCGCTGACGACGGGCGGGGGCCTGGTGTTTGCCGGCGACCTCGACCGCTACTTCCGGGCCTACGACGTGAAGACGGGCAAGGTCCTCTGGCAGACGCGGCTGGGCGCGCCGGTGCAGGGCTTCCCGGTCACGTTCACGGCCGGTGGCAAACAGTACGTGTCCGTCACCACGGGGGTCGTCGTCATGAAGGCGCTGACGGGCCAGCTGACACCGGACATCTACCAGCCCGGCGGCGGCAGCCAGCTCTACGTGTTCGAGCTGCCGGATCGGAAGTAGAGTCTGGTCATGCGTACACAGATCGCCGTGGCCGGCGCCGTGGCCCTGCTCTGGGTGGCGGTGCCGCTCGCCCAATCGTGGCAACCGAAGAAGCTGAGCGACGGTCAGCCGGACATCGCCGGCTACTACCAGATGGAAGGCTTCGCGGGCAGCGGCGGCCTGTTCATCGAGAACTCGATCTCGATCATGAACGGGCGCCCGGCCAAGGGCATCGTGCTCGACCCGGCGGACGGCATGATTCCGTACCTGCCCTGGGCCCGGGCGAGGCGCGACGAGGTCGCCAACTTCGCCGCCGCGCCCAATCAGGCCCAGGTCGACACGCGCAATCGCGGGTGGCCCGACGGCACGCCGCGGATCAACTTCTACTTCGTGAACCCGCTCCAGATCGCGCAGACGAACGGCGCGGTGCTGTTCCTCTACGAGGCGCAGCACGAGTTCCGCTACGTGCCGCTCGACAACCGCCCGCAGCCGGACCGGAAGGTCGAGCTGTGGATGGGCAGCTCTCGCGGCCGGTGGGAGGGCACCACGCTGGTCGTCAACGCGACGAACCACCACGACCGCGTGCGCCTGTCGGTAGCCGGGGATTTCGCCTCGCCTGATCTGAAGGTGACCGAGCGGTGGACCTGGGTCGACCGCGACACGATCGACTACACGGCCACACTCGAGGACGCGAAGGTGTACGCCCGTCCCTGGACAGCCGGCGTGCGCATGAAGCGCATCACGGAGAAGGGCTTCGAGCTGATGGAGTACGCCGGCGTGGAGGGCGACCGGGACGCCCACCTGATGGTGGACATCCCGGCCACGAACAAGAAGGACGGCGCGA
>JBFXBH010000260.1:0-3492 GCA_050183355.1 Vicinamibacterales bacterium | reverse complement strand
CGCTCTTCGCCTCGATGAACACGCTGTACTCGCCGGCCGGCACGGTCTTGCCCCCGATGACGAGCGGCACTTCCGTGTTCAGCCGCGTGGAGACGTTGGCGCCCGCGCGCCAGACGGGCGCGCCCGCGAGGAGGCCCTTCCCGTAGTTCGCGCCCGACCCGAAGATGTCGGCGCGACCGCGCAGAATCGGCCGGCCGTAGCTGACCTCGATCCACTTGCTGTACTTCGGCCCCACCTGCGTTGCCGCGGTGCCCGCCGGGCTCGCCGGCTTCTGACCCTGGGCCGCCACCCCGCCCGCCATCGCGAGCACGGCGCAGGCGGCCATCATCCACTGCTTCATGTACGAACCTCCGTCGTGGATTCTACGGCACGGCGCCAGGCCTCCTCCTACCGCCGCGTGACGACGATGCGACTGACGGCGCCCTCCTGCTCGCGCCACGCGAGAATCACGTCCTGCCCGGACACGACGATCGACGGATATGAGGCGTCGACGGCCGCGCTCGCGCGGACGGGCGGCGCGAACCGCGCGTTCGCGCCGCGCGTGGTGATCCAGATCCCCCGATCGGCCCCGGTGCCTTCCCAGGCCACGACCGGCGACCCGGCCCCGGTCAGCGCCATCGCGGGATGCGCGACGAAGCGGCCGCGCGGGCTGAGCAGCACGCGGGGCTGCATCGTCAGCCCGTCCGCGGACGACGCGTAGAAGACGGCCTTGTGATCGGCCGGTGCGGACACGGCGGTGGGCCACGCAACGTGCACGCCACCACGGCCATCCACGGCAACGGCCGGACCGTCTTCCGGGCAGCCATCGATGGTCCATCGGTCCTCGCTGACACGCGTGACGGCGCCGAACGAGGCGCCCGCGTCGACCGACCGCACGAGCGCGATGTCACGCAGGTTGCCGGGATACACGTGCCGCCATGCGGCCACGAGCACGTCGGCCGCGGACGCCACCGCCGTGCGGCAGCAGTAGCAGACGCCACGCGCGACCTCCCGCGCCGGCCTGTCGCCCGTCCACAGATACAGGCCGGACTCCTGAGCCCGGGCGACGGAGGCCGCCGTCGCCGCGGCGTCACCCGTGGCCCGCGCCGCGCCGTGGTGCTGATGCTCGCCTCCGCCCGGTGACGCGGCGGCTGGTGCCGCGGTCGCGGCGGCCGCAAGCCGGCGATGGTCCAGCCAGACGACGCGCGTGCGGCCCTTCGCGTCGACATCCACCGACGCCCAGCCGCGATTGCCCGCGGCGTCAGCGCCTTCAAGCCGGGCGGAGGGTGCGAACGTGCGGCCCCCGTCGACCGAGCGCGTCAGCCGGACCGTCGACGCCGGCTCCCGGCCCGGCCAGACGACCGCGATCGTCGGGTCCGTGCGGCCTGCCGCCGGCGGGCCGAGCGCCACGCGCGGGCCGCTCTCGGTGGCGGACCGCACGGTGCCGGAGATGTCGTTGGCGCGCACGGGTGCGCCGAACGAACGGCCGCCATCGCGACTGACGGCCACGAAGGCGTCGGTCCGGGTCCCGGCCGAAGCCGCCCACGTCACGGCGACGAACGGCCCGCGCCCCGCCATCACCGGCACGACGTTGACACGCCCGGGTACGGCGAGCACCACCGGGGATGTCTGGGCCGAAAGGGCGGATGGCGCGAGCCGCGCCGCGCCGGCGACCGCCAGGGTGCCGAACACCGCCGAGGCGACGCACCGCGCGCGGCGCGTGAGGAGCATCCGGCCTCACAGTACCGGCAAGCCTTCGGGGAGTGCAAGAATCAGCAGGCACGGATGGGGTCCCCGCCTTCGACAGACGCCTCGGACACAGGCGACGACTGCCCGCCGGGGTCCCGGTGGCTGCACAGAGCGGTCACGAGGATTCAGGTCGCGCTCCTCCCGCCCGGCGGCCTGCCACCCGGCGAGATCCGGATGCGGATCGCGGACGCCCTGGCCGCGCTGGAGGATCCCCCGACCCACGCGGACGCGCTCATCGCACACCAGTTGCGGGAACGGGTGCGGGCGGGGTGGCCCGTCACGTCGCCGCTGCGCCAGTGGGCGGGACGCCATCGCAAGGTCGCCGTGGCGCTCGACGTCATCGAGCGCCGTCACCGGGACCCCGCGCTGCGGCTTGCCGACGCGGCCCACGACGCCGGGCTCTCGCCGTCGCATCTCGGCCGGCAACTGGTGTCGCTGACCGGCCTGGGCTTCGCGGAACACCTGCGCCGGGCGCGGATCTCGACCGCCGAGACCCTGCTCACCACGACGGCCCTCTCGATCAAGGAGGTTGCCCACGCGGTCGGCTACGGCAGCTCCGGTGCGTTCGACCGCGCGTTCCGGCAGGTGCACGGGCAGGCGCCGCTCGAGTGGGCCCGCCGGCACGCGACGGATGGACGATCGGTATCAGGCGTGAAATCGCAGATCGAGTGAACGAATCACGTTTCCGGTGAACGCAGGGCGGGCGGTGACGGACGTACGGATGAGACGATCTGCGTGTGTACACCTCAGGCGCGCCCGGGCCGGTACTCTGCGCGGTCGACCACTCACCCCACGCCAGGGCCGTCGCCTACAACGCGGCGGGCATGGCCATGCAGTTCGGGCGCGACGTCGTGCTGCTCCGCTCCGACCCCCGCGTCAACGGGTCGGACGTCGACCAGATGCGCGCACAGGGTGACCTCGAAAAGCTGGCGCTGACCAGCATCGCGGAGCCGACGGGCCGCGCGGTCAAGGTGCGGACCACCGTCGTCCACGACGCCCCGGCCGACGGCATCCGGCGCCACGTCGCCGCCGCGGAACCGCTGATGGTGCTGATGGGCTCGCGGGGCCGGCGGGGCCTCCGGCGGTCCCTCTTCGGGTCGACGGCGTTGTCACTGATGCAGCACGCGGCCGTGCCGCTCGTCGTCGTGCCGCCCTCGGACCCGGAGGTCTTCACCGTGATGCCGGACGGCGTCCGGTGCCATATGGGCTCGGTGCTGGTGCCGGTGGACTTCAGCGACGCCATGGACAGTCAGTTGCAGTTCGCCGGTGCGTTCCTCGCCGCCGAGACGTGTCCCGTCACGCTGCTGCACGTGGCGAAGAAGGGCGAGCAGGCGCGCCGTACCGACGAGCTGCACCAGGTGAAGGAGCGGATGACCGCCGGCGGACGGGTCACGCCCCTGGTGGTCGAAGGCGAGGTGCACCCGGTCCTGCGCGACCTGCTGCAGGGTGATGACTTCGGGATGGTCATCCTCGGCCGGGACCGCCATCGGGCCGGCACCGTCGCCTCGGATCTGCTGCACCTGTCGACGGCGCTGGTCGCCGTCGCGTCGTAGCCGGCGCCGCAAGGAAGCCAGAGTCCAGCTCGCGACCGCGTCCCGCGGCCGGCGCAGATAGAATCAGGCGCCATGCGCCGCCTCATCGCCGCCTCCAGCCTTGGCATCGCCCTGTGGCTGATGCCCCACCCCACGGCCCAGGTCCGGCCGGTCTACAACCTGGGCGTCATGGGCCTGGCGCAACTGCTGCAACGCCTGCAGACGACGGCCA
>JBFXBH010000259.1:0-3512 GCA_050183355.1 Vicinamibacterales bacterium | reverse complement strand
CTGCTGGCGCTCGCGGCCGAACGGGGAGACGACGTGGCCGTGTCGCTGCTCGTGGAGGCGGGCGTGGCCGGTGCGCGGGACCTGCGGGACCACGCGGCCGTCGCGCTCGGCGTGTTCGCGCTGCGCGCCCCTGACGCGCTGCTGGCCTGGATGGCCGCGCACGAGGGACAGCGCGCCGGAGCCCTGGCGCTCGTCAAGGACGGGTTCGACCTGCTGGAAGAAGACGTGGCCGAAGAGGCCTTCTACGCCGCCGTGCGGGCGTCCTACTGGAAGGCGGCCGACGGATCGCCGGTTCGCGCGTCAGCCGCCGCGCTCATCGATGGACTCGAGTTCTGATGGATTACAAAGCCGCCGGCGTCGACATCGACGCCGGCAATGAAACCGTTCGTCGCATCCGGGCCCTGGCCCGGTCGACCTTCACGCCCGGCGTGCTGTCCGACATCGGGTCGTTCGGGGGCCTGTTCCACATGGGCGCCGCCGGCCTGCGCGACGCGGTGCTCGTGGCAAGCGCCGATGGCGTCGGCACCAAGCTCAAGGTCGCCTTCATGGCCGGCCGGCACGACACGGTCGGCCAGGACCTCGTGAACCACTGCGTCAACGACATCCTCGTGCAGGGCGCCGCGCCGCTCTTCTTCCTTGACTACCTGTCGACCGGCAAGCTCTCGCCGGACGTGGCGGCCTCGGTCGTGGACGGCATGGCGAAGGCCTGCCGCGAGAACGCGTGCGCGCTGCTCGGTGGCGAGACCGCCGAGATGCCGGGCTTCTACGCCGACGGCGAGTACGACCTGGCCGGCTTCATCGTCGGCGCCGTCGAGCGCGAGCACCTCGTGAACGGGCGCGGCATCACACCGGGCGATGTGCTGATCGGCATCCCGTCCAGCGGCCTGCACACCAACGGGTACTCGCTCGCGCGCCGGATCGTGTTCGAGCAGATGAAGCTGGCGGTCGACGCGATGGTCGATGAACTGGGCCGCACCGTCGGCGAGGCCCTGCTCGAGCCGCACCGGTCGTATCTGCCGATGATTCAGCCGCTCCTTGCCGGCCAGCGCATCAAGGGCATGGCGCATATCACCGGCGGCGGCATCACGGACAACCTGCCCCGGGTGCTGCCGCACGGCACCGCCGCCGAGGTGCACCTCGGTTCGTGGGACGTGCCGGCGCTGTTCCGCTGGCTCCAGGCGGGCGGACAGGTGCCACCGGAGGACATGCTCAGGACCTTCAACATGGGCATCGGGCTGATCCTCGTGGCGTCGGAGGCCAACGCGGAGGTCCTGCTCGAAGAGCTGGCGGCCCGCGGCGGGCGTCACGCGCGCGTGATCGGCGCCATCGTGGCGGGCGACGGCGACCCGGCCGTCCGGTACACGGGCTCGCGCTGACCATGCAGGCCGTTCCCGGCAGCGGCGGCTCGACACCCGTGACCAGGTCCGGCGGCGCGGGCCGCAGGCTCGGCGTGCTGATCTCGGGCCGCGGCAGCAACCTGCAGGCGCTGATCCGCGCGACTCAGGAAGGCCGGCTCGACGCGACCATCGCCGTCGTCATCTCGAACATCGCGGACGCGCCGGGGCTGGAGCACGCGCGCGCGGCCGGGATCGAGGCGCTGGCGATCAGCCACAAGGGCTGGCCGTCACGGACGGACTTCGACCGCGAGGTGGCGTCGCAGTTGAAGGCCCGGCACGTGGACCTCGTCTGCCTCGCCGGCTTCATGCGCCTCGTGGGTGCGCCGCTGCTCGAGGCGTTCCCGAACGCGATCGTGAACATCCATCCGTCGCTGCTGCCGTCGTTCCCCGGCGTGGACGCGCAGAAGCAGGCCGTCGAGCACGGCGTGCGGGTGAGCGGCGTGACCGTGCATCTGGTCAACGCCGAGCTGGACGCCGGGCCGATCATCCTGCAGCGCCCGGTGCCGGTGGTCGACGGCGACACGGCCGTGACGCTCTCGGCGCGCATCCTGGAAGAAGAACACCGCGCCTACCCCGAGGCCGTCCGCATCCTCCTCGACGGCGGCTGGCGCATCGACGGCCGCCGCTTCATCGCCCCGGGCCGGTAGGTACTAATGCCCTCGCGGCACGCGGAATCCGTCGCGCCGGAACATCCGAACGTAGCTGGACCACCCCCACCAAGGTTGCCGTAGACTGCACCTATGGAGATCGCATCCGGGCGCGTGGTCGGCGGCCGAGTCGAACTGGACACCGAGTTGCCGGAGGGCACGACGGTAACCGTTCTGGCCGGCCAGGCCGACGAGTCATTCGAAGTCGACCCCGAGACCGAGCAGGCTCTCTTGCGAGCCATCGAGCAGTGCCGACGCGGCGAGACCATCCCGATGTCGCAGTTGATCGATGAGCTGCGCGCGCGCGAGTGAGGACGGCCCTTCGCGTTGAGGTCAGCGGCCTGGCTGCGGTTCAGATTCGAGCCGCCGAGGCCTGGTGGCGAATCAATCGACCGAAGGCACCAAACGCGATTCGGGAGGAGGTCGAGCGCGGGTCAGCGCTCATCGCAGCACAGCCGGACGTTGGCGCCAGGGCCCGCGGTGTCACCTTGGACGGCGTGCGACGCATTCACCTGCGCCGGATTCGCTACTATCTCTACTACCGTCTCGGCGACACGCCGAACCAGCTCGACGTACTGGGATTCTGGCACTCCAGTCGGCACGACCATCCGCCGATCGGATAGCGCAGACCACCTCAGGGGTGCGAAAGCACGCCGACTTGCCGCTCATTCTTCCGTCGTTCGGACAAGGCGATGGTGATCAGGCCCGTGACAAGAGCCGACCGGGATTCGTGGTCAGACCTGCGGCAGGCGTTGTGGCCGTTGCAGACCACGGAGCACGACGAGACGGTCGATCGCTACCTCGCTGGAGCGGCGCAGGAGCCACTTGAAGTGCTGCTTGCCATCGATGCGCAAGAGCGGGCCGTCGGGTTCATCGAACTGTCCATCCGCGCATATGCCGAGGGTTGCGCCACCGACCGGGTCGCATTCGTCGAGGGCTGGTACGTCGTCCCGACGGCGCGCAGGCGGGGAGTGGGGACGGCGTTGGTACGGGCGGCGGAAGAATGGGCACGCGGCCGCGGCTGCACCGAACTGGGCTCGGACACCGAGGTCGATAATGCCGCCAGCGCTGCTGCCCACGCGGCGGCCGGCTTCAGGGAAACAGGTGTTGTGCGCTGCTTCCTGAAGTGCGTGTGATTGACTGACCATCGGCCCCCGCTGCGGTCGGGCGGCTTCGGCCAACGTCGGCGGCCGGCGTTGTCGCCCCGAGTGGATGGCCGTCGAGCCGTGCTTCCCGCGAACCGGCGATATAGTTGACGTTTCGCATGACCGACCTCATCCGCGACATGGAATGGCGCGGCGTCCTGCAGGACGCCAGCGAGGGGGCCCGCGAGGCGGTGTCGGCCGGGCCGCTCACCGCCTACGCCGGGTTCGACCCGACCGCGAACAGCCTGCACGTCGGCACGCTGATGCAGATGTTCGCGCTGGCGCGCCTGCAGCGCGCCGGGCACAGCCCGATCGCCGTCGTG
>JBFXBH010000258.1:0-3597 GCA_050183355.1 Vicinamibacterales bacterium | reverse complement strand
TCGAGAACGTGGTCAGCGCGCCACGCGTAATCAGCAGCTGCTTGCCGATCTCGACGACCTCAATCAGCTTGGTCGGATTCGAGTCGAGGTCCACCATGTTGCCCGCTTCCTTGGCCGCCTGCGTGCCGGTATTCATGGCCACACCGACATCGGCCTGCGCCAGCGCCGGGGCGTCGTTGGTGCCGTCGCCGGTCATCGCCACGAGCTTGCCGTCCGCCTGCTCCCGCTTGATCAGCGTCATCTTGTCTTCGGGCGTTGCCTGGGCCAGGAAGTCGTCGACGCCGGCTTCCGCCGCGATCGCCGCGGCGGTCAGCGGATTGTCGCCGGTGATCATCACGGTCCTGATCCCCATGGCGCGCAGGTGGGCGAAGCGCTCACGCATCCCGCCCTTGACGACGTCCTTCAGGTAGATCACGCCGAGGATGTGGCGGTCTTCCGCCACGACAAGCGGCGTGCCACCTTCCCGTGCGATCTTCTGCACGAGCGCGCCCAGCTGTTCCGGGATCGTCCCGCCTGCCGCGAGGACGTACTTCTCGATGGCATCGGCCGCGCCCTTCCGGATCTCCCGGCCTTCGAAATTCACACCGGACATCCGCGTCTGGGCCGTGAACGCGACGAACGTCGCCTGATTCGAGCCCAGCTCGCGGCCGCGCAGGCGGTACTTCTCCTTTGCGAGGACCACGATCGACCGGCCCTCCGGCGTCTCGTCGGCGAGCGACGCGAGCTGGGCCGCGTCAGCCAGCCGCTCCTCGCTGATGCCCGGCAAGGGCCGGAACTCGGCCGCCTGGCGGTTGCCCAGCGTGATCGTCCCGGTCTTGTCGAGCAGGAGGGTGTGCACGTCGCCTGCGGCCTCGACGGCCCGGCCCGACATCGCCAGCACGTTGTGCTGCACCAGCCGGTCCATGCCCGCGATGCCGATGGCCGACAGCAGACCGCCGATGGTCGTGGGAATGAGGCACACGAGCAGCGACACCAGCACGAAGAGCGACTGCGGCGCGTTGGAGTAGACCGCGAACGGCTGCAGCGTCACGACGGCGATCAGGAACACGATCGTCAGGCCCGCCAGCAGGATGTTGAGCGCGATCTCGTTCGGCGTCTTCTGCCGCTCGGCGCCCTCGACCAGCGCGATCATCCGGTCCAGGAACGTCTCGCCGGGGTTGGCCGTGACCTCGACGCGGATCCAGTCCGACAGCACCTTCGTGCCGCCGGTCACCGCCGACCGGTCGCCGCCGGACTCCCGGATCACCGGCGCGGACTCGCCCGTGATGGCGCTTTCGTCGACCGACGCCACACCCTCGATGATCTCGCCGTCGCCGGGGATCACTTCTCCGGCCGCGACGCGGACGATGTCACCCTTCCGCAGCGCCGACGCCGCGACCTGCTCGAGCCCGCCGCCCGCCCGCTCGCGGCTGGCCAGCGTCTCCGTCTTCGCCTTGCGCAGCGTGTCGGCCTGGGCCTTGCCGCGGCCCTCCGCCATCGCCTCGGCGAAGTTGGCGAACAGGACGGTCAGCCAGAGCCAGAACGTGATCTGCAGCTCGAAGCCGAGGTCGCCGCCCCCGGTCGCGACATGCTGGATCAGCGTCGCCGTCGTCAGCACGCTGCCGATCTCGACGACGAACATGACCGGGTTCCGCGCCATCGTGCGCGGATGGAGCTTCCGGAACGCATCGCCGATCGCGCGACGCACGATCTGCGGGTCCCACATCGAACGAGTCTGGGTCGCCATCAGAACACCTGCCCCGCGTTCATCATGAAGTGCTCAACGATCGGGCCGAGGCTGACCGCGGGGAAGAACGTCAGCGCCCCGACGATGAGAATCACGCCGACCAGCAGCGACGTGAAGAGTGGCGTCGTCACCGGGAAGGTTCCGAGCGACGCGGGTACCAGCTTCTTCCGGCTCAGGCTGCCGGCGATCGCCAGCGGCGGGATGATCATGAAGAAGCGCCCGAAGAGCATCGACAGGCCGAGCGTCGTGTTGTACCAGTTCGTGTTGACGCTGATGCCGCCGAACGCCGACCCGTTGTTCGCCGCCGCCGACGAGTACGCATAGAGCATCTCGGAGAGGCCGTGGGGTCCGGGGTTGAACACGCTCGAGGTGCCGAATCCCGGTGACACCGACGAGATCGCCGTGAACGTCAGGATCAGGATCGAGAAGATCAGCACCGTCAGCATCGCCATCTGGACCTCGAAGGCCTGAATCTTCTTGCCGAGGTACTCCGGCGTGCGTCCGACCATCAGGCCCGCGATGAAGACGGCGAGGATGATGTAGACGAGAATCCCGTACATCCCGGCGCCGACGCCGCCGAAGACGACCTCGCTCAACTGCATGTTGGCCAGGGGGACCAGTCCGCCGAGCGGCGTGAGCGAGTCGTGCCAGCCGTTGACGGCGCCGCAGCTCGCATCGGTGGTCACGGTGGCGAAGAGTGCCGTATTGGCGATGCCGAAGCGGACCTCCTTGCCCTCCATGTTGCCGCCGGGCGACATGGCCGACACCGCCTGATCGGCGCCGGCCGCCGTCAGCATCGGATTTCCGCGCGCTTCGGCCCAGTACGCCACCGTGACGCCGGCAAGAAACAGGAATGCCATCGCGGCCCAGACCGCCCACCCGTGCTTCGGTGAACCGGTCATCTTGCCGAGCGTCCAGGTCAGACCCGACGAGATGGCGAAGATGCCGAACATCGCCAGGAAGTTGGTCAGCGGCGTCGGGTTCTCGAACGGGTGCGAGCTGTTCGCGTTGAAGAAGCCGCCACCGTTCGTGCCGAACTGCTTGATGATCTCCTGCGAGGCGACCGGGCCCTGCGCGATGACCTGCTTCGCGCCCTCGACCGTCGTCACCGTGTCGTACGGCTTCAGGTTCTGGACCACGCCCTGCGACACCAGGGCCAGGGCGCCGACGACCGCAATCGGCAGAAGCACCCAGAGCGACCCGCGGACCAGGTCCACCCAGAAGTTGCCGAGCGTGTCCTTCTCCTTCTGGGCGATACCACGGATGAACGCGATGGCCACGGTCAGGCCGACGGCCGCCGACATGAAGTTGTGATAGGCGAGGCCGACCATCTGCGTGAAGTAGCTCAGGCTCGACTCGCCGCCGTAGGCCTGCCAGTTCGTATTGGTCGCAAACGACACGGCCGTGTTGAACGCCAGAGCCGGTGGCACGGCGCCGAAGCCCTGCGGGTTCCACGGCAGCACGCCCTGCAACCGCTGGATGGCATAGAGCGCCAGCATCGACACCACGCCGAACAGCAGCACGCCGATCGCGTACTCGGTCCAGCGCATCTCGCGTGTCTCGTCGACGCCAGTCAGGCGGTAGATCAGCCGCTCGACCGGCCGCAGCACGGGGTCGAGCCACGTGCGCTCGCGCGCGAACACCCGGGCCATGTAGCCGCCGATGAGCGGCGTGGCCAGGAACACGGCAAGCAGAAAGACGAGAATCTGAAGCCAGCCATTGAGTGTCATGTCAGAACTTCTCCGGTTTCAGCATCGCGACCACCAGATAGACCAGCAGGGCGACGCTCACGACGAGACCCACGAGGGAGTTGAGATCCATGGCTCCCCTCACTTCATCAGTCGGTCGCATGCGGCCACATAGCCGATGCT
>JBFXBH010000257.1:0-3705 GCA_050183355.1 Vicinamibacterales bacterium | reverse complement strand
AATCGGACTTTACGCTCGTCCTGCTCGACGGCATCCGCGTGAACTCGTTCGGCGGCGGCGTGGACCTCTCGGCGATTCCGCTCGTGGACGTCGAGCGCATCGAGATCGTCCGCGGCCCGCAGAGCGCCGTGTTCGGGTCGGACGCCATCGGCGGCGTGATCCAGATCGTCTCGAAGCGGCGGACGCGCGACCGCGTCGACGGCCTGGTGGAGGGCGGGTCCCTCGGCACGATGCGGGCCCGCGCCGGCGCCAGCGGCGGCCGGAACGGCTGGCAGTGGAACGTGGCCGCCGAGCGCTTCCAGAGCGACGGGTACACGGGCGACGCGATCGGCGTGGGCGGCCGGGTGTCGAACGACGACGGCACGCAGAACCACGCCGGCTTCGGTGGCGGCTGGAGCCTGAACGGCCGCGAGGTGCGCGGCCAGGTGCAGATCTCCCGCACGGATCGCGGGTTCCCCGGGCCGTTCGGCACGAACCCCATCGGCGCCTACACGGCGATCGACACCATCTCGCGCGGCGAGAACGACCGCATGCAGGTGACGGGCGACTGGAGCGAGCCGTTCGGCGGCTCCGGCCGCGTGCGCCAGCGGACGACGGTGGCCGTGGCGGACTTCGACTCGCACTTCGTCAGCCCGTTCGGCACGTCCGATTCGGGCACCCGGCGGATGAACGTCCGGACACAGACGGATGCCGCCCTCTCCGCGAAGGCCGGCGTGACGGCCGGCGTCGAAGTGCTGCGCGAGCGCGGTGAGAGCACGTTCATCACCGGCACGACCGGCTCGGCGATTCCGGTCGAGCGCTGGGTCGCCGGCTACTTCGGCGAGGCCCGGCTGACGCCGTCGGCCAACTGGTCGATCGCGGCCGGCGTCCGTGTGGAGCAGATCCGCCGCGACGCGCTCGAAGCCGACCCGTTTGCGTTCCAGCCCCGCCCGGCCTTCGCCGGTCAGTCCATCACGTCGACCAACCCGAAGGTCTCGGTGGCGTATCGCGTGCCCGGCTCGTCCGACCGGCACGAGACGCGCCTCCGCGTCAGCGCCGGCACGGGGATCCGGCCGCCGGACGCGTTCGAGATCGCGTTCACGGACAACCCGGGCCTGAAGCCGGAGCGCACCCGCAGCGTGGACGCCGGCGTGCAGCAGACGTTCGCGGGCGGGCGCGTGGCCGTGGACGGCACGGTGTTCTTCAACACCTACGACGACCTGATCGTCTCGGTCGGCCGCTCCTTCGTGAACGCCAGCCGCTTCCGGACGGACAACGTATCCAACGCGCGGTCGCGCGGGTTCGAGTTCGGCGGCAGCGCCCGGCCGTCCGGCGCGGTCGACCTCCGCGGGACCTACACGTTCCTCGCGACGCGCATCCTGTCCGTGGACAAGGCACCCGGGCAGGTGCCCTCGCCCTACACCGTCGGCGAGGCACTCATCCGTCGTCCGCGGCACCAGGGCACGCTCTCGGCCACGGTCACACGCGGGCGCCTCTCGGCCTTCACGCAGGCGGTGTTCCGTGGCGAGGTGCGCGACGTCGAGCCGAGCTTCGGCGCCTTCGGCGGCGTGTTCACCGCGGCCGGCTACGGCGTCGTCGACCTCGGCGCGTCGCTGCGGCTGGCACGGGGCGTCGAGGTGTTCGGCCGCGTCGAGAACCTCGGCGACCGGCGGTACGAGTCGGCCTTCGGGTTCCCTGCTCCGGGCACACTGGCATTCGCCGGGGTCCGCCTTGCTGCGAGCCGCTGACCTCGACTACGGCTACCGTGGTGCCGGCGGGCGCGAACAGGGGTTCACGCTCGCCGGCGTCTCGCTCGACGTCCCGCGCGGCGGCTTCGTCGGGCTGCTCGGCCCGAACGGCTGCGGCAAGACCACCCTGCTGAAGCTGCTCGCCGGCGGCGTCGCGCCGCGCGGCGGCACCGTCACGCTCGACGGGCAGCCGCTCGCCGGCATGACGCGCCGGGCCATCGCGCGCCGCATCGCCGTCGTCCCGCAGGAAACCCACCCGACGTTCGACTTCACCGTGCTCGACATGGTGCTGATGGGAAGGCACCCGCACCTCGGGATGCTCACGCTCGAGGGGCCGGCGGATGTCGCCATCGCCGAAGAGGCGCTCGCCGCCACCGGCACGGCCCACCTCGCCGGACGCGCGTACATGACGCTCAGCGGTGGCGAGAAGCAGCGGGTGATCATCGCCAGCGCCCTCGCGCAGGCGCCCGACGTGCTGCTGCTCGACGAGCCGACGGCCTCGCTCGACCTGGGCTACCAGATGGAGATCGCGGCGCTGCTGCGCCGGCTCAACCGGGAGCGGCAGGTCACGATGGTCATTGCCACGCACGACCTGAACCTGGCCGCCTCGCTCTGCGACCATCTGCTGCTGCTCCGCGGCGGCCGCGTGCTCGCGCACGGCACGACGACGGACGTGCTGACCGCGGCGAACGTGCAGGCGCTCTACGGAGTCCCCGCGGAGGTCACCTTCCACGCCGGCGCGGGCCACATGACGGTCATCCCGCTCGGAGCGCCCGGCCGGTGACAGCCAGGCCCATCCGCGCCCGGCTCGCGGTCACGGTCGCCGGGTTCGGCGCCGTGACGGCTGCCGTGCTCCTGCTGGCGCCGCTGGTCGGCAGCACGTCGATCAGCCTGAGCCGGGTGTTCAGCCGGGCGATCCCGTACGCGGACAACGTCGACGCCCAGATCTTCTTCGTGGCGAGGTTGCCCCGCGTCCTGACCGGCGCGGTCGTCGGCGCCACGCTGGCCGTGGCCGGCGCCGTGCTGCAGGCGCTCTTCCGGAATCCGCTCGCCGCGCCGGAGACGCTCGGCGTCTCGGCCGGCGCCGCGCTGGGCGCTATTCTCGCCATCACATTCGGTGCAGACACGCGCATCGGCCCGCTGGCCCCCGTGCCGCTGGCCAGCCTCGTCGGCGCGCTCTCGGCCATGACCGTCGTCTACCTGCTGGCCAGTGCCACGAGTCGTGCCCTCTCAACGTCCGTGCTGCTGCTGGCCGGCGTGGCGCTCAACGCGTTCATCTCGGCCATGATCCTGTTCGTGCAGTACCTGTCGGACTTCACGCAGACCTACCGCGCCGTCCGCTGGCTCATCGGCGACCTTGACGTGGGCGCCTTCGCGCCGATCCTCGCCTCCCTGCCGCTCGTCGTCATCGCCTTCGCGATCTTCTTCTCGCTGCCCGGCGCGCTGAACCTGCTGAGCCTCGGGCCCGACGCCGCTGCCGCCCGCGGCGTGGACGTGCCCCGCGCGCAGCGCCTCGCGTTCGTCAGCGCCTCGCTCGCCACCAGCGCCGCCGTGTCGCTTTCCGGCCCGGTCGCCTTCATCGGCATCATCGTGCCGCACCTCGTCCGCCTCGTCGTCGGCGTCGACCACCGGCTCGTGCTGCCCGCCGCCGCCCTCTTCGGCGCCGCGTTTCTCGTGCTGTGCGACCTCGTGGCCCGGACCGTCATCAGCCCCGTCGAACTGCCCGTCGGCATCGTCACCGCCGTGATCGGCGGCCCCTTCTTCCTCTGGCTCCTGGTGCGTAGACGATGAACACGGTAAGCGACAAGGCGGGAGCCGACACGGAGGGACGCCATGCCGCGGTGGCGTCGCTGCTACGTAAGCCGGAAAACTGCCGCTCCGGCTTAACGACTCGTGCAAGGCGTGGGGGCCCCCATCCCCACGCGTGTCATTGGCCTGCGCGTCAGTTTTCGTGCATTCATAACGGCTTACTCCGCAA
>JBFXBH010000256.1:0-3758 GCA_050183355.1 Vicinamibacterales bacterium | reverse complement strand
CGTGTGGCGCGTTGACGGACCGCGTGCTGGACGCCGCGATCGCCGCCGGGGCCGACGTGGCCGTGCTCCCGTGCTGCCACGACGTGGAGACGTGCGACGCCGGGGTGCTCGACGGATGGATGGACGCCGACCTGGCCATCGACGCGCTCCGTGCGACGCGGCTGGCCGGGCACGGCTACCGTGTGGCGACGCTGGCGATCCCGGCCGCCGTCACACCCAGGAACCGCCTGCTTGTCGGAATCGCGCCCCATCGCACCGCGGCAGCGGGCGGTCGGCCGCGGCGGGCACAACGTCGTCCGGCTCGACCTGGTGCCTGACCCGGGCTAGCTCAGGCGGCAGCGGATGAGCATCACCAGCGCGGTGACGCCGTCGCGCCAGCGCATCTTCTTGCCGGCGGCCTTCGAACGCGGCGAGAAGCGGACGGGCAGCTCGATGAGCCGGACGCGCGCGCGCAGCAGCTGCGCCGTGATCTCCGGCTCGATCTCGAAGCGGTCACCGGTCAGCGTGAGCCCCCGCGCCACGTCGCCCCGCATGACCTTGTAGCAGGTCTCCATGTCCGTCAGCGCGGCCCCGTAGAGGACGTTGGTGGCCCACGTCAGCAGCAGGTTCCCGAGGCGGCTGATGGTGACCCGGGAGGACCCGGCCAGGAAGCGCGACCCGTAGACCGCGTCCGCCTCGCCGCGCAGGATCGGCTGGACCAGTGCGGCGAGCTGGGCCGGATCGAGCTCGAGGTCGGCGTCCTGAATCGCGACGACCGACCCCGTGGTCCGGGCGATCCCGAGACGGAGGGCGTGCCCCTTCCCGCGGTTCTCCGGGATGTGCACCATCGTCACACCGGGGCTCGCCGCCGCGAACGCATCGAGCGCGCGCCGCGTGCCATCCCTGGAGCCGTCGTTCAGGACGATAATCTCCCGGCGTGCCGGCAACTCGATGGTCAGCAGCCGCTCCAGCACCTGCCCGATCGTGCCTTCTTCGTTGTAGACGGGGACGAGGATCGAGATGAGCTCGGACACAGGGGGCGGCGGCCGCGGGCGGCATCATAGCAGGGCCGTGCAGTGCGCAGGCGCCGGGCTCATCTATACGCTGCTCACGGCGGCCGTCACGTGGCCGCTGCTGCGCGATGCCTCGACGCTCGTGGCGTCCGACACCGGCGACCCGATCCTCAACGCGTCGATCCTGGTGTGGAACGCGACGGTGCCGCCCCTGACGGCCGCCTGGTGGAACGCGCCGCATTTCTTCCCGGCCACGGGCGTGGTGGCGTTCACCGAGAACCTGATCGGCCTGTATCCGATCGCGAGCCCGCTCTACTGGCTGACGGGCAACGCCGTGCTCGCCTACAACCTCACGCTGTTCCTGCTGTGGCCGCTCTCGGCGCTGGCCGTCTATCTGCTCGTACGGCGGCTGACGGACTGGCCCGCCGCGGCCTTCGTCGCGGGGCTGGCGTTCGCGTTCACCCCGATGCGCGCCGTCGCCGTGCCGCATATCCAGACGATGGCGACCTTCGGCCTGCCGCTGTGTCTGTTCGCGCTGCACGGCTACCTGCAGGAACGGCGTTGGCCGTGGCTCCTGCTCGCCGGGGCGGCGTGGCTCCAGCAGGGGTTCGCCAACGGCTACTACATCCTCTACGGCGGGCTGGCGGTGGGGCTGTGGGTGCTCTACTTCTGCTCGGCGCGCGTGCATCGCCGGGCGGCGGGTCCCATTGTCGTGACCGGGGTGCTCGCCAGCCTGCCGCTCATCCCGATGCTGCTCCGCTACCGGGCCATCCACGAGGAGTCGGGGGCGCGCCGCTCACTCGAGGAGATTGTCTACTTCAGCGCCCGGCCGCACGCATGGCTCGAGGTGGGCGAGCTCTCGTGGCTGTGGCACGGCGTGCTCCCACCGGGGAAGGACAATCTGTTTCCGGGCATCGCCGTGCCCGTGCTGCTGGTCACGGCCGCCGTGCTGGCGTGGCGCGAGCGGACGCGCGAACGGCCGCTCATCCGGCCCGGAGCCCGCGTGGCACTCGGGCTGGTGGCGTGCCTGAGCGCGGCCGCCGTCCTGTTCGTGCTCTGGCGGGGGCCGGTGAACACCGCGATCGGGCCGATCGCGATCAAGCTGCGGCAGCTTGACCGCGCGCTGCTGCTGCTGGCGCTCTCCTGCGGAGCGTTGTTGTGGACGTGGCCGGCGTTCAGGCGCGTCTGGACGGCCCGCACGCCCGGGCTCTTCTATGGGACCGGCATCGGTCTGTTCGCCGTACTGGCGTGCGGCCCGGTCCTGCAGGCGCACGGACGGGTCGTGCTCGACCCCGCCCCGTACGGCTGGCTGATGGCGCTGCCCGGCTTCGACGAGCTGCGGGTGCCGACCCAGATCAAGATGGCCGGCCTGCTGTGCCTGTCCGTCTCGGCCGGGCTCGCGCTGGCCTCGCTGGGCGGTCGGCTCGCGGGCCGCTCGCGAGTCCGCACGGCTGCGGCCGGCGTCGTCGCCGTGGCGGTGCTGGTCGACGGCTGGCTGCGGCCGATGCCGATGGCCGAGCCGCAGCCGCTGTGGCCCGTGGCCGAGGCGGCTGACCGGCAGGAGCCGCTGCTCGAGTTGCCCCTCGGCCCGGCCTGGGACGGCGGCGCGACGTTCAGGGCCGCGCGGCATCGCCGGCGGGTCGTCAACGGCGTCAGCGGCTACGACCCGCCGCACTACGCGGCGCTACGGGAGGGGCTCGAAGCGCGCGACCCCGGCACGCTGACCGCCGTGGCGACGCTGGGGCCGCTGGATGTCGTGGTCGATGGCGCCGCCGACCCCGACGGGAGCCTGGCGCGGTATGTCGCGGCCACGCCGGGTGTGGCCCGTGTCACCACCGATGGTCCGCGCAGCGTATTCCGGCTGCCGGCCGTCGAGCCGCCGCGACCACTCGGCCCGGCACTGCCGGTTGCGCGGGTGGAGGCCGTGCGTCACCCGGGCGACGCCCGCCTGATGCTGGACGGGAACCCGGCAACCGGCTGGACGGACGTGCCCCCGCTGCCGGGCTCGTGGGTGGCTGTGGATCTCGGCACCGGGCGCGAGGTCGCGGGCGTCACGCTGGTAATGGGCCGCGCGTTCTTCGACTTCCCGCGCCGGCTCGCCATCGACGTGTCAACCGACGGCGTTCTGTGGGCACAGGCATGGGAGGGGCCGACCTTCGCGCAGACGTTCCTGGGCTTCGTCCGCACGCCGCGCAACGGCACGCTCGCCCTCCCGCTGGAACCGGTTCGTGCCCGCCATGTCCGGGTCCGGCGGCTCGACGTCGCCTCGCCGGCCTGGCACGTGGCCGAGGTGTCCGTCCATGCGGCGCGACGCTAGAAGCTATCTCATCTAGTCGGACGGCGGCTCGTCGAGCAGCAGCCGGATGTACTCGTGATACGCGGCCAGCGCGCCGTCCTCGAAGCCGACGATCGTGAAGCGGACGTAGCCGTCGCGGTCGACGAGCACGGAGGTCGGCAGCGCGCGGATCCTGAAGCTGGCCGACGTGCTGCCCCGTGGGTCCATCAGGATCCGGATGAGCGGCTCGCGGCCCTTGAAGTACGCGTCGACCTGCGCGCGTGTCTCGCCGATGTTGACCGCGAGCACCTCGAAGCCCCGCTTCTGGTACTGCCGGATCAGGTCGTCATAGGCGGGCAGCGACACGCGGCAGGGGATGCACCACGTCGCCCAGAAGTCCACGAGCACCACGCGGCCCTTGTAGGACTCCAGCCGGACGGCCTTCCCGGTGCGGTCGAGCAGCGCCATGGGCGGGGCGGGCCGGGCCGGCT
>JBFXBH010000255.1:0-3768 GCA_050183355.1 Vicinamibacterales bacterium | reverse complement strand
AAACAGGTGGGTGACACGGTCCGGGAGGGGCAGCTCATCGCGACCATGCATGGGCACGCGATGCACGATGCGTGGGCGGGCTACCGCAAGGCCATCGCCGCGCGGGAGCGCGCCGAGGCGGAGCTGGCCTACGCCACCGACGCGCTCGCGCGGACGGAACGCCTGCTGGCGGCCCGCGCCATCGCCGCGCAGGACGTGCGGCGCGCCCAGCTCGAGAAGGCGACCGCGGCCGAGCACGTGGCGGACGCCCGCGCCGAGGTGACGCGTTCCATCGAGGAGCTCGAACACGTCGGCGTGCACGTCACCGACACGGGCCGCAGCGACCCGGGCGCCCCGGATCCCAACGCGGACGAACCGATTCCGGTCAGAAGCCCGCTCGCCGGCGTCGTGCTGGAACGGCTGGTCACGCCTGGCACGACCGTCGTGCCCGGGTCGCCGCTCTACGTCGTCAGCGACCTGTCGTCGGTGTGGGTCACAGCCGAGGTGGACGAGGCGCTGCTGCCGCAGCTGCGCACCGGCCGTCCGGTCGACGTGCGGGTGGCGGCGTGGCCGGGCGAAGTGTTCACCGGACGGGTCACCTTCATCGCCGACGTGGTCAACGCCGAGACGCGCCGCGTTACCGTGCGCGCGACGATGGCCAACACGGCGCGCCGGCTGAAGCCGCAGATGTTCGCGACCGTGGGGCTTCACCTGCACGAGCCGCGCGAGGTGCTCTGGGTGCCGAAGACGGCCGTCCAGACGGTGGACGGCAAGCCGGCCGTGTTCGTCGCCGGCACCGCGGGACAGTTCGCCGCCAGGCCCGTGACGGTGGGCGCCGTGGCCGGGGACCGTGTCGAGGTCCTGAGCGGGCTGACGGCCGGGGAGCGCGTGGCGGCCACAGGGGCGTTCGCGCTGAAGTCGGTGCTCGCCGGCCCCGCGGCGGGTGAGTGACGTGGGCGTGGTCGAGCGGCTGGTGGCCGCGAGCATCCGCCAGCGCCTCTTCGTGCTGTTGTGCCTGGCCGCCGTGGTCGGGACGGGCGCCGTGGCGTATCGCGACCTGCCAGTCGAGGCGTTTCCGGACCTGACGAACAACCAGGTCACCGTCGTGACGGAGGCCGCGGGCCTGGCCGCCGTCGAGGTGGAACAGCGGGTCTCGTATCCGATCGAGACCGCGCTGATGGGCGTGCCGAACGCCCAGGAGGTGCGGTCGGTCTCGAAGGCGGGCCTGTCCCTGGTCACTGTCGTGTTCGCCGACGCCGTGCCGATCTACCTCGCGCGGCAACTCGTCACCGAGCGCGTCTCCGAGGCACGGGACCGCCTGCCGGACGGCGTGGCGCCCGTGCTCGGGCCGGTGGCCACCGCGTTCGGCGAGATCTATCAGTACCTGGTCGAGAGCGACGACGGCACGTCGCTGATGGACCGCAAGACGACGCACGACTGGGAGCTGCGTACGCAGCTCCGCGCCGTGCGCGGCGTCGGTGAGATTAACGCGTGGGGCGGATACACGCGACAGTACGAGGTCGTCGTGGACCCGGCGCGGCTGGACCGGTATCGCGTGACGCTCCGACAGGTCTTCGACGCGGTCGCCGCGAACAACCTGCCGTTCTCGGGCGGTTTCATCGAGCACCGGCAGGAACGCTACACGGTGCGTGGCGACGGCCTGGCGAAGAACGAGGACGACCTCCGCCGGGTCGTCGTCGACGAGCGTGACGGCGTGCCCGTCCTGGTCGGGGACGTGGCGGACGTGGCCGTCGGCGCCATGCCGCGGCAGGGCGCGGTGACGCGCAACGGCGAGGGCGAGTCGGTGGCCGGCATGGTGATCATGCTGAAGGGCGAGAACGGGCGCGACGTGGGCGCCCGCGTGAAGGCCCGGATCGCCGAGGTGGCCGGCACGCTGCCCGGCAAGCTCCGGCTCGTGCCGTTCTACGACCAGACGGAGGTCATCACGCGGACGTCGACGACGGTCACGACGAGCCTGCTCGAAGGGTCGCTGCTGGTCATCGCCGTGCTCGTCTTCTTCTTGCGGGACATCCGCGCGTCGCTGATTGTGGCCGCGGTCATTCCGGTCGCCATGCTGACGGGATTCATCGGCATGCGGATCTTCGGCGTGTCGGCCAACCTGATGTCGCTCGGCGCCATCGACTTCGGCCTGATCGTCGACGGCGCGGTCGTCATGATCGAGAGCGTGATCCGGCATCGGCACGACGCGGGTCCGGCGCACGGCGCGCACGCGCCGGACGGCCGCATGGCCCTCGTGACCCGCGCGGCCACCGAGGTCGCGCGGCCCGTGCTCTTCGGCGTGCTGATCATCATCGCGGTCTATCTGCCGATCTTCACGCTGGAGGGCCTCGAGGGAAAGATGTTCCGCCCGATGGCCATCACGGTGTGCTCGGCCATCCTGGGGGCGCTGTTCCTCTCGCTGACGGTGGTGCCGGCGCTGGCCACGTTCCTCCCCGTGCGCGCCGGCGGGCACGACGAGCAGGGATGGTTTCTGCGGCTGCGGGCGCGGTATCTCCGTGATCTCCAGCGCGTCATGAACCATCCGTGGCGCACCGTCTCGGCGGCCCTCGTCGTGGTGTCGATCGCCATTGGATCGCTGTTCTGGATCGGCACCGAGTTCATGCCCCGGCTCGACGAGGGCTCGATCCTCATCGAGTCGCGCAAGCTGCCGTCGATCTCGATCGACGAGTCCGTTGCGATGTCCGGCCGGGTCGAACGCGTACTGCGGACGTTCCCGGAGGTGTCGGGCGTGGTGACCAAGATGGGGCGGCCGGACCTGGCCACGGAGGCCATGGGCCTCTACCAGGGCGACGTCTACGTGTCGCTCCACCCGACGGACCAGTGGACGTCCGGCCGCACGAAGGCGGACCTCGTTGACGCCATGGCCGCGTCGCTGGCGGAGGTGCCGGGCATGACCTTCAACTTCACGCAGCCGATGGCGATGCGGCTCGACGAGACGGTGTCGGGCGTGAAGGCCGACGTCGCCGTGAAGGTGTTCGGGCCGGACGCCGACGTGCTCGAACGGCTGGGGCAGGCCGTCCTGGGCGAGCTGGCGCACGTCGACGGCGTGTCGGACCTCCAGGTGGAGGCGCTGTTCGGCGCGGCGCAGTTGCAGATCGACGTGGACCGGGCGGCGGTCGCCCGCGTGGGGCTTTCCGTCGCGGATGTGCGGGACGTCGTGGAAACGGCGGTCGGCGGCCGGCAGGCGACGGAACTGGTGGACGGTGCCCGGCGCTTCCCGGTCCGGATCCGCTTCCCGGACGCGCTGCGGCGCGACGGCGATGCGCTTGGCGCGCTGCCGCTGACCGGCGCGCGCGGGGAGCGCGTGCCGCTCTCGCGCGTGGCCCGCATCCACGAGTCGCGCGCGCCGGAGGCCATCAACCACGAGAACGCCGAACGGCGTACCGTCGTGCAGGCCAACGTGCGCGGCCGCGACGTCGGCAGCTTCGTGGCCGAGGCCCGGCCCCGCGTCGAGCGGGCCGTCACGCTGCCCGAGGGCTACCGCATCGCCTGGGGCGGCCAGTTCGAGAACCAGTCACGGGCGATGAGCCGGCTCGCGCTCGTCGTGCCGCTGTCGATCGCCATCATCTTCCTGCTGCTCTTCGTGACGTTCGGACGGGTGCGCCAGGCGGGCCTCGTGCTGCTCAACGTGCCGTTCGCGCTCGTGGGCGGCGTGGCCGCGCTGTGGTTGCGGGGCCTGACGCTGAACCTCTCCGCGTCCATCGGGTTCATCGCGCTCTTCGGCGTGGCCGTGCTGAACGGCGTCGTGCTGATCTCGGCGGTGAACCG
>JBFXBH010000254.1:0-3778 GCA_050183355.1 Vicinamibacterales bacterium | reverse complement strand
TCCCCGGCGTTCAACTGGAAGGAGGCGTCGACGAACAGGATCTGGCGGCCGTGCTGCTTGCCGATGCGCGAAAGGGAAATCATCCGTGGGTGCGATCCGTGGAAGGTGACGCGAGAGGCGGCAGGCCAAACGGACGCTGCAGCCGGGGATAGAGCAGCCCGAAGAGCGCCGACCCGGCCAGCGCACCCGCGAGCGCGCCGATGGCAGGCAGCTTGCCCTCGCCGAGGTTGACGAGAATCGGACCCGGACACATGCCGGCGATGGACCAGCCGATGCCGAACAGCACGCTGCCCGCGACCGTGCCGCGGTTCAGCGTCTTCCGCTCGAACGCGATGCGCGCGCCGGTCAGCGCGCGGCCGCGCCGCTGGATCCACCAGAGCCCTGGCGCCGTGAGCACGACGGCGGTGCCGATGATGCCGTAGAGCTGAAAGTTGGTGAACAGGAACATGCCCTGGATGAAGTTGTAGTCGGCGGCGCCGGAGCGGCTCAACACGAACCCGAAGCAGATGCCGGCGGCAAGAAAGAAGATCGCCATGCCGGCTTACCGGAGCACCACGTTGTAGAGAAGCTGCGTGACGACGAGCCCGCTCCCCATGAAGCAGAGCGTGGCCACCAGACTCGGCCACTCGAAGTTCGAGAGGCCGAAGATGCCGTGGCCGCTCGTGCAGCCGTTGGCCATCCGCGTGCCGAAGCCGACGAAGAGACCGCCCACGAACATCCAGGCCAGCTTGGCGGCAGGCGTCATCGGGAGCGCCGCGTCGAGCATGCCGACGGACCAGGAGGCCGACCACCCGCCGCCGAGTACCGCCGAGAGCACACCCCCGAGGACGAGCCCGGCAAGGAACGGCAGCCGCCACCGGCGCCCGTCGAGCACACGGCCACGGCGGAAGTAGGGTTGGCGCAGCACGAGGCTGCAGACGTCCTCGAACCCGCTGGAGATACCCAGGCGCCGGTTGCCCACGAGGAGCAACAGGAGCGTGATTGCCGCAATCAACGCGCCCGACAGCGCCCAGTGCCACGCGGGGAGGCCGTGGAGGATCAGGGGCATCCCCTGATCCTACCGGCTTGAGTGCTTCGCCGCCGAATCAGCCTTTCTTGCCCTTCGGCTGCGGCTTGTCGTCCTTCTTCGGCGGCGCGGACTCCTTACTCGATCCCTTGCCCTTGTCGTCGCGACTCTTGTCGTCTCGGCTCTTGTCGTCGCGACTCTTGTCATCACGACTCTTGTCGTCGTGGCTCTTGCCGTCGCGACTCTTGTCGTCCCTGCTCCGGTCATCGCTCCGATCGTCACGGCTCTCGTCGTCGTCCTTACCCTGGTCGTGCGGCACCGTGACGCTCACCTGGCAGGTCGCGGTGTTGCCCGCGACATCCCGGCCCTGATAGGTGAGCCGGTACACGCGGCCGCCCTTCTTGCCCGAGCGCTTCGCGCGGAGCTGACCGCTGAGGTCGGGCGTGCCGATGTCCCATCCCGCGATATCGCCGGCCCCGGGCTCGCTCGATGTCACGGACAGCAGGGTGAAGCCGGCCGGTCCGGAGCCGCTATCCGTCACGACCACGGACGCGCTGACGGGAACCAGCGCACCATTGGGCGGCCAGAGCACCGCCGGAGAGACGCTGCACGACAGCACGGGCGGGACGACGTCGGGTGGCGGCGGAGGCGCGCCGGAGACGAGAACGAACGGACTCAGGTGCGTCGTGCGTCCGCAGACGGTCCGCGTCGACTCGTCGTGGCTTGTGGTGACATCGACCCAGGCGCCGCCCTCATGGTGCAGCATGCGCACCGGCTCTCCCGCCGGGAACGCGCCCGGCGCGTACGAGAGGCAGACATCGATCGGGCTGACGACCGTGGCAGTGGTCTGAATGTCATAGAAGATCGGCGGCTCTCCGAGCTGGAAGCCCGCCGGCACCGCCGGCCCCGTGGCCGACTCCGTGATGGTCGTCAGGCCGGTCGCCGTGACCGCACCGAACGTGACGGTCGCCGGCGTCTCTCCCGTCGGCGTCGACGGCACGGCCACGACGTCGGTTCCGACCGGGGAGTTGGGCGTCAGGACAAAGTGGATGTCCGACACATGGGCTGCGGTCCCGGTCACCGCGGCGGAGATCGGCGTGCCGAGCGTGACATCACATCCGATAACGCAGGCGATGTCGTCGAACAGCTCGTCGACGTAGCCCGCATCGTTGACGGTCCGCACCACGTAGAAGCCTTCCGGAAGCCCGGCACCCGTCTGGTAATGACCCGCCGCGTCGGTCGTGGCGGTGGTCACCATCGCACCGGCAGCCGTGTGCACCCGAACCGCGACGCCCTCGAGCGGTCCGCCTCCGGCGGCGGCAACCGTGCCGGAAATGCGCGCGCCCTTCGACAGGTCGAAGTCGGCGAATCCACCGGTGACGCCCGCGGTGTGGGTGACCACCGTTCCGGTGGTCACTTCGCAGCCGACGGCGCACCCGATGTTGTCGAACAACTCGTCGAGGTACCCCTGTGTATTCGCGGTCCGCACGAAGTAGTTGCCCGTCGGCACGTCGCCGGTCAGATACTCGCCGTCATCGGTCGTCACCGCACTCGCCACCGGATCACCGGCCTCGTCGAACACATCAACGACAACGCCGGCCAGGGGTGTCCCGGTCCCCTCCTCGCGAACGAATCCCGCGATGCCGCCTCCGGACGGCAACAGCGCGAAGTCCACGGTCGTGGCGGCAGCCGCCGCCACGGTCACGGCGTCTCCACTGGCCACGGTCGCACAGCCAAGCGCGCAGGAGATGTTGTTGAACAGCTCGTCGATGAAGCCCTGGCTGTTCGTGGTGCGGAGGTAGTACTGGCCGACCGCAAGACCAGCCACCGCGTACGCACCCGTCGCATCGGTCGTGCCCGTGGCAACGGGAGCGCCGTTCTGGTCGAAGACGCTGACGACGACATCGGCGATGGCGGTGCCGCTGCTGGAACTCGTCACGGCCCCGGCGATCGACCCGGGCGGTGCGAGGCTGAACGTGACCGGAACGGTCGCGCCCGCTGCGACGTCAATCAGCGCCCCGCTTGAGGGAATACAGGGGTCGCACGGGATGTCGTTGTAGATCTCGTCCCGGTAACCCGGCGTCCCCACGGTGCGAACCCGGTAGGGACCCGCAACCAGGTCCGGAGACGTAAAGACGCCGTCACCGCCGGTCGTGCCGGATGCCACCAACGCGCCGCTCACGCCGCTGAAGATCTGAACGGTCACACCCGACAGCGGCAGGGCCGTCACCTCGTCTGCGACCGTCACGGCGAGATGACCCGGTGACGGAGGGGGAGGCGGCGGAGGCAGTGCCCCCACGATGATCGTCTGCGCCGGCTCGTGGTTCCCGGCATGGTCGACGGCCTGGAACGTCAGCGTCGTCGGGCCGACGTCAGGGACGGTGATCGTCAGAAACGGCGCCTCCTCGACCCAGTTGAAGATGGGCGCGGTCTCGCGGCGCACCATGATGCCCTTGACACCGCTGCCGGCATCGACGGCGTTGAAGGTGACCTGCAGCAGACCCGCCCCGATGGGAACGACGGCCGGCGTGGTCTGCGGCGGAAGCGAGTCCGCGGGATCGGCGAGGAGGACGAGGCGCGGGTATGCGCCATCCGGCTTCGCGCCCACCAGCGTCGGGCCACCGCACGAGGACTCCCATTCGTATCCCGTGACGGAGTCGTGGTCGGAATCGGGCGCCGTCCGCCCGACGAACCACGCGCCATCCTGGGAAGTGCCGAAGGTGGACCCGACCGGCACGAGACTTCGCCGGGAACCGTCGGCTTCGCGGGCGA
>JBFXBH010000253.1:0-3784 GCA_050183355.1 Vicinamibacterales bacterium | reverse complement strand
GGCCTGGATCTTGATGTGCTGACCGCCGCCGACGAGCCGCTGCACGAGGTGGCGGGGTCGGTAGAACCGGACGTCCGCGCCGAGCGCACGCAGGGCGTCCAGCCGGCCCTGCAGCGCGGCGCGGTCCGCCGGTGACATCAAGACGCCGCCCAGCCGCTGCCCGAAGCCGTCCACGAGCAGCGACACGGCGACGCCGCGCCGGGCGGCGCGTTCGAGCGCGTCCAGCAGTTCGCGGCCGTAGGCGTCCCACTCGATATAGAACGTCGACAGATAGAGGAACACGCGCGCCTCCTCGATCATCGCGAGGCGGCGGCGCCATTCGAGCGCGCGGTCCCAGAGCGGAATGACGGAGGAGGCGGCCGGCATGTCCTGCGGGACGCTGACCCTGCCGGGGCCTACAGCCGGTACCCGCCCGCCACGTCGATGTTCACGCCCGTGACGTAGCCGGCGTCGAGCAGGTAGTGCAGCGCCTGGGCCACGTCGTCGAGCGTGCCGGCGCGGGCCAACGGTACGGTTCGGCCCATCTGGTCTGGCGCGGGCAGGTCGACCGAGTTGTCGAGCTGGCCCGGCGAGATCATGTTCACGCGGATCTGCCGGTCCGCATAGCCGGCCGCCAGTGCCCGGGTCAGCACGAGCAGGCCGGTCTTGCTGACGTAGTAGTCCGCGCCGCGCCGGTTGGCGCGAATCCCTTCCAGCCCCGCCATGCCGATGCTGACAATCTGCCCGCCATCCGGCATCAGCGGCAGCGCGTGATAGCAGCAGTAGTACGCGCCCGAGAGGTTGGCGCCGATGGTCGCGTCCCAGACGGACGGGTCGAGCGCCGTGACGTCCTGCGGGTTGTAGTTGCCGACGTTGTTGACGAGCAGATCCACGCGCCCCTCGCGGGCGCGCACGCCGGCAAAGGCCGCGGCCACCTCGTCGTGCCGGCTGACGTCCACCTGCACGGCCCGGGCCTGCCCGCCGCCGGCCTCGATCTCGCCGACCAGGGTCACGGCGTCCGCCGCGGACGCGCGGTAGACGCAGACGACGTCGTAGCCGCGCGCCGCCAGCGACAGGCACAGATGCCGGCCGAGACGGCGGGCGCCGCCCGTCACCACCGCAACCGGTCTCACCCCGCCTCCCGGTCGCGCCACGGTGGATGGCGCGCTCACGGCCGCGTCCGCTCCATGCGGACGAAGGAGTGCCGCGCCGCCGGCACCGCGGCCGGCTTGCGGACTTCCAGCCGTACGGCCGTGGCGTGCGGCACGCGCGCGCACAACAGGTCCACCACGTGAGCGGCCATCGTCTCGATGAGCTGGAACTTCCGGGCACGGACGAGCCCGGTCACAGCCGAGACGACCATGTCGTAGTCCACGACGTCTGCCACGGCGTCGGAGGCCGCGGCCGGCGCGAAGTCGTAGTCGATCTCGATATCCAGCAGCACCATCTGCTCTTCCACCCGCTCGTGCGGGTAGACGCCGACGATACAGGTGACCTGCAGGTCGCGAACGCCCGTGGTGCCCGTCACGACACACGCCCCCTTCGGGCTATCCAGACCTGCTCGTCTGCCACCGCCGGGTCGAAGGCCGTCCCGGAGAAGTCGCCGTAGCAGGCCTCGATCGTGAAGCCGGCCTCCTCGAGGAGCGCCCGGGCCTGTGTGGCCGTCATCCAGCTCAGGCTGAGCGGCCGGTACTGACGCTGCTGCAGGATGCCCGCCGCATCGAGCCGATCCTCCCAGGTCACGACGCGCATCGTCTGCGTGGCCTCGTCCACCAGCGACGTGACCCAGAGCAGCGCCTCGGCGCCCTCGCGCTCGTAGGCCGCGCGGAGCTGGACTCGACGCATGGCGTGCACCCGGGCCGGCGTCATCTGGAAGTCGTCGAAGATGAAGCGTCCGCCATCGGCGAGCTGGCTGTGGATGTGACGCAGCGCGTCGCGCTTGGCCTCGAGCGTCGTCAGGTGGCCGAGGCTGTGATACGGCAACGCGATCAGTCCGGCGGGCACCGGCAGCGTGAACGACCGGAAGTCGCCCTCGATGAGCGTCATGCGGGGGAGCACGCCCGCCTGCTCGGCGCGGTCGCGGCAGCGCGCCAGCATCGGGCGCGAGAGATCCACGCCGATCATGTCGCGGCCGCGGCGCGCCGCCTCGACGGCGATGCGGCCGTCACCCACGCCGAGCTCGACGACGGCGCCGTGTGCCGACGCGTACTGCGACAGATAGAAATCGAGATTCGCCCTGGCGCTGGCCGCCGTGTCCGTCCAGACGCCGTAGATCTCGGCGAAGCGGTCGTACTCCATGCAGACCGCATTATCTCCCGGGGCCGCACGGACCCCGGGAGCGCCGCCGCCCGGGGACGCCTATCTCGCGGGTGCGGCGTCGGCCGCCGGCTTCGGCAGGGGCACGGGCGCGCCACTGGCGTCCCGCTTCATCCCGCGGGCCCAGAGCCGCTGAATCTCCTCCTCGGTCCGCGTCGTCCAGGTCGACTTGTCGGCCAGCACCGGCGACGGCGCGACGTCCTGATAGGAGCCGACGAACTGATCCGAGGTCCAGATGCGCTCCTTCATCCGCCAGCCGTCAGGCGTCTTCACGTAGATGTCCTCGTACTTGCCCATCAGGTCGATCGTCGGCTTGCCGCCCTTCTCCTTGATGGAGATCCCCATCATGTAGGAGGACCCGCGCGCGGTGCCGTCCGGCAGGCCGATGATCACGGGCGACGTGTTGAAGTGACGATTGCCGCCCTTCTTCGCCTGGCCGTCGCCCGTCATGAGGCTCCGGTAGAAGTACGTGTGATCCTGGGGCGTGACCATCGGCGCGCCGCTCATGCCGACGGACCGTGCGCCTTTCATGAACATCCACGAGGCGTCGCGCACCGCCCCCGGGTCGACGTCCCTGGGGTACTCGTTGATGAGCTGCAGGATCTCGATGTAGTCCTCCGGGGCGAGATTCACGTGCGTGCCCTTCTTGATCGGCCGCTGCTGCGCCTCGGCCAGCGCGCGCGTGTCCACGGTGTGCATGACCGTCGCCGACACCAGCGCCACGAACGCGCCGGCAAAGAACCCACCCCAAGCGGACTTCACCATGACTGCTGCCTCCTCAACCGATGTGATGTCAACGTCAACCCTTGTCTCTGCCGGCGCGCGGCTACTGCTCGAGCCGGAGCGCCCACCGAATCGCACCGGTCATGAACTGCCGGTAAATCGGATCGGTGCGCCAGAGGTCCTCCCGGTGACCGATCGCCGTGTAGAACGTGCGCCCCTTGCCGGGCGTCTGGTACCAGACCTGCGGGTAGTCGCCGCCCTTCTCCCACCCCTTCGGCGCGCCGGTGAAGTCGGTGCGCTCGGAGTCGAAGCTGACGAGCACGTGCACGTTCCGGCGGTCGAACGCGAGCGGGGCCGGCACCTTCGTCGGGCCAGGCACGCCCACCGTCTTCGTGAACTGGTAGAACTCGTCGTCGAGCGTCCAGTGCTCCGGCAGGTTCTTCGTCGCCGGGTGGTTCCGGTTCTCGACCTTCATCACGGCGGGACGCTTCGCCGTGTTGGTGCCGTCGAACAGCACCGACGGGCCGTAGGCGCCGAGCAGCTCCCCCCACGGCTTGAAGCCGAACAACGTCACCATGGACTGATGCAGGAAGACAATGCCCTTGCCGTCCTTCCGGACGAAGTCCACCAGGGCCTGCTTCCCTTCGTCCGTGAACGGCAGCTCCCCGTTCGTGCTCGCGACGATCGCATCAAACTGCGCCAGGTACTTCCGGGTGACCATCGACAGATCCACAGCGTCGGGACCGCAGGGCTTCTGCGTCGTGCA
>JBFXBH010000252.1:0-3792 GCA_050183355.1 Vicinamibacterales bacterium | reverse complement strand
GGGCCTACGACGCCGAGTGGGGCGGCTTTGGCGGGGCGCCGAAGTTTCCGCGCCCGGTCGCGCTGACGTTCCTGCTGCGCTACTACGCGCGCACGGGGGCGAAGCCGGCGCTCGACGCCACGCTCGGCACGCTGCGCGGGATGGCCAACGGCAGCCTGCGTGACCACGTGGGCGGCGGCTTTCATCGGTATACGACCGACGCGGCGTGGCGCGTGCCGCACTTCGAGAAGATGCTGTACGACCAGGCGCAGCTCGCCGTCGCCTACACGGAGGCCTACCAGGCGTCGCGCGACCCGTTCTTCCGGCAGGTCGCCGTCGAGACGATCGACTACGTGCTGCGCGACCTCGGCGACCCGGCCGGCGGCTTCTACTCGGCGGAGGACGCTGACAGCGCCGGCCCGGATGGCCGTCACGCCGAGGGGGCCTACTACGTGTGGACCGCCGACGAACTGCGGCGCGTGACCGGCGCCGGCTTTCCCGTGCTCGCCGCCCGCTTCGGGATCGAGGACGCCGGCAACGTGCCCGCCGCGCTCGACGTGCAGGGGGAACTCGCCGGCCTGAACACGCTGTGGGTGCGCCAGAGCGAGGCGGAGGTCGCGCGCCGGCTCGGCCTGCCGCGGCCCGAGGTGCGCCGCCGGCTGGCTGCGGCGCTCGCGGCCCTGCGCTCGGCGCGGCTCGCCCGGCCGCGGCCCGCGCGCGACGACAAGGTGCTCGTGGCCTGGAACGGGTTGATGATCTCGGCGCTCGCCCGCGGCGCGCAGGTCTTCGGCGATGCCCGCTACCTGGACGCCGCGCGCCGGTCCGCGCGCTTCATCCAGACGCGCATGGACGTGGCGGGTCACGGCGGGCTCCGCCGCCGCTGGCACGGCGGGCAGGTGGATATCGGCGCGCTGGCCGAGGACTACGCGTACCTGATCGCCGGGCTGCTGGACCTGTACGAAGCGGACTTCGACGTCCGCTGGCTCACCTGGGCGATCGACCTGCAGGAGCGGCAGGACCGGCTGTTCTGGGATGACGCGGCGGGCGGCTACTTCGCGACGACGGCCGCGGCGACCGACGTCGTGGCCCGCTTCAAGGACGACTACGACGGCGCGGAGCCGTCCGCCAACTCCGTGTCCGCGATGAACCTGCTCCGGCTGTGGCAGGTGACGGACCGGAAGGCCTGGCGCGCGAAGGCTGACGCGCTCTTCCGCGCCTTCTCGCCGCAACTCGCGCGTGCCGGTTCGTCCGTTCCACACCTCGCGTCGGCGTTCGACTTCAGCCTGTCGAAGCCGAAGCAGATCGTGATCGCCGGCCAGCCGGGCGCCCCTGACACACGCAAACTCCTGCAGCTTGTGTACAGCCGGCTGCTGCCGGTGAAGGTGGTGCTGCTGGCGGACGGCGGTGCCGGGCAGCGCCAGCTTGCCGCCTGGCTGCCGACGCTCGCGCCGATGAAGCGCCTCGGCGGGAAGGCGACGCTCTATCTCTGTGAGAACTACGTGTGCCGTCTGCCGACGGCTGACCTGACGGTCGCCGCCGCGCTGCTCGACGGGAAGACGCCGGCGTCGAGCGCGCCGGTGCGACCCGCGGCAACGGCGCCCCGGCCGGCCGCGTCTCGCTGATCGGCGGAGCGGTCCTGTCTCAGTGTCGGCGGGCGCGGCCTGTCGCACGATCGCCATCACAATCGCCGAACCGCCGCCGGGCATGGTGCGACAATCCGGGCATGCGCATCCTGCGGTGGTTCGGCATGCTCCTCCTCGTCGCCGCCGGCACGGCCACCGGCTGGATCGTCGGCCGCTTCGATCTCGCCGCGCGGCCTGTGCCGACGGCCGCCCTCGACACCCGCGAACGGGCCTTTGCCGATCGGCTCAACCGCGCAAGCCTCGTCGGGCGCTTCACGGTCGACGGTCGCGAGGATCGGCCGGCCTCCGAGGATCGCTACGACATCTCCAGCATCGAGAAAGTCGGCGAGGACCGCTGGCGTTTCAACGTCCGCATGCGTCACGGCTCCGTCGACGTGACGGTCCCGGTCGTGATGCCGGTGACATGGGTCGGCGACGTGCCCGCGATCGCGGTGTCGAACTACGCCATCCCCGGTCTCGGCACGTTCAGCACGCACATCTTCTTCGAAGGCGATCGCTACGGCGGCACGTGGGCGAACCCGAAGGTCGGCGGGCACCTGTTCGGGCGCATCGAGCGGCAGCAGTAGCACGTCGGCTTGCGCCGGCCGCCGCCGGCTTCTAGCTGGCGGCCGCGGCCTGGTCCTCCGCCTCCGCGCACGGGAAGTAGACCCGCACGCGCGTGCCGCCCTCGGCCGCGGCTTCCACGGCGATCCCACCCTGATGCGAGGCCACGATGCCGTACACGGCGGCCAGGCCCAGGCCCGCCCGGCCCTTCTCGCGCTTCGTCGAGTAGAACGGTTCGAACACCTTGGCGAGCGCGTCCGACGGAATTCCGGGTCCGGTGTCGCGCACCTCGATCACCGCGTAGCGCCCGGGCGAGACCAGCAGCACGGCGCCGGGCATCGGGCCGTCCACGCGCGCATCCGCGACGGCGACGTGAAGCCGTCCCCCGCGCGGCATGGCGTCCCTGGCGTTCGAGACGAGCTCGCCGAGGAGCTGCCGGATCTGGACCGGGTCCGCGTGGATCGGCGGCACGGCCGCCAGGTCGAACTGCAGCGTGATATCGGTGGGCAGCGTGGCCTCGAGGTCCGCGGATCGGATGCTCGCCGCCAGGTCGAGCCGATGCTGCCGCCGCACCTGCCGGCCGCTGAAGTGGAGGAGTTGGCTCGTGAGCAGCGCCGCGCGCTCGGCCGCCGTGCGGATCTGCGAGAGGTCGGCCCGGAGCGGCGACCGCGCCGGCGTCACGGCCGCGGCGAGGTCCGCGTGGCCGATGACGACCTGCATCAGGTTGTTGAACTCGTGCGCGATGCCGCCCGCGAGCCGGCCGAGCGCCGCGTTCTTCGACGCGGCGATGCGCGCCTGTTCGCCGGCTTCGGCCGCGAGCAGGCGCCCCCGCTCCGCCTCCGACCGCCAGGTGCGGAGCACGAGGAGCACGGCGATGATCGCCAGCAGGAGCGCGAGCGGCCAGACCTGTGTCGTCGCGTTGACGTAGAGCGCCACGAGCAGCCCGCCCGAGACGAGCAGGGGCGCCGCCAGCACGAACGGATTGATGAGCGCGAAGGCCGGCACCAGCCGCTCGGGCGTCTCGTCCGCGGCGTCCATCCGGTAGGCCACCGCCGCGAGCAGCGTGAAGATGACGCTCGTGAAGTAGATCGCGTCGAGCACGCGCGTGCCGGTGATCACGCCGCCCTCGAAGTACTGGGCCAGCAGCACGACGGGCACGTACGCGGCCTGTCCGCCGATGAGAAGCCACAGGGCGCGGCGGCTGGGGTAGCCGACGCCGCGTGTGACGAGGACCGTCGGCCCGGCGACCTGCACGAGCAGCCCGACGCTGTACGCGGTCACGAGCCACCCATGGTCGATGCCGGAGGCGTGCAGCGGGCGCGTCACCAGCACCCACAGCAGTGCGCTGATGCCGCCGATGCTGACGAGCATGTCGAGCGTGAACACGGTCCGCTCCCGGCGCTTCAGGGGCGCCAGCGGCAGCCAGAGCTGCACGATCGAGAAGAGGTAGGAGGCCGCGGTGACGGGAACCAGCACCCACTGCGGCACGGGCGGGAGCGCGAGCGCCGCGGCCGCCGCGTTCCCGAGCTCGAAGGTGCCCGTCGCGAGGGAGATCATGCCGAGGACCAGCAGCACCGACCGGACGCGCGCGGTGAGCGCCGGCGTCCGTGCCGCCCAGGCGAAGGCC
>JBFXBH010000251.1:0-3797 GCA_050183355.1 Vicinamibacterales bacterium | reverse complement strand
GATCTCGACGCCGTCCGGCGCTTCTACGACCGCAACACCGCGGCCTTCGTCGCGCTTGGACAGGGCGGCGCCGTGGGCGCCATCCACCGCGCCGTGTGGGGGCCGGGTGTCACGAACGCGGCCGAGGCGTTCCGGTACGTCGAGGACGCGATCGTCGCGACGCTGCGGTCGACGGGCATCGTGCCGGTCGGCGCCGGGCCCGCCCCCGCGCCGGCGCGGCCGCACGTGCTGGACCTCGGCTGCGGCGTCGGCGCGAGCCTCTGCTATCTCGCGGAGCGGCTGCCGATCACGGGCACGGGCGTCACGCTGAGCCCGGTGCAGGCGCGCGTGGCCGGCGAACGGATCGCGGCGGGCGGTCTCACCGATCGCGTGCAGGTGATCGAGGGCAGCTACACGAATCTGCCGGCGTCAATCGGCATGGCCGACGCCGCGTATGCGATCGAGTCGTTCGTCCACGGGCCCGACCCGGCGCGCTTCTTCGCGGAGGCGGCGCGCGTCA
This sequence comes from Vicinamibacterales bacterium, assembly GCA_050183355.1. Lineage (GTDB taxonomy): Bacteria > Acidobacteriota > Vicinamibacteria > Vicinamibacterales > UBA2999 > CANKJK01. The sequence continues at coordinate 3,298 of JBFXBH010000251.1, read as the reverse complement.
TCCGCCCCGGCGGGATCCTCGCGATCTGCGACGACATCGCGCGGCCGACGGGTGACCAGACGGCTCAGCGGACGCTGGGGCGGTTCCGCCGGGGCTGGCACGTGCACTCGCTCGTGACCGCGCCGGAGCTTCAGCAGCGTGCGGGGTCGGCCGGCTTCGCGCACATCTCGACGGTCGACCTGACGCCGTGGCTGCAGCTCGGACGCCCGCGCGACGTGGTGATCGACCTGCTCCTGCCGCTCGTCGCCTGGCTGCCGCTGGAGCACACACGGCTCGGCCACCTCGACGGTGGCAGGGCGCTGCAGCGCGCCCTGAAGCGGGGCTGGCTCGGCTACGACCTGACGGTGTTTCGCCGCAACGCCGGCCCCGCCTCCTGAGACGGCGCGGACCGCCTACTTCGCCGTCCCGACGGCCTTCATCTGCTCCCCGCAGCACATCTCGGAGTGCGGCATCGCCTCCGGGCACGGACATCCCTTCTCATAGACGAGCGTGGCACCGCACTTGAGGCACTGATAGCGATCGCCGGCTTTACGTGACATAGGCCCTCCTGACGCTCACCGGGAGCAAGATCCCTGCCCGCGCCAGGCTTCACACGGCAGCGGCCGGACGTCAGGAGCCCCGCCGTGGGCGCGAGAATTCCCCCGGCCTCGGGGGAATCCTGCACCGACCACACTCACTCGCGGATCGCGTAGTCGGGCCAGCAGAACAGCGGTGCCTCGTCGCCGGCGTCCTCGATCGTGGCATCGGCGGAGGCGCCCGTTGCCGCCCGCGGCGCGGCCGGAGCCGCAGGGGCGCCGGCCGACGGGTCCAGCGCCTTCGCGATCTGCGCGCGGGCGTCCTCCAGGTGGAAGACCGTCTCGGGATCCACCGTCCGCGCACGCGCCAGCCGGAGGTCGCGATCGAGCGTCTTCAGCTCCCCGCGGAAGAACGCGCGGACGTCGTCGGCCGCGGCCGCCCGTCCGCTGACACGCTCGGCCAGGATCTCGAGGTGCGCCCGCTGCAGGTTGCGGCGGAACGCATCGACCTTCGGCGCCGCGGTGCCGTAGGCCTCGCTCCACAGGCCCTTGCGCAGGTCCGCGAGAAACGCGGTCGGTGCCCAGGCCGTCGGGCCGTCGAGGGCGGCCTGCTCGGACAGGCGCACGAGGCGCGGCGTCGAGAGCAGGCTCTGCAGCACGCGGACCTGCGCGGTCCGCACGCGGGCCAGCGCGCCGGCCGGCTCGATCCGCCGGAGGATGTCCGTGCTGAGGAACGCGGGCGACAGGCGGAAGGCGTGCTCCTGCAGGAACGCGAGGGCCGCCCGCTGCTTCGCCTTCGGCACGACCGTGAAGCGGACGCCGTTCTGGCCGTGGTGCTTCTGCTGCGACGTCACGCCGCCGACCAGCGCCGTCACGTGGCCCATCTCGAGTCCCCACTGCCCGAGCATCCGCGCGTAGAGCTCGTCCAGCGTGTCGTAGGGTTGCCCCGGCTCCGTCGACACGGACACGAGCATCGCGCTGACGCGCTCGAGATTCTTCAGGCCGGCGCGCGTGGACGCGACCACGTCGTCATCGCCGATGGCTTCCGTGAGGTCCGCCGGGTCCGAGCCGCGGCTGTCCGGCGTCGAGAAGCGCAGCCACGGCGTCGTGTCCTGCTCGCGGGCCCACGTGTCGAGCGTCGTCCGTTCCGCCTCCGCGTTCGCGGCGCCGGCCACCGGACTGTAGCCCCACCGGATCGCGAACGTGTCGTACGGGCCGATGCGCGGGATCAGGTCGGCCGGTTCGAAGCCGTCTTCCGGCTGCGCCGTGTAGTTCATCCGCGCGTAGTCCATGATGCTCGCCGCGTAGCCCATCTTCCGGACCCACGCCTTGTCGTGCAGGCTGGCCGCCGGGTACATCGCGCTCGCCTTCATGTTGTGCTGGAGGCCAATCGAGTGGCCGACCTCGTGCGTCACGACCATCTGCAGCAGTTCGCCCATCAGATCATCCGGCAGCGGCACCCGCTTCACGCGGGGGTCGAGCGGGCCCACCTGCACGATGTACCAGTCGCGCACGAGGTTGAGGATGTTCTGGTGGAGCTGGATGTCGGCCTCCAGGATCTCGCCCGTCCGCGGGTCCGAAATGCTCGGGCCGAACGCGTTCTCCACCGTCGACGGCAGCCAGCGGAGCACCGAGTACCGCGCGTCCTCCGGGCTCCAGTCCGGATCCTCGGCCGCGGAGGGCGGATCCTTCGCGACGATCCCGCGCCGGAAACCGGCCGCCTCGAACGCCGCCTGCCAGGCTTCGACGCCGCGCTTGATGTAGGGGATCCACTTCGCCGGCGTGGCCGGGTCGACATAGAACGTGATCGGCGTCACCGGCTCGGACACCGCCGCCGACGGGTCCTTCTTCTCCAGACGCCAGCGGCGGACGTAGCGGCGCTCCGGCGCACGATGCTCGTCCTTGCCGTAGTCGAGCTGCCGCAGGTTGAAGAAGCCTACGCGTTCGTCGAACAGGCGCGGCTGCATCGGCTGCTCCGGCAGCAGCACCATGCTGAAGTGCATCAGCACGCTGGCCGCGCCGATGCGCGCCCGGGTCCCGGCGTTCGAACCGGCACCGGCGTTCATGTCGGGCGGGTTGTTGAACGTGTGCGTGGCCTCGACCTCGATGTTGCGCGGAAACGCCGACGCCCGCTCGACGAACGACCGCGCGTTGTCGAAGGCACGCGCCCGCACCTGCGTACGGGCGCTGAGCTCGGGCACGTCCGTCGTGAACAGGCGCGACACGTCGATCACGGCCGTGTCGTCCTTCCCCTGCGCCTGCACCGGAAACGACATGATGATCGCGTCGTTGTTGGCCGCCCGCACGGCGCGGGCGATGGGCGTGGAGGGGTCGGCGACGAGGCGATAGGAGACGCCGCGCAGCAGGATGCGGTCGCCGAGGCGCGACCACCGGACCACGCGGGTGCTGACGCTCTGCCCGCCGTAGCCGGCACCGTCGGCCGTGCGCGCGATCTGGGTGACCAGCAGGAACTCGCGGTCGAGCATCGCCTTCGGGATCTCGTAGAGCAGGCGTTCCTTGATGCGGTGGACGAGGAAGACGCCCTCGTCGGACCTCGCGTCCTTCGTCACGACGCGCTCGTAGGGGCGGATCGCGCCGTCCTGCCCTCCCCCGTTTCCGCCGGCGGGCGGCGCGGGCGCGGCGGGCGCCGGTTCGGACGGCGTGGGCGGATCCTGGGCGAAGGCCGGGCTGGACACCAGCGCGGCACAGACGGCAGCGAGCAACAGACGCATGAAGGCTCCTCGGACTGGCTGAGTTATAGCACCGCGGGGACGCGCCGGGCG
>JBFXBH010000250.1:0-3808 GCA_050183355.1 Vicinamibacterales bacterium | reverse complement strand
GCCTTCTACCTGATGACGGCCGTCTTGACGGTCGCCTCGGTGGTCATCATCCACGCGTTCGTCACCGGCGATTACTCCATCACGTACGTCCAGCACTACTCGGATTCGGTCCAGCCGCTCTTCTACAAGATCACGTCCTACTGGGGCGGACTGGACGGGTCGATCATGTTCTGGGTCTTCATGCTGTCGATCTTCGGCAGCGTGGCGATCTACCGGAACCGGCAGCGGCACCGCGAGCTGATCCCGTACGTCGTGGCGATCATCGCCGGCGTCGAGATGTTCTTCCTGTTCCTGACCATCATCCACAACAACCCGTTCTCGACCTACATCACCGAAACGCCGACGGACGGCGCGGGGCTCAACCCGCTGCTGCAGAACTTCTACATGGCGATCCACCCGCCGACGATGTATCTGGGCTTCGTCGGCCTGACGATCCCGTACGCATTCGGCATGGCCGCCACGATCACCGGCTATCTGGACGATTCCTGGCTCCGGGCGGTGCGGCGCTGGACGATGGTGAGCTGGTTCTGCCTGTCGTTCGGCCTGACGCTCGGCATGATCTGGGCCTACGAGGAACTGGGCTGGGGCGGTTTCTGGGGCTGGGACCCGGTGGAAAACGCCGGGTCGCTGCCGTGGTTCACGGCCACGGCCTTCCTGCACTCGGTGATGGTGCAGGAGCGCCGCGGCATGCTGCGTGTCTGGAACGTGTCGCTCGTGACGTTGACGTTCTTCCTGACGATCTTCGGCACGTTCATGACACGGACGGGCGTCGTCCAGTCCGTGCACGCGTTCGGTGAGAGCGACGAGCTGATGCGGCTCTTCACCATCTTCATGGTGACGATCCTCGTCTTCAGCTTCTCGTGGATCGTCTACCGGTTGCCGCTGCTCAAGGCGCGCAACGACCTTGAGTCGTGGATGTCGCGCGAGGCCGCGTTCCTCGCGAACAACTGGATTCTCGTCTTCGCGGCGTTCTTCATCCTGTTCGCGACGATGTTCCCGACCATCGCGGAGGCGGTGAACGGCGAGCGGCTGACGGTCGGCCCGCCGTTCTTCAACAAGTGGCTGGTGCCGCTCGGCCTCATGCTGCTGTTCCTGACGGGCTACGGCCCGCTGCTGGCCTGGCGGAAGACGACGGCGCCGAGCCTGCGCACGCAGTTCCTCGTGCCCACGGTCAGCGGGCTCGTCGTCGGCGGCATCGTGGTTGCGATGGGCGTGCGGCTGTGGAGCTCGGGCCTGTGCTTCGCGCTGTCGGGCTTCGTGATCGGCACCATCGGCCAGGAGTTCTGGCGCGGCGCCCGCGTGCGGCAGGGCAACACCGGCACGGACGTCTTCACGGCGCTCATCGGGCTCGTGTCGCGCAACAAGCGTCGCTACGGCGGCTACATCGTCCATGTCGGCATCGTGCTGATGTTCCTCGGCTTCGCCGGCGCGGGCTTCCAGCAGGAGCAGACCGTGCTGCTGAAGCCGGGGCAGTCGGCGTCGCTCGGCGCCTACACGGTCACGATGGACAAGCTGTCCGTGACCGACGACGGTCAGAAGCAGATGACGACGTCGCACGTGACGGTCACGAAGGACGGCCAGCCGTTCGCGAAGATGTATCCCGCGCGGTGGGCGTTCCGGAAGCACGAGAACGAGCCGACGACGGAGGTCGCGATTCAGCGTGGCTTCGCCGAGGACTTCTATCTGGTGCAGGCGGGGGCGGACGTCGGCTCGCAGACGGCCAGCATCAAGATCGTCATCAACCCGCTCGTGAACTGGATCTGGTTCGGCTTCGGCGTCCTCGCGATCGGCACGGGCATCGCGCTGCTGCCGGAGACGGTGTTCGTGCTGGCCGGGGCGAAGGTGCCCGAGGGCGCCGCAACCACCGGCGCGGTGCTGCTGGCACTGATGCTGGGCGGCCAGGCGCTGTCGGCCCAGGCGCCCCCCGCGGAGCCCACCGGCGCGGGCGACCACGTCTCGGTGCCCGGTGCGTTCGTGCCGTCGAAGAACGCGCTGGAGGAGGAGTTGCGCCGTGAGATGGCCTGCGTCTGCGGTGCGTGCGGCCACGAGCCGCTGACCAAGTGCACCTGCGGCACCGCCGACCAGATGCGGGCGGAGCTGCGCGGGGAGATCGACGCCGGCAAGTCGAAGCAGCAGATCATCGACCACTTCACGGAGATCTACGGCGGCACGCACTTTCTCGGTGCGCCGGTGGACAAGGGGTTCAACCGGCTCGCGTGGCTGCTGCCGTACATGGTGGGTGGGATCGGCCTCGTCACCGTCACCGCTGTGGCGCGGAAGTGGACGCGCCCGGCCGCAGAGCCCGCCGGCACCAACGCCGCCGTCGACCCTTCCCTGAACGACCGCCTGGACGATGAGCTCCGAGACCTCGACTAAGGACTCGTTTCCGGCGGAGTCGTTCCAGGCTGAGTCGTTCCAGCCCTGGCAGTTCTTCACGCTGACCGGTCTGGCCGGCGCCACCGCGCTCGTGTTTCTGGCCGTCTTCGTCTGGCACGTCGACCGCCCGGCCGCGATTCTGCTGAGCCTGGCCGTGGGCGCGGCCGCGTACGCGGGGTACGCCGCGTGGCGGACCGCGGCGCCGCTCTCCGGTGACGAGGGCGACGCGACGCCGATTTCGGTCGCCGGGCGCGCGCGGGCGGCGCTCGAGCGCGAGAAGCTGCTGACGCTGCGCGCGCTCAAGGACCTGGATTTCGACAAAGCGATGAAGAAGGTCTCCGACCAGGACCACGCGGAGATGACGGCCCGGCTGCGCGCGCGCGCCGCGGGGCTCATCCGCCAGCTCGACTCGACGACGAGCTACCGGGACACCATCGACCGCGAGGTGGCCCGCCGCCAGGTGGCGGTGGCGCCCTGTGTGGCCTGCGGGACGGGGAACGACGCCGACGCGAAGTTCTGCAAGTCGTGCGGCGCGGCGCTGGCGGGGCGGGCATGACGCGTCTCGTCGTTGCGGGGCTGCTGGCGCTCGGGGCGCTGGCCTCCACGGCCTCAGCCCAGATCAACATGCCGGACCCGTCGATGATCCACGGGCGGGCGCTGCCGGCCCCGGAACTTCCGGACGGCACCGTGTCGGTCCGGACCGTCCGGGAGACCGTCGGCAACAACATCACCGGGCAGGCGGTCACGGTGACGGCGGGCTCCGCGACGAAGACCGGCACGACCGACGAGCAGGGCCGGGCGATGTTCACGGGGCTCCCGACCGGCGCCACGGCGACGGCGCGGGCCGAGGTGAACGGCGAGGCGCTCGAGTCGCTGCCGTTCGAGGTGCCCGCGTCGGGTGGCATCCGCATCATCCTCGTGGCCGGCATCAAGGAAGCGGCCGAGCGCCGGGCGAAGGAACAGGCGGCCGAAGCCGCGGCGCCGCCCATCAAGGGCACGGTCGTCTTCGGCGGCGACTCGCGCGTGCTGGTCGAGTTCCGCGACGACGAGCTGCGGGTGTTCTACATCCTCGAGATCGTCAACACCGCCCGGGCGCGCGTGGACATCGGCGGGCCGCTCATCATCGACCTGCCGGAGGACGCGGAGCAGGCCACGATTCTGGAGGGCTCGACGCGCGCCGCGTCGGTCAACGGCACGCGCGTCCGCGTGGCCGGCCCGTTTGCGCCCGGGTCGACGCCGCTGCAGATTGCCTTCGGGCTGCCGTCCACGAGCGCCACGCGCACCATCACGCAGACCTGGCCGGTGCGGCTGGAGCAGGTGATGACCATGGTGCAGAAGGTGCCGAACCTGCAGGTCAGCTCGCCGCAGATCGTCGAGAGCGACGAGGCGCGGGCCGGCAACGGCACGCCGTTCATCCTCGGAGGCGGCCCGG
>JBFXBH010000249.1:0-3853 GCA_050183355.1 Vicinamibacterales bacterium | reverse complement strand
GCGCTGCTGATGGGCCTGGCGCTCGTCGGCGCGGAGGGCCTCCGGCGATTCGGCGTGAAGAGCTTCTGGCCGTACGTCCTCGGACCGGGCGCGGTGTCGTGGGCCGCGCTCTACATCGGCGGCGTGCATCCGGCGCTGGCCATGGTGCCCGTCGTCCACTTCATGCCGCACGCCGACCGCGACCGCGGCCTCTTCGATCCGGCCAAGGAATACGGGAGCGACACGCTCAGCCGGTTCGAGCACTGGTGGCTCACGCCCGTCCAGTTCATCCTGCTGGCGTTCGGCCTGGCCAATGCCGGCGTCGTGTTGTCCGCGGTCGGGCCCGGCACGTACTTCGTGCTGGCCGCCCTGCTGATCGGCAAGCCGCTCGGGATTGTCAGCTTCGCCGGCATGGCGGTGTGGTCCGGCGCCCGCATCCCGAAGGGGTTGACGTGGCCGGATGCGCTGGTCGTCGGCGTGGCCGCGTCGATCGGATTCACCGTCGCGCTGTTCTTCACCACCGCGGCGTTTCCACCGGGGCCGTTTCTCGACCAGGCCAAGATGGGAGCGCTGCTGAGCTTCGCCGCGGCCCCGCTGACCATGCTGCTGGCCCGCGCTCGCAGCCTGCGACGGGCAACTCCGGTACCGCGGTGACGAGATAGCCACGGCGCCCCACAGGAAATGCGGTGCTCACGCTCCGTGCGCGCATGAGAACTGCGCCTGGCTCGTACACTTCAGTCGCGCTCCGCGCCGCATTTCCTGTGGGGCGCCGCGGCTATCTCGATGAACACCGTACGAGCGGCGCACCCGCCGCGGTCGGAGCACTAGCCGGGCGGCCAGGTGAGGCCGCGTCCGGCGAGCAGGTGCAGATGGATGTGGAAGACCGTCTGCCCGGCGTCCGCGTTGCAGTTCATCACCGTCCGGAACCCGCGCTCGCCGTAGCCGTGCGCCTGCGCGATGGCGGCGGCCGCGCGCTGCATCGCACCCACGAGCGCGTCGTCGCCTTCCGCGAGGTCGTTCAGCGTCGCGATGTGCCGGCGCGGGACCACCAGCACGTGCAGCGGCGCCTGCGGGTTGATGTCGGCGAAGGCGATGAGCGCGTCGTCCGCGTGGACGATCGTCGCGGGAATGGTGCCCGCGACAATCCTGCAGAAGAGACAGTTCTCCATGGCGTGGCGATTGTAGCGCCGCCTGTCCGGTCAGCGCGCCTGCGCCATCACGGTGGGGACGAGCTCGACCGTCGTCCCGAGCAGGTCCTTCATGTCCACGTAGGTCGGTGAGGTCTGCGTGCCGCCCTGCCGCGTGAGGTGGGCGAAGCCCGCCGGGCGGTCCGCCACGACGAAGCCGATGTGGTGGAGCCCCTGCCCGAACCGATCGAGGTGCGCGCGGTGCGGGCCCGCGGCGTCGAGCGGTTCGACCAGCTCGATCGTCATCTGCCCGAGCTGGAAGGACGTCAGCTTGACCCGCCACCGTCCCGGGGTGTGCGCACCCGTCCATTCCGTATAGCCGGAGGCCTTCGGTGGCGGCACCGTCACACCGAACACGCGCGACCACGTCTTCGCCGCCTCGTCCACGTCGCGCACGATGATGCCAAGGTGGTGCGTCACGACGGGCTGCATGGGATTCCCCGCCTGGCCGACGAGGCGTTCCACCGAGGACACCACGCCCACGGCCGCGAATACCAACACGATTCCCCGCGCGAGCCAACCCATGGCGCCGTCCTCCGTTGCCGGTGTTATCGGCTGTCCGACTGTGCGAGACTACAGCGTTTTTCACGGAAGGGAAGCCATCTGATGAAGCGCCTTGTCCTGCTTGCCTGCGTTGTCTCTCTGATGGGCGGCGGTGCCGCCACGCTCGTCCGCGCCCGCGCGCAGGCGGGCGCCGTCTCCCCGATCGAACGCCTCGATCCGGAGGCCGACGCCATCCTGCCGGCCGGCGCCACCATCGAGGTCATCCGGCAGGACTTCTTCGGCGCGACCGAAGGCGCGACCTGGGTGCCCGACGGCGGCTACCTGGCCTTCAGCGACATGGGGTCGAACCGGATCTGGAAGTGGGATCCGGCGGCGAAGGCGCTGTCCGTGCTGATGGAGAAGGCGGGCATCGCCGCCGACATCGCGCCCGGGTCTCCCGCGATCACGAAGGTCCGCGCGCTGGACAACGGCCGGCTGCAGATCGCCGTGCTCGGCACGAACGGGCTGGGCCTCGACAGCCAGGGCCGTCTCGTCTTCTGCGCACACGGCGACCGGGCGATCGTGCGGCGCGAGAAGGACGGCACCCGGACGATCCTCGCAGATCGCTGGGACGGCAAGCGCTTCAACGGTCCCAACGACCTCGCCGTGAAGTCGGACGGCTCGATCTACTTCACGGACCTCGGCGCGCAGTTGCTCGGTGGATTCGCCAACAGCCCGGACCGCGAACTCGACTTCCAGGGCGTGTTCCGCTGGACGCCGGATGGGCGGGTGCGCCTCGTCGCGCGGGTACCCGCGAACGGGATCGCGTTCTCGCCCGATGAAAAGTATCTCTACGTGGGCCTGAACGGCATCACGCGCTACACGCTGTTGCCGGACGGCTCGGTCACCAACCCGGTGCGCTGGATCAGCCGCGGCGCGGACGGCTTCCGCGTGGACCGGAACGGCTTCATCTACGGCGGTTCCTGGATCGCCAACCCGGACGGGAAGATCATCGCGAACATCAACCTGCCCCCCGGCGACAACGTGACGAACGTCGGCCTGGGCGATGCGGACGGCCGTGGGCTCTACATCGGCACGTACCGCAGCCTCTACCGGATCCGGATGGGCCGCTCGGCCTGGGACGTGGTGCCAAGACCCGCGCCGGGCCCGACGGCGCCCGCTCCGGCGGCGTACGTGCCCCGGTTCGAGTACGACCCGAGCTGGCCGAAGCCGCTGCCGGAGAACTGGGTGCTGGGCGAAGTCGCCGGCGTGGGCGTGGACGCCAGCGACCACATCTGGGTCACGAACCGCCCGCAGTCGCACACGGACTTCAGCTTCGCGGCGTGCTGCGCGCCGGCGCCGCCGATCATCGAGTTCGACCAGGCCGGCAACGTCGTGCAGGCGTGGGGCGGCCCCGGTGCGGGTTACGAGTGGCCGTCCTCGGAGCACGGCATGTTCGTCGACCACGAAGGCAGCATCTGGCTGTCGAGCAACAACCTGCGCGACAGCCGCGATCCCCAGGACCGCGGCACGCACGTGCTGAAGTTCAGCAAGGCCGGGAAGTTCCTGCTGCAGATCGGCAAGCGGGGAGTAAGCAAGGGCGACGCCGACACGGCGAACATGAACCAGCCGGCGGGCCTCTTCGTCGAGCCGTCGGCCAACGAGCTGTACGTCGCGGATGGCTACGGCAACCACCGGGTGATCGTCTACGACGCAAAGACCGGCGCGTACAAGCGCCACTGGGGCGCCTACGGCAAGCCCCCGGGGTCGACCGGTCCGTCCGCGGGGTACACGCCGGCCGGCGCGCCGCCCACCGAGTTCGCCACCGTGCACTGCGCCAAGGTGAGCCGCGACGGCCTCGTGTACGTGTGCGACCGCGCCAACCACCGGCTGCAGGTGTTCAGGACCGATGGCACGTTCGTGCGCGAGGTCTTCATCGCGCCCACGACCGGCGGATACGGCACGGTGGGCGAGATCGCGTTCTCGCCCGATCCGGCGCAGCAGTTCCTCTACGTGCTGGACGGCCGCAACGCGAAGGTCTGGATCCTGCGGCGCGACGACCTCGCGATCGTGGGTTCCTTCGGCCGCGGCGGGCACCAGGCCGGCGGCTTCATCACCGCCCACAGCATGGACGCGGACTCGAAGGGGAATCTCTACATCGGTGAGTCCCGTGAGAGCTACCGCGTGCAGCGGTTCCGTCTCGT
>JBFXBH010000248.1:1861-3859 GCA_050183355.1 Vicinamibacterales bacterium | reverse complement strand
CGTTCCACAGGCGCATGGTCGCGCCACCGGGCCGCACGCTGTAGAGAATCAGGCCGTCCGCGCCGATGCCGGTGTGGCGGGCGCAGAGCCTCCGGGCCAGCGCGGCCGGGTCGGCCGGGGCGTCGGCCTCCGGGACGAACAGGAAGTCGTTGCCGTAGGCGTGGGCCTTGGAAACGGCGACCGCCACTACTCCACCTGGAACGCGGTGAACACGTAGGTGAAGCCGGCCGCGAACCCCACGCCGGGGTCGACCGGCGTCAGGCCGGCGATGAGCGCGGCGTCCCAGCGCAGCGACCCGTGCGTGTAGCGGGCGCCGAACCGGGCCTGGCCGCGCGTCTCCGTGCCGGGGGGCGCCACACCGCTGGCCGTGCTCCACCGGCCGTTCACCTCGCCGACGACCTCGGACGCGGCCGTCAGGGCCCGGGCGAACGACAGGCCGTAGATGAGGACGTCATTCTGGCTCTCGCCCCGGGCCGGGTCGCTCAGAAACGCCGCGCCGATGTTGCCCACCAGGCGGACCGACTGGATGGTCTTGGCCACGAGGATGGTGCTCTGGAAGTCGATGGTGTCGTTGCCGAGTCCGCTCTCGTTCGAGGCGTTCGGCAGCCGCGTCGAGAAGCGCATGCCGATGGCGGGCCGCCGGGCGCCCTCCGACAGCAGTCGCGTCTTGGCGCCGATGCTCATGTCCTCGAAGTCGGAGGTCGTCGCGCCGTCGGCGCGCAGCATGTGCGTCAGCGGACCCTGGTTCCGGCCGGTGATGGCGAGCCGGTTGCGGAGGCCGCCGTCGATCTGGATCTCCGCGATCTTGCCGACGCCGAGGCTGATCCCGAGGAGCGGCAGCCGCAGCAGGTTCCCCTCGAGCCCGGAGACCGGGAAGTCGACGCCGCGACCGTAGTCGAATCCCCCCTCGATCAACAGACGGCCCTCGCCGACGGTTTCGGGGTCCTCGGTCGTCAGCGGACGCTGCTGGGCCGCGGCCGGCGCGGCGGCCATGGCCAGGATGGCGATCGGCAGCAGGCCGGCGGTCAGGCGGAGGGGCAGGCGCGCGAACGGATTCAGCATGCGGAGGATCTCGGGGAAACGGAGGCGGACTCCGGGCATCGGACGATCAGTGGCGCGAGGTCAACAGCGGGACGAGCGCAGGCAGCGCCGCACCAGGCTCCTCCGGCACGTCGGGGGCGATCTCGGCGATCGGGTTCAGGCGGCGGTCGAGCAGGTGACGCGGCATCACGTTCGCGAGCGCCGTGATCATCGAGTGCCGGACACCGGGGTGCTCCTGCTCCAGGTCGAAGATCAGCTTCTTGATCCGCTGCCGCTGCAGGCTCAGGTCGCCGCAGGCCGGACAGCAGCAGCCGATCACGGGCAGTTCACACTCCTTCGCGTAGGCGCGCGTCTCCTCTTCCGTGACGGTGACGAAGGGCCGGATCACGACATGGGCGCCGTTGTCCGACACCAGCCGGGCCGGCATGGCCTTCAGCGCCCCGGCGAAGAACACGTTCAGCAGCAGCGTCTCGACGAAGTCGTCGAGGTGGTGGCCCAGCGCGATCTTCGTCGCACCCACCTCGCCGGCCAGCCGGTACAGCACGCCGCGCCGCAGCCGGGCGCACAGCGAGCACGGCGTGGCGTTGGCGTCGAGGATGTCGTCCATCACCTCGCCGATAGCCGTGTGCTCGATCCGGTACTCCCAGCCGCGGGCCCGGCACGTGTCGGCGATGACGCCGTGCTTGTACTCCTTGTAGCCGGAGTCCACGTTGACGGCGACGAGCGAGAACCGGATCGGCGCGCGCTGGCGCAGTTCGTCGAGCATCTGCAGCAGCGCCCAGCTGTCCTTGCCGCCGGACAGGCCGACCATCACGCGGTCGCCGTCCTCGATCATCCCGTAGTCGGTGATGGCCTTCGTGGTCTTCCGCGCGATGCGGGCCTCGAGCGGGCTGCGGTATCCCATGACGTCCCTCAGTCTACCGGCTTCCGCCGTCTCCACCAGATGACGAGTGTGAC
>JBFXBH010000248.1:0-1761 GCA_050183355.1 Vicinamibacterales bacterium | reverse complement strand
ATCCGGGTCATCCGGCCGCCGGCCTCCGTCACGATCAGCGCCCCGGCGGCCACATCCCAGGGCTTGAGGTGCTGCTCCCAGAAGCCGTCGAACCGGCCGGCCGCGACGTAGCAGAGGTCGAGTGCGGCGGAGCCGAGCCGGCGCACCGCCCGCGTCGCCTCGAGGAACGCGGCGAACACGCCGATCAGTTCGTCCTTCCGCAGCCGGACGTCGTACGGAAAGCCGGTGACGAGCAGCGCGTCGATCAGGCTGGCGGTCGACGAGACGCGCAGGCGCTCACCGTTGAGCCACGCGCCCTGCCCGCGCCCGGCCGTGAACAGCTCGCCCCGGCTGGGGTCGTAGATGGCGCCGACCTCGAGCACGCCGTCCACTTCGAGCGCGAGCGACGAGCAGTAGATCGGCAGGCCGTGCGCGTAGTTCGTCGTGCCGTCCACCGGGTCGAAGATCCAGCGGAACCGCGACGGCGTCGTGCCGGGCTCGGCGCCCCCGAACTCCTCGGCCAGCACGTCGTGGTCGGGAAAACGTTCGGCCAGCACGGCGCGGCACATGCGCTCGCACTCCAGATCCACTTCCGTGACCAGGTCGGTCGCGCCCTTCTTGTCGACGCGGAACCCGGACGCCTGGCGCGCGAGCTGAATCTCACCGGCCGCCAGCACGATGTCACGGGCGGTCGCGAGGAACGTGGATGTGGACACGGGGGCTAGGGACCGACGGGCTGGGGCCGCTTCACCATGACGAGTTCCATGCCACCCTCGGGCGCACGGCGCAGTTCCAGCTCGTCCATGAAGCTCTTGATGAGGAAGATGCCGCGGCCGCTCGGCTTGAGCAGGTTCTCCGGCGCCAGCGGATCCGGCAGGCACTCCGGGTCGAAGCCCGGGCCTTCGTCGCGCACGCGGATGGCCAGGCCGGCACCGGCGCCGAGATACGTGAACTCGACGTGCACGCGTTTGCCGGCGTCGGACCGATTGCCATGACGGATGGCATTCGTCACCGACTCGCGCACGGCGACACTCACCCAGTGCAGGGCCTCGTCGTCGAGTCCTGCCTGGCGCCCGAGATGGTCGCTGACCGTCTGGACGAGATCGAGCATGTCGATGTCGCTCCAGAAGTCGAGCCGCACGGAGTTCCCGTTATGCATCGAGCCGGTCTTTGATTATAGTCGCTGACATGTCCTCGCGCGCCGTTACGGTCCAGCCGGCCGCACGGGTGCGCGGGCGCCTCCGGCTTCCCGGCGATAAGTCCGTTTCCCATCGCTACGCCCTGCTCGGCGCCCTCGCCACCGGCACGACCACCATCGATGGCTACTCCACCGGGGGCGACTGCGCCTCCACGCTCCGGTGCCTCTCGGGGCTCGGCGTGGCGATCGCCCAGCAGCCGTCTCCCACCGGGACAGGACGGCGGGTCGTCATCGAGGGACGCGGCCTCGGCGGCCTGCAGGCGCCCGCGGCGCCGCTCGACGCCGGCAACTCCGGGTCCACGATGCGCATGCTCGCGGGCATCCTCGCGGCCCATCCGTTCACGACCGTCGTCGGCGGTGACGAGTCGCTGAGCCGCCGTCCGATGCGCCGCGTCATCGTGCCGCTCGAACGGATGGGGGCACGGATCGCCTCCGAGGACGGCCGGCCGCCCCTCACGATCACGGGCACCCGTGCGCTGACGCCGATCGACTACACAACCGAAGTGCCCAGCGCGCAGGTCAAGAGCGCGGTGCTGCTGGCGGGCCTCCACGCGCCGGGGACGACGAGCGTCACGGAAGCCATC
>JBFXBH010000247.1:0-3889 GCA_050183355.1 Vicinamibacterales bacterium | reverse complement strand
CCGGATGCCGGTGGTGCTGGCGTGCGCGGGCGTGCTGGCGGGCCCCGTGTCTCCGGCCTCGGCCGAGGACGCGGTCGACTACACGCTGACCTCGTGGACGACGAGGGACGGCCTGCCGTCGAGCTACCTGCTGTCGATCGCGCAGGACCGCGACGGGTATCTGTGGGTCGGCACCAACGCGGGCGTCGTGCGCTTCGACGGCCAGCGCTTCTCTCCGTGGCCGCGTTCGGGCGCCTACCCGGTGCCGAGCACGCTGATCAATGCAATCTTCGCGACCGGCGACGGCGCGGTCTGGGTGGCGGCCGGTGACTCGATCGTGCGCGAGAAGGCCGGCGAGCTGACGGTGCTGCCCTCGGTCGGCGGCGTGTCCCAGGTGGCGAACGTCGCCGGAACGGTCTGGGCGGGCGGCAGCGGCGGCCTCGTACGACTCACCGGCCACGGCTGGCAGCCCGTCCCGCTCCCCGATGCCGGCCGGGTCAGGGTCACCGCCGTGCACGAGGACCGGCGTCACCGGCTCTGGGTCGCGACCTCCGATCGCGTGTATCGCCAGGAGGGCACCGGGTTCGTCCGCCTGCCCGTCGACCTCAACGGACCGGCGCGCTTCTTCGAGCACGACGGCGTGCTGTTTGTCGGATCGGTGGCGTCGGACTTCAGGATCTTCCGGCTGAACGACGCCGGCGATGCCACGCCCGTGCTGACGATGCCGCTCGTCGACCTGCAGGAGCCGTCGAACTGGAGCCAGCCCTCGTGGCGCGTGACGACGACGCCGTGGCTGCTGGACAGCCGGGGCAACGCGTGGATCGGCACCAACGGGGCAGGACTCCTCCGCATCGAGCCCGGCTCGCAGCGCGTGGTCCGGCGCTACACGGAGCGCGACGGCCTGTCGGGCGACATGGTGCGCGCGGTGACCGAGGACCGCCACGGCAACATCTGGGTGGCCACCCACAGCGGCCTGACGCGCGTCACGCCCGCCAGCATCCGATCGGTCCCGGTGCGAGCCGGGTCGACGGCCGACGACATCTCGACGATCGAGCAGGACGCCGCTGGCGGCGTCTGGGTCGAGGCACCCGGTGCGCTGGTCCGTCTGGCGGACGGCGCGAGCACGCGCTTCACGTCGGGCGCGGGCGCCCAGTTCGACCGGATCACGGCGATGCACACGGACGCCCGCGGCGTCCTCTGGGTGGCGGCCGCCGACCGCCGCCTCGTCCGGTGGAACCGCGGACGCTTCGAGGCCGTCCCGCTTCCCGCCGCGTTTGCCGCCAGTGCCATCGAGTCGATCGCCTCCGGAGCGGACGGACACCTCTGGCTCTACAACGGCCGGGAGATCCTGCGTCAGGCGCCGGACGGCACTCAGGTGTTCGTTACGCCGCCGGACGGCATCACCGACGGGGTCGTCCGGTTCACGTATGCGGACCGCCGCGGGCGGCTGTGGATCGCCGCGGACCGCGCCGAGATCGCGATCGTCGAACGCACCGGCGTCCGGATGCTCGGCGCCGCGGACGGGGTGCCGCCAGGCAACCTGACCGGCATCCATGAGGACGCGTCGGGCCGGATCTGGATGTCGAGCGACAGCGGGCTCAGTGCCATCGACGGCGCCATCGAGGCCGCACCCGGCGGCACCGTCGTGCGGACGCTGACCGCCGCCAACGGCATCCCGGGACGCCGGGTCTTCTTCGTGACCGACGACGCGCAGGGCCGGCTCTGGCTCGGCACCACCTCCGGGCTCGCGCGCGTCGAGAAGGCCGAACTCGACCGCGCGCTCGCCGACCCGCACTATCAGATCCGTCTCCAGCTCTTCGACGTCTCCGACGGCCTGCGCGGCACGCCCGTGGTCCGCGGCTATCCCACGGCCGTGCGGTCGCGGGACCGCATCTGGTTCGTCAGCAGCACCGGCGTCGCGACGGTCAACCCGGCCCAGGTCCGCGACGCGCTGCCCCCGCCGGTGCCGCGCATCGAGCAGATCCTGGTCGACGGGCGGCCGTTCGACCCGGCCTCCGGTGACCCCCTGCCCGCCGGCATGGCAAGCCTGCAGATCGAGCACGCCGCGCTGAACCTGACCGCGCCGACCAAGGTGCGGTTCCGGCACCGGCTGGAGGGCGTGGACCCGGACTGGGTCGACGACGGCGGGACCACACGGACCGTCTACGCCCACCTGCCGGACGGTACGTACCGCTTCGTCGTGGCGGCGAGCGCGGGCGACGGCCGGTGGTCGGGCGCCCCCGCGGTGTGGACGTTCGTCGTGCCGCCGCAGTGGTATCAGTCGCGTCTCTTCTACGGCGCGGCCGCCGCGCTCGTCATGCTCGGCGTGTGGGCGGCGTGGCAGCTGCGCCTGCGGCAGGTCCACCGCCGCTTCACCGACGTGCTGGGCGAGCGCGCCCGCGTCGCGCGCGAGATCCACGACACGCTGCTGCAGAGCCTCGTGGGCATGGCGCTGCAGCTCGACACGGTCGCGCACACCGAGGAGCCGTCGGGAATCCGCGAGGAGGTCGGCCGGATCCGGCGTCAGGTGCAGGACGCGATCGGCGAGGCGCAGCGGTCGATCCGCGACCTGCGCGCGCCGCGGGCGGAGGCGCGGGACCTCATCACCCGGCTGCGCGAAAGCGCCGGCCCGATGCTGGAGCACGCCGGCATCACGTTCGAGCTGGTGGTCACCGGCACGCCGCGTCCGCTGAAGCCGGCCGTCGAGCAGCAGCTGATGCGCATCGGCATGGAGGCCGTCGTCAACGCGATGCGGCACGCGCAGCCGGCGCACGTGCGGATGGAGGTCGTGTTCGAACGGAGTACTGTGCGGCTCCGCGTCTCGGACGACGGGCACGGGTTCAATCCTGACGCCGTGCGCGCGGACGCCTCCGGCCACTGGGGGCTCTCGATCATGCGGGAACGCGCGGAACAGGTCGGAGGCCGGTTGAGCATCATGAGCACGCCCGAACGGGGCACCAGCATCGAAGTGACGGCGCCCGGCGGCGCGCCGGCATGACGGCGAAGGGCCAGCCCCAGATCCGGATCCTGTGCGTCGACGACCATCCGGTCGTCCGCGAAGGCCTGACGCGGCGCATCGCGCTCGAGCGCGACATGGCCGTGGTCGCCACGGCGTCCACCGGCGAGGAAGCGCTCACGGCGTTCGAGGCGCACCAGCCGGACGTCACGCTGATGGACCTCAACCTGCCCGGCATGGGTGGCCTGGAGACCATCGTGGCGCTGCGCCGCCGGCACCCGCGCGCCCGCATCATCGTGCTGACGATGTACGACGGCGACGAGGACATCCATCGCGCCCTGCTCGCGGGCGCCGCGGCCTACGTGCTGAAGACGACCGTGTCGGACGAGCTGATCGGCGTCATCCGCCAGGTGCAGGAGGGCGCGCGCCCGATGTCGTCGGACGTGGCGGCGCAGCTCAGCGCCCGGTCGATCGGGCCGAAGGTCACGCCGCGCGAGAAGCAGGTGCTGCAGCTGATGGCGGGCGGTATGCGGAACAAGGAGATCGCCGCGGCGCTGCTGATCGCCGAGGACACCGTCGAGGTCCACGCGAAGAAGATCTTCACGAAGCTCGGCGTGCGGGACCGGACGGCGGCGGTGACCGTCGCGCTGAAGCGCGGGATCATCCACCTCAAGTAGGCGGGGGCGTCTACTCCGTTCCGCCGAGCGACTTGAGCACCGCCGCCGTGGACGGGTGCTCGTGGAAGAGCGCCGAGTCCTCGTACCCGGTCGCCATCTTGTACGGGGTCTCGCCGTTCTTGTTCTTCGCGTTGATGGGCGCGCCCTGCTCCACCAGATACCGCGCCACGTGGTCGAGCCCGGCCATGGCCGCGGCGTGCAGCGGCGTCGTGCCGCTGCGGTTCGACGCGGCGATGTCGTTCTTCAGCGTCAGCAGCAGCTTCACCGCCTCGAGCAC
>JBFXBH010000246.1:0-3938 GCA_050183355.1 Vicinamibacterales bacterium | reverse complement strand
TCCTGCATCAGCAGTTGGCCGGTCGTACCCGATGTGCCCGTGGACCAGCGCACGGCCGACGTCCGGAGGTCTGCGATGACGACGTTACCGTCGGCCTGGTAGGTCAGGCGGTAGATGCCGTTGGGAGACGTGATCGAGCCGCCGGCAGGAATCTGATGGGAGTTGACGCCCGACACGGCGACCGGCGCGGTCAGCACCCCATCGGAGGGCGTCACCTCGCAGCGCAGCTCGCTTGCGGCGTTGATGAGCCCCGATGGAATCGCGTCTGCCAGAGCCGCGGACACAACGTCCCGGGCGAGCGTGCCTCGCACGAACCAGCGGTAGCGATACCGGACCAGGTCGTAGTCAGGATCGCGGCGGTAGAGCGTGCCCGGCGTGACCCGGCACATCGGCACATCTGTTGGCCCCGGCTCCAACGGGGAGAGCATGGCCGAGCGGACGGCGAACGGGGGACGGTTGGCCATGGCGGTCGAAGCCACGGCGAACGGCGCGGTGACAACCAGTTGCCCGTTGATGTACATCCGCAGCGTCCAGGTGCCGGTCTCGGTGAGCGTCACGGCCCGGGAGAACGAGGACTGGACCGTTCGAAGCAACGCGGTCTCGTATGCACCCGACGTGTCCGACGCGGTGGACCCGTCTGGACGCGTCACCCGGATCCGGTAGGTGGCCAGGGCCGGGCGGTTGTGCAGGACGACCCGGAAGTAGATCGTGCTCGTGCCGGCGACGTACGCACCCCGACGGATGACGTTGTCGTGAGGATAGAAGGCTGTTCCCGAAAAGGCCGCCGTGCCGAAGGTAAAACTCCGGGCGTAGACGTCGCGCCGAAAGGCCGGCTGGCTGGTCCAGAAGCTTGCTCCAGGCCGGCAGGCCCCCGCATTCGGCTCGAACGCCGTCCGGTTGCGATCCGATGTGAAGTGCAGGTGCGGCCAACTGCTGTTCCCACTGCTGCCGGTGAGGCCAAGCTGCGTTCCCGCCCTGACCACCTGCCCCTGGGTGACGGACACGCTGCCGCGCTTCAGATGCAGATACTGCGTGAGGTAGCCATCCTGATGCAGGAGCGTGACGAGGTTGGCCGGCCGCGACGCGTTCGTCGTCTGCTCATCGGGCTCGCTGTCGCGCACCTGGGTCACCGTGCCGTCGAGCGCCGCGAACACAGGGACCCCGATTGCCTGTTCACGGAACCCCTCGATGACGGAGTCATGACCGTTGTGGCCCTGGTAGCTGTAGGCCGTGCACTCGTAGTCCAGGCCAGGCAGGCTGGTGTCGAAGGTGGAGGCGCCGCCGCTGAGGTCCACGTAGTTGGCGATGAAGAGGTCAAGGCCCGGTGTTCCCGCGTGCGGATAGAACGTATACGGTGGGTGCACCGCCAGGGGTCTGGGGCGCAGGTCGCGAGGGATGCCAGCCGGGGCAGGGAGCACCCCATCGCCAGGCCCTTCGACCAGCTCGATGGCCTGGTCGATCATCTCGCCTGATGCATCGCGGACGTAGGTGGCGCCGGTGGGCAGTTGGTACGCCGGTGATTGCGCTGAAGGCGTCGGCGACACGACCAATGCCAGCGCCACGCCGAGGGCGTGTACAGCCAGCCGAGACACCGCCGGACGAGTCATGAGTTGCACGTGTTCCTCCTGACGCTATAAACGCCACGGGCGCGGGAATCGAACACCCCGGCGCGGCTGAGCGTCATGAGGCGGGAGTCTAGGCACCCCCGGCTACGCGCACATCATCCATTCGGGTGACGGGCTACGGCACGGAGCCCAGGAGCATCCGCAGCAGCGCGCCCTGCCGCGTGGTGCCGGTCTTCTCGAGCAGATGGCGCAGGTGCGTGCGCGCCGTGGGCAGGGTCATCTGCAGTGACCGTGCCGCCTCAGCGACGCTCCGCCCCTTCAGTAGCTCGAAGGCAAGGTCGCACTCACGGCGGGTCAGGCCGTAAATGCTCCCCAGCAGGTCCCGCGGCAGCGTTCGGGTATCGCTGCCAAACGCCACGAACGCCAACCCGCGCCGCATGAGGAGTGGCTCGACCTCGATTCGCGACGGCAGGATCACCGCGGACAACACGGCGCCGTCGAGGCGAAGGGGAACCACGCTTGCAGCGGTCAGCCACGAGGCCGTCGGGCTGGTGGCCTCCGCGACCGCCTTGGCGACAGCCTCGTCGTCCAGCCGCAACCCCTTCGCAAGCGCCTCACGCGCGCGGGCGTTCACGACGCACGGACGCACCCGATCGTCGACCACGATCAGCGCAAACGGGAGGAGGTCAAGAACCACCCGTGCGGCCGCGCCCCTGGAGCGACTCGACTCATCACGCATCTCCGTCGCCCATCAGGCTCCAGGGACTCCGCTGCAACTGGAGCACCAGCTCAGCCTGCCGGCGAGCCCCGGTCTTGCGCAGGATGCGTTTGAGATGTGTCCGCGCCGTCTCGTGCGCGATCTGTCGGCGCCCGGCGGCCTCCTGCAGGCTGTCTCCAGCCGCGAGACGCGCGGCCAGCCCCGACTCTGCCGGTGTCAGCCCGTAGAGGCGCGTGAGCAGCCGTTCATCCGGTTCGTGCTCCCGTTCAGGATCAGCGACAAACAGCCCGACCACATGTGACGACGTACGTTCATCGTCCGAGAACACCAGCGGGACGACTTCCACGCCGAGCGCCCTGAGCCCGGATGGACGCCCCAGCACCAGCGAGCCGCCACCTCCGCCCCGAACGGCAGCTCGCGCCACCAGGCCGCGCAACATCCTCGTGTCCGAGGCACGCGCGCCCGCCACGCCGTCCCGACCGATGGACAGCCCGTCGCGCGCGGCGGCGATCCGCCGCGCCTCCGCATTGACGAACACAGGCCTGGCGTGGCGATCCACGAGCAGCACTCCGGTGCGAAGACGATCGAGCACAGCCAGCATCGCGCGTTCCTCGAGCCCGGCCACGGCCATGCGCCGGTAGATGCGCAGGGCGCGCCGCAGATGCGGGATCAGCATCGAGACGACGCCCCGGCCGTGCTCGCCGAACTCGCGCCGCTTCCGCATCACCATGAGGTTGGCGGTCAGGGATCCGTCCCGCGAGACCGTGCCGCCGACACCGTGGCGGACATCAATGGCGCACAGGAAGTCCGCGTAGTATTCGGACTTCCGGAGCTGGTCCGTCGGATACAGCTCCTCCGTGGTCCGGACCGGGCGCAGATGCCATCCGGGACGCATCCAGACGTTCCGCGCGACGTAGTAATCGCGGTAGGCCAGTTGCCATTCCGGCGCCATGCCGTGGCAGAAGCTGAACGCCGCGGCGGGGTTCGTGATGTCCTGGACAAACAGGGCGGCGATGTGCGCCTCGAGGTGCTGACCCAGGCTGGCGAGAAAGACCGGCCAGCGCGACGCGTCGGTCGCGGCACCGTAGATGTGGTCAACGAGTCCGACGATGTCCGTGTCGCGAAGCACGATGGCGTCCGGGGATGCGGCGGATAGTATCGCGAAGCGCGGGTGCCGGATGTCGTATCCGGTCCGGGGCCATGTCAACGGGGACGAACGGACCGGACGCACCCGAGGATGCCGGGCGGTCGGGCGGGCCGGGCTCAGCCCTTGAAGCGGTCGACGTCGATGTCGTAGAGCTTCACCTTGTAGCGGATGATCCGCTCGGTCGACTGCAGCAGCGCGGCGGCCTTGGCCCGGTTGCCACGCGTAGTCTTCAGCGCGTCCTGAATCAGGTCCTTCTCGAAGGCACCCACGGTCTCCGCCAGCGGCAGGTTCGGCACGGTGCCGGTCGACTCCGCCGTCTGCAGCGTCGGCGGCAGGTGGTGCCCATGGATCACGTTGCCGTCGCACACCAGCACGGCCCGTTCGATCGTGTTCTCGAGCTCGCGCACGTTGCCGGGCCAGTGATAGCTCATCAGCATGTCGATGGCCGGCGTCGAGATGCGGCGGATCTGCTTGCCGTGCTCGCTGGCGTACTTCTCGAGGAAGTGCT
>JBFXBH010000245.1:2196-3957 GCA_050183355.1 Vicinamibacterales bacterium | reverse complement strand
TAGACGTCCCGCCCGCCCAGCGCCTTCAGGTCGGCGGCCAGGATCGGCTTGGTCAGCGTGGTGCCTTCGATCAGCGTGTCGAAGATGAAGTCGCGCGGCTTCACGATCGGCGCGATCGGCTTTGGGGTGATCGTCAGCTTCGCGCTGTAGCGGTCATAGAGCTCCGACTCGAACCGGGCATGGATGCCCCGCTGGTTCGTCGCCTGGCCGTCGTAGCTGATCACGGCGTGGAACGGCTGGTGGGCGTCGCCGACGTAGTGGCACATCGCGGCCGACAGCAGCACGACGTCAAGAGCCGTACCCCGGTGCGGCCGCTTGCCGTAGGCCTCGAACGCGCGTTGAAGGTTGCCGTAGTACTCCTCCACGCGCCACGGCAGCGTGCCGTTCTCGACGATCTTCGCCTTGCCGAACTTCGCGACGGCGGCCGTGTAGTCGCGCGGCAGGCCCTTGAACGGATACGGGCCGTAGCCCTCCCAGTCGATGTCGACGAAGTGATTCGGCGGCTCGTCCGTGAACCCGGCCGTCCGCCACGTGTCCGGGTCGATCGCCCGCTCGACGACCGACGCGCGATGCTTCTCGAAGAACGGCCGCAGTGCGTCAGGCAGCAGCGCGATCGCGCGGTCCATGATGAACTTGTGCGCGTCGATCCCCCACGCGGCCGCGGGGGCCGGACGGGCCACGAGCAGCGCCGCCACCGTGGCGGCCGCGACACAACGGAAGAAGGACCGAACGCTCGAGCGGCGGCAGGATTCGCGCATGTCAGTCATTATCCGTGCCCGGCCGTGAATTCGATACGACGGGCGCCATCGATCAGGGAATCGGCACCACCGCCATGCCGGCGCCCCGGAGCCGCCCGAACCGGACGTCGGTGAGCAGCACAGACCGCCCCTCGGGCCCGTCCTGGATCTCGAACCGGGGGAAGCGCGACCAGACGAGGATGGCCCGTACGCGCGGGTCCGCGAGCGCCGCACGGACGGCCGGATGCTCGCGTGGCAGCGTGTCGAGCCGCCCGTCCAGCGTCAGCGCGCCGGACAGCACCGAGAAGCTCCCCGTGTCGTAGCCGTCGCCCCGGTCGACGATCACCTGCTTCTGGAACGGCGTCCCGAACCACGGGCCGACCATCAATGCCTGCGGCGGCCGGCCGGCCTGCGCCGTCCACGCCTCGAGCACGCGGGCGCGGGCCGTGCGGGCGATCGGCACGAGCGCCGCCACGTACAACACCGCCAGCAGCAGTCCGGCAACCGCCGGCCGGCCCACTCCGCGACGCCGCGCGAGCCACCAGCCGCCGCCGAGGAACAGATAGAGCCACGGGTCCACGATGAAGACCGCGTCGCCGTAGAACCACCGGCCCGACCACGGCATCAGCAGCCGCACGCCGTAGTTGTTCAGGAAGTCCATGCCGACATGCAGCAGCACGCCCACGTACGAGAACAGCAGCAGCCAGCCGGCGTGCGCGGGTGGCTCGCCGGGCCGCGCCGGGCGACGTCGGCTCCAGGCGAGCATGACGAGCGTCAGCAGCACCGGCAGCAGCGCCTGCGCCAGCGGACCGTGCGTCCAGCCGCGGCGGAACGAAACGGGTGTAACGGGCGTGAGGAAGACGAGGACGTCGAGGTCAGGCAGGTTGGAGGCCAGGGCCAGCGTCAGCGTGCCGAACCGCGTGCGCCGCTTGAGCCCGGTCTCGCCCAGCGCAGCGCCGACGAGCGTGTGACAGAGGTTGTCCATCCCGCGCTATTGTGTCGCGCGGACGGCGGCGAGCACCGC
>JBFXBH010000245.1:0-2096 GCA_050183355.1 Vicinamibacterales bacterium | reverse complement strand
GCCTCGAGCGTGCCGCGCAGCTTGTGCTGCAGCGCGCCCCGGACGCGCAGCTTCGTGTCGCGCGCGTCCCGTCCGACGCCGACATCGTCACAGACGGCGCGGTATCCGTCCTCGCCGAAGTGGCCGATGCGGACCACCCCGACCGTCGCCACGCGCCCGGCCGGGAACGGTGCCCCGGCGTACGGCTGCCACCCCGACACTTCGTCGAAGGGCACCCGGAACGACACGTCGCGATCCTCGTACCCGAAGCCTGCGCAGGTCGGCGTGCCCTCCGCTCCGGCCGGCG
Source organism: Vicinamibacterales bacterium (assembly GCA_050183355.1). Classification (GTDB taxonomy): domain Bacteria; phylum Acidobacteriota; class Vicinamibacteria; order Vicinamibacterales; family UBA2999; genus CANKJK01. The sequence goes on along the minus strand of JBFXBH010000245.1, from coordinate 1,810 downwards.
CCGCCGTGTCGGCCGGCTCCGGCCAGTTCGCGCGCAGGTGCGGGTCGTCGAACGCCGCCACGAAATCGCGGATGGCCGACTGCGCCTGCACGCGGACCCACGCCGACTCCAGGCGTGCCCGCGTGGCGCGGTCGAGGGACCGCAGGTCGACGCGCCGGTGCGAGACCATCCAGTCCAGGTTCGCGTAATGCGCCGCCAGATGCCGCTCGAGTGCGGTGAACTCCTCGAGCGCGCGTGCGCGGTCCACCGGCAGCAGCAGGGCGCCGCCGGCATAGAGGGCCGCCACGGCGGCGACACCGATGACGACCCACGACAGTGCCCGCACCCGCACGGCGGCCATTATGCCGGGAAACACGGCGCGACCTCGGGCGCCGTACCGAAGGGAGGCGCCGGACTGATACGATCGGGCCGCATGTCTTCACTCGGACTCGCCGAAGTCGAGCGCATCGCCGCGCTGGCCCGCCTCGCACTCTCGGACGATGAAAAGCAGCTCTTCGCGAAGCAACTCACCAGCATCCTGACCTACGCGGAGCAGGTGCAGCGGATCGACACCAGCGGCATCGCGGCCACGGCCCACGTCCACCCCGACCAGCGCGTCGAGCGCGAGGATGTCCCCGCGCCATCGCTGCCGGTGGCCGCCGCGCTGGCCAACGCGCCGGACGCGGACCTCGACGCGGGACTCTTCAAGGTGCCGCGGGTGATCGGATGAGCGCGCTGCCCGAGACCGCCCGCGACATCGCCGCGGCCGTCGCCGCCGGCCAGGTGTCCGCCGTCGAGGTCTGCCGCGCGCATCTGGACCGGATCGCCTCGGCGAATCCGACGCTCAACGCGTTCAACACGGTGTCCGCCGGGCAGGCGCTCGCCGCGGCCGCCGCGGTGGACGCGCGCCGCGCCGCCGGCGAACCGCTCGGCCCGCTGGCCGGCGTGCCCGTCGCGCTGAAGGACAACCTCTGCACGACCGGCATCCCGACCACGGCGTCGTCGAAGATCCTCGCCAACTTCGTGCCGCCGTACGACGCGACGGTCGTCGCGCGGCTCGCGGCCGCCGGCGCGGTCGTCGTCGGCAAGACGAACTGCGACGAGTTCGCGATGGGCTCGTCGAACGAGAACTCGGCCTATGGACCCGTGAAGAACCCGTGGGCCACGGACCGGACGCCCGGCGGGTCGAGCGGCGGGTCGGCGGCGGCGGTCGCCGCGGGGCTGGCGCCGATCGCGCTCGGGTCGGACACAGGTGGCTCGATCCGCCAGCCGGCGTCGTTCTGCGGCATCGTGGGCCTCAAGCCGACCTACGGCCGCGTGTCCCGCTACGGTCTGCTCGCCTTCGCGTCGTCGCTCGACCAGATCGGCCCGATGACGCGCACGGCGGCCGACGCCGCGTTGACGATGAACGTGATCGCCGGACACGACCCGGCGGACGCCACGTCGTCCGCGGGGGCGGCGCCGGATTTCACGGCGGCGCTGACGGGCCACGCGAAGGGGCTGCGCATCGGCGTGCCGCGCGCGTTCGTCTCGAACGGCGTGGACGCGGCGGTGCTCGCGGCCTTCGACGCCTCGCTCGCGGTGCTGCGCGAGGCCGGCGCCACGCTCGTGGACGTCGACCTGCCGAACGCCCCGCACGGCATCCCGGTCTACTACCTGGTCTGCACGGCGGAGGCCAGCTCGAACCTCGCGCGCTACGACGGTGTCCGCTTCGGGCACCGCGCCGCGCCCGGCGCGGGCGACACGCTGCAGGCGATGTACGACCGCTCCCGCGCCGAGGGGTTCGGCCCCGAGGTGAAGCGCCGCATCATGCTGGGCACCTACGTGCTGA
>JBFXBH010000244.1:0-3965 GCA_050183355.1 Vicinamibacterales bacterium | reverse complement strand
GCCACGACGATGCCGGCCGGGCTCGTCGTGATGTCGTAGTCCTCGGCCACCTCGTACTGCTGCTGGCGCAGGACCAGCAGGTCGCCCGGCTCCTTCAGCTTGGCGAGGTTGCGTTCCACCGTATCGCGGCTGACGAGCACGAGCGTGAGGCGATCGCCGTACGTCGTCACCTGCGCCGGCAGTTTCGGCACGAGTGCCTGGCACGACTCGCAGCCCGGGCTGCTGAAGACGAGCACGACGGGCTTGCCGCGCGCGACGAGGCCCGCGAGCGTGTGCGTCGTGCCGGCGAGGTCGGGCAGCGCGAAGTCCGGAGCCCCCGTGCCGGCCGGCAGGCCGTTGCCCGTGAGCCGCCGCCCGGGCGCGGTGTCGGTGGAGGCGGGGTTCGCGCTGCTCTCCGACGCGGCGACGCTCGCCGCCGCCGGCGTCGGCCTCCGGACGGCGGGCGACCGGCGCACCGGCGTCCGCGCCCCTTCAACCGCGTCGGAATCGGCGGCCGGTTCGGGCGTATCGCCGGCCAGCATGCCCCGGAGCATGGCGAAGGCGCCGATCGCGACGATAGCGACCACCGCACGCCACGGCAGCGTGAGCGCGCGGAACCAGTACCAGGCGTCGGCCCCGGCCGGCGGCGGGCCCGAGGCGACCAGCCACGCGGCGAGGGCGAGCAGCGCCACGTTTCTGAGGACCGAGGCGGCGCCGATCGGCGCGGGCCGGATCTGGCCGAAGCAGTTGCACGGCGGGCGGCGTCCCCGGGCGAGGTTGACCAGCATCGCCGCGATGAACACCACGAGCAGGACCGCGGCGGCCCAGGCGCCGAACCCGGCGGAAACCGAAAACGCCAGCGACGCCGCGATGGCCACTTCCAGGTGCGGGAGGCCGCGCAGGAGCGGGCGGGCGAAGGCCGGTGCGCCGAACCCGGCCACGGCCGTGGCGGCGGCCTGCGGGCTGGCGAACTTGGCCATGCCCGCGACGAGGAAGGTGATGCCGAGGACGCCCCGGCCGAGGACGCCGGCCCAGTCGATCAGGGTCACGGCGTCGATTGTGACACGCCCCTTACGGCACCTTCTCCAGTTCGACGGTGAAGGGCAGGTTCGGGAACTCCAGGTAGGCGAAGAAGCCGTCGCCGGCCCCGGCGGTCAACTGTCCGCCGAGCTTCTGGAGCGCCGTCACGCTTCCGGCCAGGTCCTTCACGCCGAACGACAGGTGCTGCACCGACCCGTCGCCATGCCGTTCGAGGCCGTCGCGCCACGGGCTCTTGCCGCCGGTTGGCTCCAGCAGGTGGATCTCCACGCCGTTGGTGCGGATCTCCGTCGTCCGGACGCCGGCCTTCGGATCGCCGTCGTACCCCCTGGGGACCGGCCCCGGCGCCACGACCGCGTGGATGGGGCTGTAGGTCGCGCCGAAGGCCTGCGCGAAATGCCTGGCCGACGCATCCACGTCCTTGACGACGAATCCGATGTGGCGGAACGTGCCGTCGAAGGTCGACGCACGCTGCGCGCGCAGCGACTCCAGGCCGGCGCCCAGGGCCACCAGCAGTACGCCGCCCAGCAGGCGGGCGATCCAGATATGCGTGCGTGTCGTCATCGGTCAGTGGCCTCGGTGTGCCGCCGCTACCGCGCCAGCGGGTCAGGGCGCAGTTGAATCTGCATCAGCTTGCTCGTCGTGCCGCGCCCGCCTTCGGTGTGCCACGGCGCCTGGCTGCTGTAGGCGCTCCACAGCCCGCGGCCCTTCCAGCCGCCCTTCGGGTTGTCGATGCGGCCGTCGAGCCCGCGGCTGTAGTAGCCGATCGGGTAGGGCACGCGGATGGTCACGAACCGGCCGTCCGGACGCAGGGCGAGCAGGGAGTCGGAGTTCGTGCCGTTGACGAACGGCGTGTTCGCGCCGAGGCCGAACGTGTCGAACTTGTCGACCCAGTTGTAGTAGTGCATGTCGCCGCTGCCCCACGTCGTGTCGCCCGCGAAGCCGGGCCCGGGCGTGCGGTGCAGCGTCCAGCCTTCCGGGCAGTGGGCGCCGGTGGCCGCCGGACCGTTGCGCACGCGGCACTTCCGGCGGTCGAAGCTGGCGAGGTGGCCGCTCTGCAGGCCCGTCCAGACCAGGCCGTTCCGGTCGACGTCGATGCCGCGCGGTCCGAAGCCCCGTACGGCGTGGCCTTCGCCGAACGGCGGCTCGTACGCCTCCGACAGACCGGTCTTCGGGTCGAAGCGGATCAGCAGCCCGGGCAGCGCGCTGATGGCGCCCCACACGCTGCCGTCGAACGGGTGCGGCTCGATGCCGTAGAGGCCGAGGCCGAACCCGGTCTCGTAGCCGGTGGGCCGGCCCCCGATGCGCTTGTCCTTCGCGGGATCCACGGGCTGGTCCGGCTCCACGTAGGCGTCGCGCTTCCCGTTGCCGTTGGTGTCGAGGATGAACGGCGACCATCCCTGCGCGGCCGCGGCATCCTTCGTTTCCTCGAAGAGGCGTGTGTTGAGCCAGCCGATCACCTGGCCGCCGCCGCTGAACCACAGCGTGTTGTCGGCGTCGTGACCGAACTGCAGGTGGTGCGTAGAGAAGCAGAGGTTCACCGACGTCACCTGACCCGTTTCCGGGTTGTACATCGACGCCTGCCGGGAACTGGCCGCGAGCGGAAACACCTTCGCGGAGGCGTGCGCGGAACCCGCCTTGCAGAACGCCGGGTTGGCGGCGGGACGCGTGACGGACGTCATCCACACGCGGCCGCGGCGGTCGAGCATCGGGTTGTGCATGCTCGCGGTGTTCTTCCAGATCAGCTCCTCGCCCCAGTAGGGCGAGGGCGCCAGCAGCGACTGGGCCTGCGAATAGGCCGCGCCGGCCTCGACGGGCAGCGAGACCTTGCTCTCCGCCACGTGGCGCACCGGGTCGACGGCGATGAGGTCCGGCGAGTTGTAGCGGTCGTTCCCGTAGACGGGGCCGTAGGCATTCGCGGTCGGGTGGCGACGGTCGGTCGCGGTGACGTCGTGGACGAAGGCGCGATCGTTCGCCCAGTCCCACTGCGTGATGACGACGTGGCGTTCCACGCCGGCGGGCCGGGGCGGCGCGGCCGGCACCTCGCCCTTCGCGATGCGGTCCGACCAGTCGGCAAACATGCCGAGCCCGCGCGCGCGGCCGAAGCCGTTCATCGCGCCGGTCATCACCTGCGCGGCCTGTGACGCCTGGACGCGGCGGTCCCATGCGGCCACCGACGTGGGGAAGCTGCCGAGCGCCGCGGGCAGTTCGCGCGTGGCCTTCGTGCCGAGCTGATGGCACTGCATGCACTGGCTCTTCATCAGGTCCATCCAGTGCGCCTGACTTTTCATCGCCGCGGGAATGCCGTTGGCGGTCGTCCCGGGGAACTCGCTCGCGGCCGGGATGCGGATGAGGGACAGCCAGTAGCTGGCGGGGTAGTAGTAGGCGGCGGCGCGCGGGTTCGGGGCCGGTACGGCGGTCAGGTTGAGCACGCGTCCCGGAGAGGCGGGTGTGCGGGGCGAATCCACGAGGCCGTAGCCGCGGACCCAGACCTCGTAGCTGGCGCGCGGCAGGTCCGGCAGCAGGTACCGGCCCCGATCGTCGGTCACGACGATCTTCCGGAAGCCGGTCGGCAGTTCCTTCGTCTCGGCGATGACCCAGACACCGGCTTCGGGACCGCCGGCGCCGGTGACGACGCCCCCGATGTCATCCGCGTCGACACGGACACCGCCACCCTGACGGCCGGACACGGATACCAGGGCGAGGGGAAGGACGACGAGCACCGCGAGCGCGGCGCGGGAGGCTAGCATGACGCGCATGGCGCGCCATGCTAGCACCGGGAAGGACTCAGGCGCCGGCTTCGACCGGGTCCGCGAGCGTCTCGACCGCCTGCTGGGCGTGGTGCTGCGACAACTCGCGACTCTCACGAGCCGCCCGCCGCGCCTCCACCGCGCGCTGCTTGGCGCGGGTCACGTCCGGCATCGTCAGGTGCGGCCACTTCTTGACCG
>JBFXBH010000243.1:0-3965 GCA_050183355.1 Vicinamibacterales bacterium | reverse complement strand
CACGTCGGCGCCACCGACGTCGTGGTCATCTCGGCGGCCGTGCGGGCGGACAACCCGGAGGTCGTCGAGGCGCAGCGGCGCGGCATTCCCGTCATCGCCCGGGCCGAGATGCTCGCGGAGCTGATGCGGCTGAAGTTCTCGATCGCCGTGGCCGGCGCGCACGGCAAGACGACGACCACGTCGATGGTCGCCGTCGTGCTTGAGCACGCGGGGCTGGACCCGACGGCCGTGATCGGCGGCCGCCTCAGCGCGTTCGGCAGCAACGCCCGGCTCGGCCGCGGCGAGTACCTCGTGACCGAGGCGGACGAGAGCGACCGCTCGTTCCTGCTGCTCTGGCCGACGCTGGCCGTCATCACGAACATCGACCACGAGCACATGGAGAGCTACGGCTCGTTCGAGTCGCTGTGCGACGCCTTCCTGGAGTTCGCGAACCGGACGCCCTTCTACGGCGGCGTCGTCGCGTGCGTCGACGACCCCCACGTCGCGGCGATGGTGCCGCAACTGCGGCACAAGGCGATGACGTACGGCCTCGACCGCCAGGCCGACGTGTCGGCCACGGACGTCGAACTCGGCCCGTTCGGCGTGCGCGCCCTCGTGCATCGCGGCGGCCAGCCGCTTGGCCCGCTCGCCCTCGCCGTCCCGGGGCGCCACAACCTGCTGAACGCGCTGGCGGCGGTGTCCGTCGCGCTGACGCTGGGTCTGCCGTTCCCGGTCGTCGCCGCGGGCCTGGCCGCCTTCCAGGGTGCCGAGCGCCGCTTCCAGCACTGCGGGGAGGCCGGCGGCGTGCTGGTGGTCGACGACTACGGACACCATCCGACCGAGGTGCGCGCGGTGCTGGCGGCCGCCGAGACCGCGCTGCACCGCCGGATCGTCGTGCTCTTCCAGCCGCACCGCTACTCGCGGACCGCCCACCTGCTGGACGAGTTCGGCCCGGCGTTTCTGGGCGCGGACGAGGTCGTCCTGACGGACATCTACGCCGCGGGCGAGGATCCGATCCCGGGCGTCACCGTGGACGCGCTCGCCGCGTCGATGCGGCGCGCCGGCGTGCCCGTCACCGTGGTGCCGGGCCTCGCGGACGCCACCGCGGAGGTCGCGAGGCGCGCGAAGCCGGGAGACGCCGTGATCACGCTCGGCGCGGGGTCCATCGGCAGCGTGCCGCCGCGGCTGCTCGAGCGTCTGGCCGCCGGCGCGGGGGGACGCGCATGAGCGTGCAGGCACCGGCGGACAAGCGGTTCCGCCGCGCGCACGTGGCGCCCACGCGCCGCCGCCGGCTCTGGCCGCCCGACTGGAAGGTCGTCGCCGGGTCGCTCGCGGTCGTCGTGCTCGTCAGCTACGCGGGCTACCGCGGCCTCTCCTGGGCGACCGGCGGCGACGCGCTCGTCATCCAGCGGATCACCGTCGAGGGCCACGTGCGCCTGTCGGCGGGCGAAGTGACGTCGCTGCTGGACGGGCTCCGCGGGCAGAACATGCTGACCGCCGACCTGGAGTCGTGGAAGGACGTCCTGAAGGCGTCACCGTGGGTGGCGGACGTGGCGTTCCGCCGCGTCTTCCCCGGCCGCATCGCGGTCGCCGTGATCGAGCGGACGCCGATCGGGATCGGCCGGCTCGGCGACACGCTGTTCCTCGTCGACCGCCACGGCACGCTCATCGACGAGTACGGCCCCAACTACGCGGAGCTCGACCTGCCGCTGCTGAGCGGCCTCGACGGCGGCGCGGCCGGCGACGGCCCCCGCGTGGACGACGTCCGCGCGGCGCTGGCCGTCCGGGTCGTGGATGCCATCTCGACACGCCGCGACCTGGCGGCCCGCGTATCCGAGATCGACGTCACCGATGCGTACAACGCCGTGCTGACGCTCAAGGACGACCCGACGCTCGTGCGCGTCGGGGACGACGAGTTCGTCCGCCGGCTGCAGACCTATCTCGAACTCGCGCCGACGCTGCGCGAGCGCGTGCCCGGCGCCGACTACGCCGACGTCCGCTTCGACAACCGGATCTACGTGCGCCCGGCCGGCGCGATGCCGGCGGGTGGTATCCGCGCGGTCTCGGATCGGGCGGTCTCGGATCGGGCGGCGCCGGATCGGACGGCGCCGGAGCCCGTGGTGGCACCCGCCGTGCCGGCGGATACGACATCGACGATGCAGGCAGACGGGCCGGCCGCGACGGCCGGACCGGCGAAGCCGCGCAAGCGGAAGGGACGGCGCCGGTAGCCCGGCGGGAGGACACAGGTGGCGCGAAAGGAACGGTACATCGTCGGCCTCGATGTCGGCACATCCACGGTCATTGCCGTCGTCGGCGAGCTCGTCGGCGACGACGCGGTCCACATCGCCGGCATCGGCGTGGCGGAGTCGAAGGGCATCAAGCGCGGCGTCGTCGTGAACCTCGACGGCGCGGTCGAGGCCATCCAGAAGGCGATCGAGGAAGCCGAGCGGATGGCCGGCATCGACATCGACTCGGTGAACCTCGCGCTGGCCGGGCCGCACGTGAAGGGCTTCAACAGCCGCGGCGTGATCGCCGTGGCAGGCAAGAACCGCGAGGTCACGAGCGACGACGTCCGCCGCGCCATCGACGCCGCCAAGGCCGTCACCCTGCCCGCGGGCCGCGAGATTCTCCACGTGCTGCCGCAGGACTTCGTCGTCGACGACCAGGATGGCATCGGTGCACCGGTCGGCATGCAGGGCGCGCGGCTGGAGGTCAACGTCCACATCGTGACCGGCAGCGTGTCCTCGGCCCAGAACATCATCGCGTGCGTGAACCGTGCCGGCGTCGTCGTCAAGGACACGGTGATCGACCAGCTGGCCGCGGCGGAAGCCGTGCTGACGCCCGACGAGAAGGAGCTCGGCGTCGCGCTCGTGGACATCGGCGGCGGCACGACGGACCTCGCGATCTTCGAGCGCGGCAGCCTCTGGCACACCGGCGTCGTCGCCGTCGGAGGCGACCACTTCACCAACGACATCGCCGTCGGCCTGCGCACGCCGATTCCGGACGCGGAGAAGGTGAAGCGCCGTCACGGCTGCGCGCTCTCGTCGATGGTCGGCGAGGACGAGACGATCGAGGTGCCGAGCGTGGGCGGCCGCCCGCCCCGCGTGATGCCGCGCCGCATCGTCTCCGAGATCCTGCAGCCGCGGGCGGAGGAGATCTTCCACCTGGTGTGGGACGACATCCGCAAGGCCGGCTGCGAGAAGTCGCTGAACTCCGGCATCGTGCTCGCCGGCGGCGGCGCGATGCTCGAGGGCATGACCGAGATCGCCGAGCAGATCTTCGACCTGCCCGTGCGCCGGGCCGTGCCGACCGGCGTCGGCGGCATGGTCGACCACGTGTCGAGTCCGGGCTTCGCCACGCCCGTGGGACTGCTGCTCTACGCGCAGCGCAATGCCGCCCCGGTGGGCAAAGACAGCATGATTTCGAAGTTCTTCGAACTCTTCAAAGAGTTCTTCTAAAGGGGAGTATTCATGTCCGAACGGGATCAGCCCATGCGTCTGACGCTCGACCACCAGCACCGGAGCGGCGCCAGGATCAAGGTCATCGGCGTCGGTGGGGGCGGCAGCAACGCCGTCAACCGGATGGTGCAGGCCGGGGTCAGCGGCGTCGAGTTCATCGTCGCCAACACCGACGTGCAGGCCCTGGACCACAACCACGCGGCCGTGAAGCTCCAGATCGGCTCGAAGCTCACCAAGGGCCTCGGAGCCGGCGCGGACCCGAACGTCGGGCGGCAGGCCGCACTCGAGGACACGGAGTCGATCGTCCAGGCGCTCTCCGGCGCCGACATGATCTTCGTGACGACAGGCCTCGGCGGCGGGACCGGGACCGGCGCCGCGCCCGTGATCGCGTCGCTGGCCAGCGAGCTCGGTGCGCTGACGATCGCCGTCGTCACCAAGCCGTTCACGTTCGAGGGCCGCAAGCGCGCGAAGCAGGCGGAGGCCGGGCTGGCGGCGCTCCGGGCGTGCGTCGACACGATCATCACCATC
>JBFXBH010000242.1:0-3974 GCA_050183355.1 Vicinamibacterales bacterium | reverse complement strand
CGCCGAGCTGCTTGTTGAGCGCGTTGACCTCGGACGTCACCGAATCCAGCAGGCTGCCGTCGCGCCGGATGGCCCGCAGCCGCACCTTCGCGTCGGTGCTGCTGTTGTCGCCGAACAGGCGCTCGAACACCGCGCGGGGGTTCACTTCCATCGGCAGCGGCGTGGTCGGCGTGATCCACGAGATCGTCGAGGTATACGCGCACGTGTAGCCGTAGTCACAGACGCCCAGCACATCGACCGACTCGAGCGCCAGTTCGAGGGACTTGAGCTGCGTGGCGTCGCCGAGCTGCTTCGCCGCGACCTGGTCCATCGACACGGCAACCGACCCGGTCGCTTCCGTCTTCAGCGCGTGGGCGCCGGTGAGCCAGGCCGACATGACACGCGAGTGCGGGCCACCGCCGTCGTTGTCGCCCGGGACGGCGGGATGGCTGTCGAGGCCGCTGACGACGGTCAACTGATCCCGGAACGCGGCAATCCGCTGGAGCGTCGGCGTCAGCGCGAAGTCGCGGCCGTCCGCCTCGGGCGTCCAGAGCTTCATGTTGACGCCCATCGGCACGTAGAACGCGCCGAAGCGCCTGACGGGCTGCGCCGCCGTCTTCGCGAGGGCCGTCATCGCCGGCACCATGGAATCGAGAAGCGGCAGGCCGATGGCGACGCCCGCACCACGCAGGATCGTGCGGCGGGACAGGTGCGTCTTGGTGATCATCATGACTCGACTCTCCTCATCTGGAACGGCAGGCTCTTGACGACGCCCATCACAAGCGACGACCACCGGTAGTCCGAGGCCGCCGCGTCCTTCACGATCTTCCGGATGGCCGGCATGTCGGAGTACTCGATGCCGCGCCCCAGGCCGTACGTGGCCAGCTTCTTCGTCAACGTATTCAGGAACTCGGCGCGGTACCCATTCAGGATGCCCTGCCGGAACTCGGACGCGTTGCTGAACTTCAGGCCGTTCGGGAACTGGCCGGAGGCATCGACGGGGCTGTTCGCGTCGGTATCGCGCCACTGCCCGATCCCGTCGAAGTTCTCGAGGCCGAAGCCGAGCGGGTCCAGCAGCGTGTGGCAGCTCGCGCACACCGGGTTCTTCCGGTGCATCTCCATGCGGGCGCGCACGGACTTCGGCGCCTTCCCGTCGTTCTCCGGGAACGGCGGCACGTTCTTCGGCGGCTCCGGCGGCGGCGTGCCGAGGACGTTCTCGAGGATCCACTTGCCGCGGAAGACCGGCGACGTGCGGTCCGGGTAGGCAGTCACGAGCATCACGCTGCCGTGGCCGAGCAGGCCCGCGCGGCGCGTGTCGGGATACGTGACGCGGCGGAAGTGGCTGCCGTAGATACCGGGGATGCCGTAGTGCTTCGCGAGCCGCTCGTTGACGAACGTGTAGTTCGCGGTCAGCAGGTCGAGCGCGCTGCGATCCTCACGCACCTGGCTCTGCAGGAACAGTTCGGTCTCGCGGGCGAACGCCTCGCGCAGGCTGTCGTCGAACGACGGATAGACCAGGTAGTTCGGCAGCTGCGCGGGGATGTTGCGCAGCATGAGCCACTGCCCGAAGAAGTTCGAGATCAGCGCGTCCGACTTCGGGTCCGCCATCATCCGCCTGACCTGACGCTCGAGGACGCCGGGCTGACGCAGCCGTCCCTGCTCGGCGACGGCGAGCAGCTCGTCGTCCGGGATCGAACTCCAGAGGAAGAACGACAGCCGCGACGCCAGATCGATGTCGCTGACCGGCACCACGGCCTTCCCCGCCGGCGCCACCGGGTCGCGCTCGCTCCTGAACAGGAACGCCGGCGCGATCAGCATCCGTTCGATCGCGGACTCGATGCCGGCCTCAAAGCCACCCGCCGACAGGCCTTCCTTGTAGAACGCCATCAGCGTCGCCACCTCGGAGGCCTTCACCGGCCGCCGGTACGCGCGGCGCGCCAGCCGCGAGACAATCCGCGTCGCGCAGGCGTCGTCGCCGGCGCGCCCGGCCGCAGGACGGCAGACGAAGATGGCCTTGCGGGACGGCGTGTCCTTCGGCGCGGTCGGATTGAACGGACCGATCACCTCGATGTTCTGGACACCGGATTCGATCTTGCCGTTGGCCGTCTCGGTCGAGCCGAGCTGACCGAAGCTGCTGCTGGCCATCGGCAGGCGGTCGGGACCGACGCCCTCGATGACGACCGTCCGCTTGACCATCGCGACGGCGATCTCATGCACGCCGGCCGTCGCCTGGAAGCGGACTTCCTGCGGGCCGGGGTTCGGGCGCTGGCCGTCGCTCGCCATGATCGACAGGTTCTTCGTCGACTTCTCGAGCGTGAACTGCTTGATGCGCACGCCGTCGAGGCGGACGTCCACGACGCTGTCTTCGTGCCGCCCCTTCCACTGGTCGCCGTAGTCCTTCATGAAGTCCACGCGGATGGCGTACTCGCCGTCGAGCGGGAACGTGTGCCGCACCGACAGCCCGCCGCGCGTGCCGAACGGCAGCGACTCGTCGCGCCGGTCTTCCTGGATCAGCAGCGTCGGCACCTTGTAGAACGTGCTGGCCGGCCGGATCTCGGTGCTGCCGACGGCGAGCCGCGCGATCTTGCGCGCGGCCGACACGTAGCGGTCGAGCAGCGCCGGTGAGATCGAGAGCACGTCGCCGATGTTGTCGAAGCCGAAGCCGGAGTTGTCCGCAGGCAGGTAGGTCGGGCCGTCTATCTCGAGCGCCAGCAGGTCGCGGATGACGTTGACGTATTCCGTCCGGTTCAGCCGGTGGATCACCGGACGGCCCGGGTTCGGGGCGGCCGCCGCGGCCGCATCCAGCGCCCCTTCCAGCGACGCGATGACCGCCTCGTACGTGGCGCGGTCGGGACGCACCGCGCCGCCGGGCGGCATCGTCCCCGCGCGCAGCTTTGACAGCACGCGTTCCCAGACGGCGGCATGCTCGCCCACCTTCGACAGGTCGAGCGAGTCGAGCGCCAGATTGGCGTACTGTGCCTTGCGCTTCTCGTTGTGGCACCCGACGCAGTACTTGTCGACCACGGGCTTGACGGCGACTTGCGGCGGAGGTGCCGGCGCCATCGCCATCTTGGCGGCCGCGGCCTGCGCCTGCGGCGGATTCCCGGCGCCGCGCGCGGCGTGCAGCGCGACACCACTCCCGAGACCCAGGAGGACGAGGCCGGTGGCCACCCTTGCGTGGAATGTCTGGAACATCATCGGCATTGTCCTGAACTCAATTGACATTGTAAAGTACGGAAGCCTGTTCCGGGAGGGGACGCGAATGAACCCGAAAACGACGACCTGCGCCGCGCTGGCCCTGCTGGCCACCCTGGCGGCCGCCGGCCGCGCCGACGCCGCCGACTCGCTCCTCGACGCCGTCAAGCGGCAGGATGCGGCCGCCGTGCGGACGATGCTGGCGCGGAAGACGAACGTGAACGCCCCGCTGCCGGACGGCGCGACCGCGCTGCACTGGGCCGCCAGCCGGAACGACGTCGCGATCGCCGAACTCCTGGTGAAGGCGGGCGCCAAGGTCAACGCGACCAACGACTACGGCGTCACCCCCCTCTCGCTCGCCGCGCTGAACGGCAGCGCGCCGATGGTCGGCCTGCTCCTCACGGCCGGCGCCGACGCCAACCTGGCGCTGCCGTCCGGCGAGACCCCGCTGATGACCGCCGCGCGGACCGGCAACACGGACGCCGTCACGGCCCTGCTCGACAAGGGCGCGCAGGTCGGGGCCGCCGAACCGGTCGCCGGGCAGACCGCGCTGCTGTGGGCGCTGTCCGAACGTCATCTGGCCGTGGCCCGCCGGCTGGTCGAACGCGGCGCGAGCGTGCAGCAGGCGTCGAAGGCCGGCTTCACCCCGCTGATGATGGCCGCCCGCTTCGGCCAGCAGGACGCCGCGCAGTACCTGCTCGACAAGGGCGCCCCGATCAACGCCGTGGACAACGACGGCCTGGATGCGCTGATGGTGGCCGTCCTGCGTGGCCAGACCGACATGGCGCTGTACCTCCTCG
>JBFXBH010000241.1:0-3976 GCA_050183355.1 Vicinamibacterales bacterium | reverse complement strand
CGCGCCGGACCTGCCGCCGGTCTCGGCCGACCCGGAGCAGATCCGCCGGGTCGTCCAGAACGTCGTCGACAACGCGATCGAGGCCATGGACCGGAAGGGGGAGATCGCCATCGAGACCGAGCACGACCCCGGCCACAGCCTCGTCCGGCTGGTGATCGCCGACCACGGCCCTGGCATTCCGGCCTCGGAGCGGGAGAAACTGTTCCTGCCGTACTACTCGACGAAGCGGCGGGGCAGCGGTCTCGGGCTCGCAATCGTGCGGCGCATCGTCGCCGAGCACGGCGGGAGCATCGACCTGTCGGACAATGCGCCGACCGGCACGCGCTTCGCGATCGAGCTGCCGTGCGCGTGAGAGTGCAGGTGCCCTGATGGCGTCGATTCTGATCGTGGATGACGAGCCAGGCGTGCGCTCGGCGCTCTCCGGCGTGCTGCGCGACGAGGGCTACGACGTCGTCGCGGTGGACAGCGGCGAGGCGTGCCTGGCCCGCCTCGGCGAAGAGCCGTTCGACGTCGTCGTGCTCGACGTCTGGCTGCCCGGCATGGACGGCCTGGCGACGCTGGCCCGCATGCGGGAGCGGCAGTTCGACGCCCAAGTCGTCATGATGTCCGGCCACGGGAGCATCGAGTCGGCGGTCCGGTCGATCAAGCTCGGCGCGTTCGACTTCGTCGAGAAGCCGCTCTCGCTCGACAAGACAGTGCTCGTCGTCAGGAACGCCATCCGGCAGCGGCGGCTCGAGGTCGAGAACCAGGCGCTCCGGGCCCGGTTCGAACACCAGCAGGCGCTGGTGGGCGAGAGCGCGGTGATGCTGCACCTGCGCGAGCAGATCGCGACCGCGGCGCCGACCAACGGTCGCGTGCTGGTGCTCGGCGAGAACGGGACGGGCAAGGAACTGGTGGCGCGCAACATCCACGCGCTGAGCCACCGCCGGCAGGGCCCGTTCGTCGAGGTGAACTGCGCGGCGATTCCCGAGGAACTGATCGAGAGCGAGCTGTTCGGCCACGTGCGGGGGGCGTTCACCGGCGCGGTGGCGGACCGGCGCGGCCGCTTCGAGGCGGCACACGGCGGCACGATCTTCCTCGATGAGATCGGCGACATGAGCCTGAAGACGCAGGCGAAGGTGCTGCGCGTCCTCCAGGAGCAGGTGATGGAGCCGGTCGGCGGCACGCGCCGCATCCGCGTCGACGTCCGGGTCGTGGCGGCGACCAACAAGAACCTGCCGGCGGAGATTCAGGCCGGCCGGTTCCGCGAGGACCTCTACTTCCGCCTGAACGTCGTCCCGATCACCGTCGCGCCGCTTCGCGATCGCGTGGAGGACATCCCGCTGCTGGCGAGCCACTTCATGGCGGCGCTGGCGCGCGAGTACGGGCGGAAGGAGAAGACGTTCGAACCCGACGCGCTCGCCGCGTTGCAGAGCTACGGCTGGCCGGGGAACGTGCGCGAACTGCGCAACGTGGTCGAGCGGCTGATGATCATGGTGCCGGGCGGCCGGATCACGGCGGCGGACCTGCCCCTGCTGCCCGTGGCCGTCCGCCTGCCGGCGCCGGCCGAGGCGCCGGCGGGGGCGCCGCTGCAGCCGCTCCACGATGCGCGCGATGCGTTCGAGCGAAGCTACATCCTGCAGACGCTCGCGCGGCAGCGCGGCCACATCTCACGCACGGCCGAAGTGCTCGGGGTCGAGAGAAGCAACCTGTACCGGAAGATGCGGTCGCTCGGAATCCCGATCGGCCGCCGCGACGACGAGCTGAACTGACGCGCCAACGCTGAACGCGGGCGACGGCGGCCCACGCAGAACGCGGTGCTCGCGCTCCGTGCGCGCCTGTGGAGGGCGCCTGGCTCGTACACTTCAGTCGCGCTCCGCGCCGCGTTCTGCGCAGGTCGCCGCCGCCCGCGGCGCGTTGGGCCACCTGTCGCGGGTTCGCGGCGCGGTTACGAGATGAGGCCGGCCCGCTGCAACTGCGCTTCGAGGAGCAGGTCCCCGGTCCAGTTCGCGATCCGGAGGTCTGCCGGCGTCCGGCCGCCGAGCGCGGCCTCCGGGATCAGCCCGACGACTTCGCTTTCCGCGACGCGGATGCCCGCCGTGGCGGCGGCGTGGACGACGGCGTCGAAGGCCTGTGCGGCCGTGGTCTGTTCGAGGTCCGTCAGATTCATCGAGACCTGCGCGCGGTCCCGGTGCGCCAGCCACATCGGCAGCGCCTTGACGCCCGGCAACCCTCCGTCCCGCGCGCGCACCTGACGCGCGATGGCGGTCGCGGCGGCCATGTCCCGGGTATCGAGATCCACGTTGTAGGCGACCAGCGGGCGCCGGGCACCGATGACGAACACGCCGGCGGACGGGTGCGGCCGCGCGGGGCCGGCGTCGGGAGCCCAGTCGGGCCGGAGCATCCGCTCCGCGAGTCCCGGCAGCCCGCCGGCCCGAATCTGGTCCAGGCGCCGCCGGTGGGCGGCGGTCGCGGCCTCCTCGTACAGGAACACCGGCACGTCCAGCGTCGCCGCGATCGCCGTGGCCGTCCGACGGGCCAGCGCCACCGCGTCGGCCATCGCGGCGCCGGCGAGCGGCACGAACGGCATCACGTCCACGGCTCCGACGCGCGGGTGCACGCCGTCGTGGCGGCGCAGATCGATCAGCCGGACGGCCTCGGCGGCCAGCGCCAGCATCGCCTGGTGCACGGCCTCCGGTGTGCCGGCGACGGTGAGCACCGTCCGGTTGTGCGACGGATCGCTGGAGGTGTGCAGCAGGTGCGCGCCGCCCGCGGTGCAGCAGCGCGCCAGCGCGCCGATCACCGCGGACCGGCGGCCCTCGCTGACGTTCGGTATGGTCTCGATGAGCATCCGCCCCGCCATTGTGCGGCAGGTCCGGCGTCAGGGCCCGCGCGGAAGTAACTCGGCCATCCTGGCCGCCGATGCATCCCGCCGGGCTGCGTTACTCGTCGCTTGCATACTCCCGGTATGCGCACTCCTCGTGCCTTGCCGGGCGGGCGCCTCGACGCCCATGATGATCGACTTACTTCCGCGCGGGCCCTTATAATCCGTCAGGTTCCGACGCGATCCCTGTCATGTCACCGACACCACAGCCCCTCGATCGCGCGCCCAACGGGCCGGAGTCCCGCGACGCCCGGATCGAGCACCTGCTGCTGACCGGCCTCGACCTGTATTTCGCCGGGCAGTTCGAGCAGGCCATCAACGTCTGGACGCGCGTCTCGTTCCTCGAGCGGGGCCACGGCCGGGCGCGCGCGTACATCGAGCGTGCCCGCGGCGCGATTGCCGAACGCCAGCGCGAGGGCGATGAGCTGCTGCAGCTGGGCGTCGACGCCTTCAACCGCGGTGAGACCGAGCGGGCGCGGGAACTGCTGACGCAGGCCGTCGAGCGATCGGGCCCTGACGATCTGGCGGCCAGCGTGCTCGAGCGCGTGCATCGTCTGGGCCGTGCCCCGTCGCCGGGGGCGGTCGGGCTGGCCGACGCGGGCGCGCGTCTCGGCGGCGTGGCGCCGGTGCCGGCGGTGGTGCGGGCGCGGCGGGTCAGCCTGCCCGTGGTCGCGGTGGCGGCGGCCGTCGCGGGGGCGCTTGTGGCCGGTGTGGCAATCGAGTTGTGGTTCGCGGCACCGGCGGGCCGGACGCCGGCAGCCGAGACGCGGGCGGACGAACTGCCCGTCCCGCGTGGCGCGGATGTCGCGTTGATGCGGGCCCGCACGCTCGCCGCGGGCGGACACCTGCCGGATGCGCTGCGGGCGCTCGAGGCGATCGGCCGCTTCGATGCCCAGCGCCCGGAGGCCGATCGGCTGCAGGCCGAGTGGCAGGCGCGGTTGCTGGAACTGGACGGTCTCGACGGGCCGGGCACCGGCGGAGGCCGGTAGGACGTATGGAGTGTCCCAAGTGCGGCTACCTCGGCTTTGACGAGACGCCGCGGTGCCGCAACTGTTCGTACGACTTCGCGCTCGTCTCGACGGGCGACGACCTGGCGCTGGACGCGATCGACGC
>JBFXBH010000240.1:0-3986 GCA_050183355.1 Vicinamibacterales bacterium | reverse complement strand
GACGCCAACGGGTGCCGCGGTGTCGTGTCCGCGGAGCTGCTGCCCGGCCGCGTGGCCGCGGCGGACCGGCAGGCGCTGCTGTCGATGTTCGCGGCGCAGCTCGGCGGCATCGTCGGCGCGTCGGCTCCGGCACCCGCCGCGGCGCCGGCTCCCACGCCCGCATCGGCGGCGCCCGTCTCGGCGTTCGACGAGCTGGCCGCGGCGATCGGCCAACCCGCAGTCGACCCGGGCGTGGCAGAGCGCGCCAGCTAGCGCCGCGGTTGCAGCACCGGCACGTTGCGCCCCGGCCGCGGGGCACGACGTTGCGAAGAATGCCCGGCGGGGCCGAGCCGGCGGCAACATCGCGCGACAGGCACCGCTCGGACGCGGCGCGACGTTTCACGAAAGCGTCGGTACGGGCGCGTCCTTATCCACGCATAACGACAATCAATTAGACAGGTCCGCGCACGTCGGCTGAAATCGTCCCGTGCGCCTCACCCTCATTCGCGTGGTCGTTACGGTCCTCGGCCGGTTCTCCGGTCGAGGGCGTCCACCGGGTGATGGCGCGCATTGCTGAAACGCGAAGGCTTATGAACTGAGGGCCGTCACCCATACAAGGTGACGGCCCTTTTCTTTTTCAGGAGACGGGACCGTGACAGATCCGACTGGAGCCCAGATCGTGTGGGACTGCCTGACCCGTGAGGGCGTCACCGACGTCTTCGGGTACCCCGGCGGCGCCATTCTTCCAATCTATGACGCGATGGCGGCCTACCCCGTCCGCCATGTGCTGGTTCGGCACGAGCAGGGCGCCACGCACATGGCTGATGGCTACGCCCGTGCGAGCGGCCGCGTCGGCGTCGCGCTGGCAACATCCGGCCCTGGCGCGACCAACATGGTGACGGGCCTCGCCACCGCGAAGATGGACTCGTCCCCCGTCGTGTGCATCACGGGGCAGGTCAGCAGCCATCTCCTTGGCACGACCGCCTTTCAAGAGGTCGACATCACGCGCATCGCGGCGCCGGTCACGAAGGAGAGCCACCTCGTCACGCGCCCGGAAGACATCGGTCCGACGCTGCAGCGGGCGTTTGCCGTTGCCCGGGAGGGCCGTCCCGGCCCCGTGCTCGTGGACATCACGAAGGACGCCCAGCAGGGCCGTTGCGCGCCACATCCTGGCGCGCCGGCGACGCCGGCGCCGGCCCGACGAGAGCGACGCGGTCTGACGCAACAGGACCGTCGGGCGCTTGAGCTCATCGCGCGGGCACGCCGACCGGTCATCCTGGCGGGGCACGGCATCCTGCTCGGTGGGGCCGAACGGGAACTGCGGCAGTTCGCCGAGGCACACGACATCCCTGTCGCGCTGACGCTTCTGGGCCTGGGCGCGCTGCCGGCTTCGCATCCGCTCAACCTCGGCATGATGGGCCTGCACGGCGGGGTCTGGGTGAACGAAGCGATTCAGGCCGCTGACCTTCTCATCGCCCTGGGCATGCGCTTCGACGACCGCGTAACGGGCGACCCGGCCCGCTACGCGCCGACGGCGCGAAAGATTCACGTCGACATCGACCCCGGCGAGCTCAACAAGATCATTCCCGTCGACCTTGGCATCGCGGCTGACGTCGGGCGCGTGCTTCGCCGATGGCTGCGGGTGGATATCCGCCGGCGCCCATCCGGGTGGTCCCGGCAGATCGCCGACCGTCGGGCGGGCGTGCAGCAGGGCGACCGCGCGGTGGCGCCCTCGGAGCCGTTGACGGCCATCCAGGTCATCCAGGCGCTCTCACGTATGACCGGCGGACAGGCGCTCGTGGCGACCGATGTCGGTCAGCACCAGATGTGGGAAGCGCAGCACTACGGACATGAAACGCCGCGCTCCCTCATTACCTCCGGCGGGTGCGGAACGATGGGCTTCGCGCTGCCGGCCGCAATCGGCGCGAAGCTCGCGATGCCCGCACGGGAGGTCTGGGCCGTCGTCGGCGACGGAGGCTTCCAGATGGCGATGCCCGAACTGGCGACCGTCGTCCAGGAACGGCTCGCGATCAAGATCGCCATCATCAACAACGGATGTCTGGGTCTCGTCCGCCAGCTCCAGCACCACTTCTACGAGCGGCGCTACGAAGCGGTTGCGCTCTCGGGTCCTGACTTCATCGGGATCGGGAACGCGTTCGGAATCCGGACCTGCCGGGTCGATCGTCCGGATGGCGTGGAGTCGGCGCTCGCCGACGCGCGGGCCCACGAAGGTCCCGTGCTGATCGACTTCCGGGTGCCCGAAGGCGACCTGGTGTATCCCCACGTGCGCGCCGGTGCCGCGCTGGATGACATGTTCCTCAGGCCGGGCACCATGCGGGGAACGGACACGGCCCGAGCCCTGCTTGCGATGGCGGGTGCATGATGGTGCGCCCACACGGTACGCGGGCGGCGAGTGTCCCCGCTCCGACGAACTCGGACAGCTCGAAGGCGGAGCATGCCGCGCCGGGACCGGCGGTTGCCGCACCGCCGTGGCACCCGCTGGTCTTCGATCGCGACGCGGGGTGCCATCTCAGACCGTCGGAGTGGTGGGTTCCCGGTCACGCCGGTGTTCTGCCGTGATCCGGGCGGCCGACACCGGCTGGCATTTCAGTTCGTCCGCCGTCTCACGTCCACACAGGCGGCCGGAAGTACACTGAGAGGGTTTCGCACTTCCTCTCAGGAGCTTTCATGTCCGTTACGCACCGCATCTTCAACTTCTCCGCCGGTCCGGCCGTGCTGCCCGAGGCGGTTCTCGCAGAAGCCCAGCGCGATCTGATGGCGCTCCCCGGCGTCGGCATGTCCGTCATGGAGATCAGCCACCGCTCGAAGGCCTTCGAGGACATCCTGCATCGCGCCGTCGCGGACATCCGCGCGCTGGGCAACATCCCGGACAACTACAAGGTGCTGCTGCTCCAGGGCGGCGCCAGCACGCAGTTCTCGCTCGTGCCGATGAACCTGCTCGGCGCCGGCCAGACGGCTGACTACATCGACAGCGGCTCGTGGGCCGAGAAGGCCGTCAAGGAAGCGAAGAGAGTCGGCACCGTGAACGTCGCCGCGTCGACCAAGGCCGAGAACTACTCGCGGCTGCCGCTCCAGAGCGAGCTGAAGCTGACGCCCGGTGCCGCGTACGTCCACATGACGAGCAACAACACGATCGAGGGCACGGAGTACAGGGATCTTCCGGCCGTCGGTGACGTGCCGCTCGTCAGCGACACGTCGTCGAACATGTTCAGCAAGCCGATCGACGTCAGCCGGCACGGCCTGATCTACGCGGGCGCGCAGAAGAACCTGGGCCCGTCGGGCGTGACGCTCGTCATCATCCGCGAGGACCTGATCGCGCGCGCGCCGGCGACGCTGCACACGATGTTCAGCTACAAGACGCACGCGGAGAACGACTCGCTCTACAACACGCCGCCGACCTTCGGCATCTACGTGTTGGGGCTGACGATGAAGTGGCTGCGGGGGCTGGGTGGTCTGGACGCCGTGGCGGCGTTGAACGAGCGGAAGGGCGGCAAGCTCTACGCCGAGATCGACCGCACCGGCTTCTATCGCGGCACGGCGAAGAAGGAAGACCGTTCGCTGATGAACATCACGTTCCGGCTGCCGAGCGAGGAGCTGGAGAAGAAGTTCGACAAGGAAGCCACCGCGGCCGGGTTCGACGGCCTCAAGGGCCACCGGTCGGTGGGCGGCATGCGCGCGTCCGTCTACAACGCGTTCCCGGAGGCCGGGATCGACGCGCTCGTCTCGTTCATGCAGGAGTTCGAGAAGAAGAACGGCTAGACTGGAACGATGGCGGCTGTGCAGCGGCTTGATGAGGTCTCCACAGATTGGACGGGTATTCAACCCGACCAGTCTCCGATTGCGCCGCTCGATGGTGCGGCATTCGCGGCCCGTCTCCGCCTGCTCAGCGAGCGCGCCCGGAGCCTGACGATGCTGCGGACGGCTTTCCAGGAACAGCAGCCCCATGGCGAGCAACTTCCTCGACGTCCTGAACCAACTGCACGATC
>JBFXBH010000239.1:0-3992 GCA_050183355.1 Vicinamibacterales bacterium | reverse complement strand
CGGCGAAGGCGTGGCCGGCGACGGCCTTGCGCTGCGCGTAGAGCTTGAGCAGCTCCTCGGCCATGTCGCGCATGGCCTTCTTGACGCGCGTCTTGGCCTTCTCCCACGTGGTGCCGCCGAGCCTGTCCAGCGCGGGCCGGGTGCCGCCGGTGTACTTCTGGATCAGGTCCAGCCGCTCGACGGGGACGAACAGCTTGTCGTCGTTGGCGTAGCGGAGCTCGAGGAACTCCTGCACGCCGCCCCCGCCCGTGGCGCCGGCCGCACCGCCGAGGCCGAGCTGCTTCAGCTCGACGAACTCGCCGATGCCGTGGTCCACGTGAACGACGAGGTCGCCCTTCTTGAGGTCGCGCAGGTCCGAGAGGAACGTGCGGGCGAGGTTGCGCGGCTGCGTGCGGTCCGACGCGCGGCGGCTCTCCTCGAAGATGTCGCGCTCGGCGAATACGGTGAGGTGCGCCTCGGGCAGCCGGAAGCCCTTCGACAGCACGCCGATGCCGATGAGCACCGCCGCCGTGCGCGTGCCGTCGGGATGGTCGACGGGCTGCGCGAGGATGTCGTACTCCTGCAGCACCTCGGCGACGCGCTCGGCCATGCCGGGCGTCTCGGCGAGAAACACCTGCGTGTCGCCCTGCTCGCGGCCGCGGCGGAGGTCGTTCACCCAGTCGACGATGCGGCCCCGATACTCGACAACGGGCTGGCAGGAGACGTGGTGGACGGCGTCGTCGAGGCCCAGCTCCTCGAGCGTGCTGGCGCCGGCGATCGTGGCCAGCGTCGGCGCCTCGGCGGCCAGCAGGCGCTCGGGTGGAAGCACCCCTGCCGCGCTCTCATCGCGCCCTGCGGGAAGCTCAGAGCGTCCGGAGGTGGCTGTCGCCGAGCTGCGGATGCTCTCCCAGCTCCGGGCGGCCTGCTCCCACGTGCGGCCGAGGATCTCGACGACTTCGGCGGGCTCCAGCACCAGGAACTGGCGCGCGCCGGCCTCGGCGAGGAAGTCGAAGAACGTGACGGGGTCGTCGTCGCCCTCGAGGCGGTCGCGGACGGGGCTCACGGAGAGCTGGTCCACGGCGTCGGCCGACCGCTGCGTGGCCGGGTCGAAGCGGCGCAGGCTCTCCACCTGGTCGCCCACGAACTCGAGCCGCACGGGCTTGTCGGAATCCGCCGGGAAGATGTCGACGATGCCGCCGCGCAGCGTGAACTCGCCGTGGGCGTCCACGGGGTCCTCGCGCGTGAAGCCGGCTTCGACGAGCCGCTCGGCCAGGTCGTGGGGCTCGATGACGGTGCCGATACGCAGGTCTGCGCCGGCACCTCGGATGCGATCCGGGCGGCTGACGAGCGGCAGGAGGGCCGAGGCCGAGGCCACGACGAGCCGCGCCTGCTGGCCGGCGATGGCGTGCAGCGCGCGCCCGCGCGCCGCGAGCACCCGGAAGTGCGGCGTCATGCCGCGATACGGGTCCACCTGGTGCGACGGGAACGGGTGCACGACCGCCGCAGAGGCGTTGCCCCCGCTCATCGTCGTCAGGAAGAACTGCGCGTCGGCGACGAGCTGGTCGACGTCGCGGTCCGTCGGCACGATGGCGACGGTGGTGCCGGCAAACGTGGACGCGGCGTGTGCGAGCGCGAGCGCCTTGCCGGACGGCGTGAGCCCCGCGGTGCGGGTCGTCAGCCGGTCGAGCCCGGCGCGCGTGACGGCAGTCTTGAACAGCGCGCTGAGCGCGAGGGAGGGTTGAGCCACGGAACTGTTGATCTTAGGACGGGCAGACGCGGATTCCGCTCACGGGGCGGTCGCGCGGTGTGCGATTCGTGCCGCAGTCACGCCATCCCGACGGCACGGCCAGTCTCGGAATCCTGAGGCGCCTCGTCCGGCAGAGGAGGCCGAAACCGTAGCGGCCGGGGCGATGATACACGTAGACTACGCGTATATCCAGGAGGGTCCGATGCAGGTCGCGAAGTGGGGTAACAGCCTGGCCGTCCGTTTGCCTTCTGCCGTGGTCGAGGCCCTGGAGTTGAAGGAAGGCGACCAGATCGAAATCCGGATTGCCGGCGAGCGCGCGTTCGAGGTGGCTCGAGACCAGAGCGCCCAGAAGGCACTCGATCGGCTCCGGCGACTTCGCCGTCCGCTTCCTCCCGGCTTTACGTTCAGTCGGGATGAAGCCAATGAGCGATAGGCCGTTCCTCGACACGAACATCCTGATCTACGCGATCGGCGCGGATCCTGTGCGCACACCGCAAGCGGAGGCGCTCCTCCGCGCCGGCGGCGTCATCAGCGTGCAGGTGCTCAATGAGCTCGCCGCCGTCGCCTCCCGCAGGCTCAGGATGTCGTGGCCGGAGATTTCAGAGGCCCTCACGGCGGTTCGGGCGCTGTGCCCGCCTCCGGTTGCCATCACAGTCGAGACGCACGAGCGCGCGCTCGGCCTCGTCGCCGATCATGGATTCCACTTCTACGATGCGCTGATCATCGCGTCGGCTCTCGCGGCGGATTGCGGCGAACTCTATTCCGAGGACATGCAGGACGGCCGAGTCGTCGGCGATACGCTGACGATTCGCAACCCGTTTCTGAGGACGTGACGCGGATCAGCCGATGCCGCCGTCGACGTGCCAGGTGTGGCGGAGGCGGCTGATGCCGACTTCAGCCACGGGCGAGGTGACGCGGAAGCTGTAGAGCAGGCGGTGGTAGTCGTAGGGCACGCCGTCGGGCCGGTGGACGGCCACGTCCAGCTTGTAGCTGCCGGCGACCAGGTCGAGCGGGTCGATCTCGAAGGCCACGGTGGCAGTGCCGGTCAGCGCCCGCGGGCCGGCGCCGTCGATCAGCGTGTTGGTGCCGTAGGCGCACACGCCATCGGCGTTGAAGATGCCGACGCCGAAGACGGCGTCCGGTACCGGCGCGGCGGCGCGGACGGTCAGGCGGATCGTCATCCGGCTGCCGGCTTCGTGAACCGTCGCGGCGGATCCGTCGGCGGCGAGCAGTTCGACGGCGGCGATCTCGGCCTCACGGGATCCCCACCGGCCCTCGACGGCCTTGAACATGTCGGCTGGCTCGGACGTGGCGGCCGCAACGTCTGCGCCTGACTCCTCCGCTTGTCCGGAGCCCGGCGCGGCGGCGGCTCCCGCGTCAGCGGCTCCTCCGTCAGCGGCAGGGCCGGCGTCCGCGTTCGGCGCCGGGGCAGCGGCGACGGTCACCCGGGCCGCGGCCTCGCGATTCTGCCCGGCCATCTGCCGGTCTTCCGCGCGGGCCACATCCAGCCGGTACTCGTCGACGATGCGGCGCGGGTCGCCCTGGGCGCGCACGACGCCGTGGTCAAGCCACAGCGCTTCGTCGCAGAAGCGGTCGACCAGGTCCAGCGAGTGCGTCACCAGCACCACCGTGCGGCCGCGGCGCCGGAACTCGGCGAACGTGTCGAGGCACTTGTGTGTGAACGCTTCGTCGCCGACGGCGAGCACTTCGTCGACGAGCAGCACATCCGGGTCGACGTGCGTGGCCACGGCGAAGCCGAGCCGCATGTACATGCCGGACGAGTACGTCTTCACCGGCGCGTCGATGAAGTCCTCGAGCTCGGCGAAGGCCACGATCTCGTCGAAGCGACGGGCAATCTCCTTGCGCGAGAGGCCCAGCATCAGGCCGTTGATGAAGACGTTCTCGCGGCCGGAGATCTCGGGGTGGAAGCCTGCGCCGAGCTCGATCAGCGCGGACACGCGGCCGGCAACGCTGATGCTGCCGGAGGTGGGCTTGCCGATACCGGCGAGCAGCTTGAGCATGGTGCTCTTGCCCGAGCCGTTCCGGCCGACGATGCCGAAGGACTGCCCCCGGTTGACCGCAAAGCTGACGCCCTTGAGCGCCTCGAGCGCCTCGTCGGGCCGGAAGGCCTTCGTTGCGCCGCCACCGAGCAGCGCGCTCTTGAGCGTGGAGAACTGCCGGCGCTGGCTGAAGCGCCGGTAGACCTTGCGGACGTCGCGGACGTCGATGGCGGGCGTCACACGGACTCCGGCAGGGCGTCGCGCAG
>JBFXBH010000238.1:0-4004 GCA_050183355.1 Vicinamibacterales bacterium | reverse complement strand
GCGCGGCCCGTGGCGTGGATCCTGCGCCCGCTCGTGTTTCCGGCTGGCGCGCGGTACCGGCCACCGTCCGATCACCTCGGCGCCCTGGTGGCACGCGGCCTGCTGGAGGATCGCGACGCCCGTCTCGTGCTGACGAGGGGGATCTACGTGCCGCCCCCGGACGAACCGGGGCTGGGCCGTCTCGAGACCGCGCTCGACGAGGCTGTCGCGGCACGGTCGGTCGAAACCAAGATCCGCGACGCCGTGCGCGCGGGCCGGCTGGACAAGGCGCCCGGGGACGCGCTGCTCGATGCCGCGCTGGCCGCCGGCGTGGTGACGGCGGAGGAGCACGCGCAGCTGGTGAGCGCCCACGCCGTGCGGGATGAAGTGATTCAGGTGGACGCGTTCGGCCCGGAGGAGTTCCGGCGGCAGGCCCGCTAGACCGGCGCCGCCGGGATTGTTCTGCAGTTCGGAATCCGGTACGCCTTCCAGCGAGGAGGCCTGACGGATCTCCTAACGCTTGACCGGATACTTGGCCAGTTTCCGCTGCAGGGAGCGGCGGTGCATCGAGAGTTCACGAGCAGCCTCCGAGACATTACCACCGGCATCCGCAAGCACGCGCTGGATGTGCTCCCACTCCACGCGCGCCAGTGACGGGGTGTCCACCTGCGCCTCGTGCGAGGTGGCGGCCAGGCCCAGCTGGAAGGCGGCCAGCACGCGGTCCGCGTCGGTCGGCTTCGTGAGGTAGTGCGTGGCGCCGAGACGCACCGCCTCGAGCGCGGTGGCGATGCTTCCGTAGCCGGTGAGCACGACGACGGCCGTGGTCGGGTCGATCGCCTTCAGCTCCCGCAGGACATCCAGTCCTGAGATACCGGGCAGCTTCAGGTCCACGACCGCCATCTCCGGACTGTCGGCCCGTGCCGCTTCCACGGCGGTCTCGCCGTCGGCCACGCCGGTGGCATCGTAGCCACGTTCGCGCAGCGCCTCCACCAGGAGCGACCGGAAGACGGTGTCGTCCTCCACGACGAGGATCGATGGAAGGATCCGGTTCATTTCCTTCATATACCCGCAACCTCGAGCGTCACCGTGGTGCCCACGTGCGGCGTGGAATCGATCCGCAGCGTGCCGCCGATCTGCTCGGTCAGCGATCGGGCGAGGAAGAGACCAAGGCCGAGGCCGGTCCCGCGCGTCTTCGTCGTCACGAACGGCTCGCCGGCTCGCGCGAGCATCTCGGGCGTCATGCCGCGGCCCTGGTCGACAACTTCGATGCGCAGGCCCGCGGTCTGGTCGATCCGCAGTGTCACGATCTGCTCAGGGCCCGAGGCGTCGAAGGCGTTCTGTGCGAGCACGACCAGCGCTTGCCGGAGTGGCTCAGGCGGCACGCTGACCGGTCTCGGTGCCGCGGGTAGTTCCACGCGCAGGCGGGCGGCGAGCGTCCCGGCCAGGCGCTGCCGGACGTCTTCCACCAGGTGCGCCGGATCGGTGCTGCTGGCGACGCCCGCCGCGGCGCCTGCCCGGCCGCTCATCTGGTCGAGCACGCGCGTGCAGCGCTCCACTTCACTCTGGATGGCCGCGAGGAGGGGACGCGTGTCGCGCGGCACGGTGCCGGCGTGGCTCGACGCGCGCTCGAGTTCGGCGGCGGCCATACGGATCGACCCGAGCGGCGTCGCCAGTTCGTGGGCGGCCCCGGCGCCGAGCGCGAACAGCGCGGCCATGCGTTCCGTCCTGGTGGCCTCCTGGCGCGCCTCCTCCAGTTCCGTCTCCCGTTGCTCCAGAGCCAGGGCCATCCGGCCGACGAAGTAGGCGATGAGCAGCGCCGCGGCGGTGAAGGCCACCCACATGCCGCCCAGGTGAAACGTGAGTTCGTCCTCCATGCCGCCGGTGCTGTGGAAATGGAGCGGCTCGTACCAGACGAACGTCACGGCGTACGCGCCCACGGACACGAGCGCGACGGCCAGCGCCCAGCGGTGGCCCAGAAGCACGGCCGCCAGCGTGACGCCGATCAGGTAGATCGTGCTGAACGGGTTCATGGGCCCGCCCGCGAAGTGCAGGATGCCGGTCAGCAGCAGCGCGTCGGCCACCAGGACGCCGCCGATGCCGGCGGGTGAAGGCTCCGGCGAGCGCAGCTGAACTGCCAGCAGGAGATTGGTGCCGCAGAGTCCAGCCAGCAGCAGTCCGAGCGGGACCAGGGGCAGCACGACGTCCGCGAAGGTCACGCCCGCAGCCGTCACGGCAATCGCGGCGACGGCGGCCCAGCGGAGACGGACGAGCCACGGCAGCACGGTGCTGCCGGTGCGCGCGACGGAGGCGCCTGACCGGGCTGTCGGCATGGGGCTCAGGGTCGTGGCACCATTCTGTCAGCCGGTCCTCGAGGGGACCGTGCGACGTAATGCCGCAGGGCGCCCGGAACGCCCAGGGCTCTGCCGCACACGGGCGAGCCGGCCCCGAATCAGCTTTCGCAGCAGCGCGAGCGGCAACGGCGCGTCAGGCTGGAACCGGATCGTGCCCCTGCTGACGTCGTACTCCGCGAGCGCGTCTGCGAAGGTCCCCACGGCGCCGTAGATCGCGCAGTGCTTCGCGGCCGCGCCGATGTGCAGCACGGTCCTGCCGCCGAGCTTGAAGGTCGGCAGGCCGTAGCTGATGCACTCCTCGATCTCCGGCTCGAGTTCGTGAACGGTCTTCCGGATGCGTTCCAGCGCCGCCCGGTGGTCCACTGGCAGCGCCTTCAGATACGCGTTGAAGGTCTTGGGGGCAGGTCCGGTCTGCTTTCTCATTGGCGTGACCCGAGCAGCGCGTCGAACTCCTCGCGATGGGGTGCGGCCGTCCGCGCCTGCTCGACCTCTATGGCGCCGGACTGAACGAGCTGTGCCAGCGACTCCTCGAATGTGAACGAACCCGCGCTGCGGGTAATCGTGATCTCCTGATTGAGGTGCTGCAGCGCATTCTTCCGGATGTGCTGGCGCGCCCCATAGCCGACCATCAGCAACTCGGCTGCGGGAACGCGTCCTCCACCGACCTTCGGGAGCAGCCGCTGCGTCATCACGGCCGCGAGCGCCATCGCGAGCTCCTGTCTGATGGTGGCGTGCCGTTCGGGCGGGAATGCGTCAGAGACCCTCGAGATTGTGGACGATACGTCCGTGGTGTGGAGGGTCGAGAACACCAGGTGTCCGGTCTCTCCGGCCGCGACCGCCATGCGCATCGTCTCCGGATCCCGCATCTCACCGACAACGATTACATCGGGGGACTGACGGACAGCCGACCGCAGGGCCGTCGCGAAATCAGGTGTGTCGACGCCAACCTCAATCTGCTCCACGAGGCTCCGCTGGTGCGTGTGGTCGAACTCGATCGGATCCTCAATGGTGATGATGTGTTTGGCGTCGCGCCTGTTGATCGCATCCACGAGTGCCGCGACCGTCGTAGACTTGCCGGAACCCGTCGGGCCGCCGATCAGCACGAGTCCGTGCGGCAGAGAGGTCAATGCCTGGATGGAGGCCGGCAGGGCGAGTTCCCGGAGCGTCGGTGGCAACAGCGGAACGGCGCGGATGCTGGCAGCCGCACGCCCCCGCTCGCGATGCAGGTTGATGCGAAAGCGCCCGAGGCCCGCCGGCTTGATCGACGTATCCGCGTAGGAGATCCGGCGGTACTGTTCCGCTGCCCGCGGAGGCAACGCCGGCAGGATCGCGTGTTCGATGTCCTCGCCGTCAAGGACGGGTTCCGCGAGCGCGCGAATGACACCGTTCACGCGAAGTGCCGGCGGGGCACCGGCCACAAGATAGAGGTCGCTCCCGGTCTGCGAACGCAGCAGATCGAGCCACCTGACGAGCGTATCGCCCGGCCGGGCTGGCGCCGCGCTCTCGGCGTTCAGTTCCGCCGCCAGGACGTCCGGGGATGGCAGGTCGTGCATGGACGAAGTCTACGGCCGCAACGTCAGCACGTGCACGGGAGGGCCCGGCAGGAAGGGCGTGGGCTCGCCGCCGAGCCACGCCGGGTGGCTGTCGGCGTAGTGCGGCGAGAACGGATGCCCG
>JBFXBH010000237.1:0-4010 GCA_050183355.1 Vicinamibacterales bacterium | reverse complement strand
GGAGCTGGCGGAGGGATTTGAACCCCCGACCAGCTGATTACAAATCAGCTGCTCTACCGGACTGAGCTACGCCAGCCAGACAAAGAGCGTATCGTAGCACGTCGCGTGCCAGTGGTGTCAACGCCAGCGGGGCGAGGCATTTGCCGCCGTTCGGCGGGCTGCTCAGCGGGTCCCGGGAGCCGGCGCCTGGGTGCGCTGCCGGACGGCCTCGAAGAGCACGATCCCGGCCGCAACCGAGACATTCAGGCTCTCGACCTGCCCGAAAAGAGGGATCCGGGCCAGCCGGTCGCACCGCTCCCGGACCAGCCGCCGGAGGCCCTGGCCCTCTGCGCCCAGCACGATCGCCGTCGGCAGGGTGAAATCCACGTCCGTATAGGGCACATCCCCTTCGCCGGCCAGTCCGACGACCCATACGTTGGACGCCTTGAGCTCCTCGATGGCCCGGGCGATGTTCACGACCTCGGCCACCGGCACATGGTTGAGGGCCCCGGCGGACGCCTTGACCGCCACCCCGTCCAGCGCGGCGGACCGGCGCTCCTGGACCACCAGGCCCCCGGCCCCGGCGGCGTCAACCGAGCGGGCAATGGCGCCGAGGTTGTGCGGGTCTTCAACCCCGTCGAGCACCACGAGCAACGGCACCGCGGGACCGGCCAGCAGGTCTGACAGCGCGGCCGCCGCCCGCTCCTCCACCTCGGCCGCCACGCCCTGGTGCACGCCCTTCCGGGACAGGCGGTCCAGTTCCTCCGGCGACACATGCCGCACGGGCACGTGGCGCTCCCGCGCCGCCGCCAGCAGCCGGCCCAACCGCTCGTCCGCCCGCTTCGCGACGCGCAGCTCCCGCGCGCGCCCGCCCTTGAGCGCCTCCAGCACGGGGTTGATGCCGAAGACGATCACGCCGGCCCGATCCTCGCCGCCACGGCGCGCGCGCGCGCGGCGGCCGACGGCACCCGGTGAAACGTCGAATCCGGGGGCAGCGCCGCGGCCATCTCGATCAGCGGCACGGCGTGGTCGAGCTCCATGCCGGACGGCTCCCCGGTCATCGCCAGCCGGATGGAATGAAACAGCTCCTTGCCTTTGGCGCCGGTCTTCTGCCGGACGCGCGCGGCGGCGGCGCGGAACTGGTCCCGGTCCGCCAGCGGGCCACACACCTCAAGTTCGTCGGCGAAGGCCAGAACGACGGCCCGCGCCACCGGCCCGGCCAGCTCGTCGGCCACCGCGGGAACGGCCAGGGCCTCGTCCGCGTTGAACGCGAACAGAAAGCGCACGCGATCCGGCACGTCCGCCAGACAGTCGACCGATCCGACGACGGCTTCCACCAGCACCTCGAGGAACCGGTGGTCCGCCGCCGGCCCCGGAGTCCCCCAGCCGGCCGCCTCGATGAAGGGAGCCGCGAGCCCGGCGAGCCGCGCGGGCGCGGCCAGCTTGAGGTAGTGGCGGTTAACCCACGCGAGCTTCTCCGGGTCGAAGACGCCCGCGCTGTGGGCGACGTGGTCGATCCGGAAGCGGCGCGCCAGTTCGTCCACCGGCAGCAGCTCCTCATGCTCGCCCGGCGACCAGCCGAGCAGGGCCAGGTAGTTCACCAGCGCTTCCGGCAGAATCCCGCGCTCGCGGAACTCCCGGACCGACGTCGCGCCGTGCCGCTTCGAGAGCTTCGTGTGGTCGGGGCCGAGCACCATGGACACGTGGGCGAATCGCGGTGGCCCGTATCCGAACGCCTCGTAGAGGAGCAGCTGCCGCGGCGTGTTCGAGATGTGGTCCTCGCCGCGGACGACGAGCGTGATGCCCATCAGCGCGTCGTCGACCACCACGGCGAAGTTGTACGCCGGCACGCCATCCGACCGGACCACCACGGGATCACCGATCACCTCGGTTTCGAAGCGGACCGTCCCGCGTACCAGGTCGTCGAAGGCCACATGCCGGTGCACGGGCACGCGCAGTCGAATCGACGCCGGCTCCCCCGCCGCGATGCGCGCTCGCGCGTCCGCGAGCGTGACGGCCCGGCAGGTGCCCGCGTACATCGGCGGCCGGCCGGCCGCCAGCGCCGCCTCCCGTTCCGCTTCGAGGCGCTCCGGCGGGCAGAAGCAGTAGTAGCCGTGCCCGCTCTCGAGCAGGCGGTCCGCGTGCTCGCGGTAGATCCCGAGACGCTCGGACTGCCGATACGGCCCCCGCGCGCCGCCCACCTCGACGCCTTCGTCCCAATCCAGGCCGAGCCAGCGCAGGTCGTCGAGCACGCTGCGGTCCGACTCGGCCGTCGAGCGGTCGAAGTCCGTGTCCTCGATGCGGAGCACGAACGTGCCCTGCCGGCCGCGCGCGAGCAGCCAGTTGAAGAGCGCGGTGCGCGCGTTGCCGACGTGCAACTGCCCGGTCGGACTCGGGGCGAAGCGGACGCGCAGGCCGGATGCACTCACCCGAACACCATCGCGACGGCGTGGACGGCGATCGCCTCGCCCGCGCCGACCGCGTCCACCCGCTCGTTGGTCTTGCCCTTCACGCTGACGCACGCAACGTCGACGCCAAGCACCCGCGCCAGGTTCGCCCGCATCGCGTCCGCGTGCGGCGCCAGCTTCGGGCGTTCGGCGATCACCGTCACGTCGACGTTCCCGATGCTGAATCCAGCCGTCGTCACGCGCTCGACGATCCGCGCCAGCAGCACCATGCTGTCGGCATCCTTCCACGCGGGATCCGTATCCGGAAAGTGGCGGCCGATATCGCCCAGCCCGGTGGCACCCAGCAGCGCGTCCGTCACGGCGTGGCACACAGCGTCGGCGTCAGAGTGGCCGCTCAGCCCCTTCTCGTGCGGGATCGTCAGGCCCGCGAGCACGAGCGGACGCCCCGCCACGAGCCGATGGAGGTCGTAGCCCTGGCCGACCCGTGGTCGTCCGTCGCGCCCCAGCAGTGCTTCAGCCATCCGCAGATCCTCAGCCGTCGTGATCTTGATGTTGCCGGCGTCGCCCTCGACGAGCGTGACGGGGTGCCCCGATCGCTCGACGAGCATCGCCTCGTCCGTGGCATCGCCGGACGCGCCCGCCAGGGCGCGGCGCAGCACGTCCACGCCGAACACCTGCGGCGTCTGGGCGCCGAAGAGTCCCGCGCGCGGCACGGTCTCGACAATCACGCCGCCAGCGCCGCCACGCTTGACCGTGTCGTGAATCGGCAGCGCGGCGATCGCGGCGCCGGTGCGCGCCGCCGTCTCGATCGTCCTGGCGATCAGGCCGGCCGGCACAAGCGGCCTGGCGGCGTCGTGGATGGCCACGAGATCCGAGGCCGCCGGCACCTGCGCGACGGCAGCGGCCACCGACGCCCGGCGCGTCTCGCCACCGGCCACCAGTCGCACGCGCGGGCGCTGGAGGTACGCCGGCGGTTCCGCGAGGACGGAAGCCGGCAGGGCCACGATCACCTCGTCGACGAGCGGCGAGGCGAGAAACGCCTCGACGGCGCGCTCGAGGATCGGGCGGCCGCCGAGCAACAGCAGTTGCTTCGGCTGGCTCGCGCCGAATCGGGCGCCGTGGCCTCCGGCCGCGATGATGGCTGTGACGTGCACGGTGACTCTCGTCGCCAGACGAACACCGGCGGCTCACGCGATTGTATCGAAGGCTGGTCTGCCGTGTGACGACGCGCCGTCTTTGCGGCGGCGTCGCCCCTGTGTTACCGGCGGCCGGTAGAGATCGGGGACTCACCCATCCACCTTGTGGCCAGTCGCCGAACAGGAGATCCGATGCAACACGAACGCCCCACCAACGACACTTTCGAGCACGTTCTGGAGCGCCGCCTCGCGCGCCGTTCCTTCCTCAAGGGCGCCATCGCCGCGGCCCCGCTGCTGGCGGTCACGGACGGCGTGTTCATGACGCGCGGCGCGGACGCCGCTGCCGTGGACGGGCTGGCCTTCTCGCCCGTCCGGCTGGATAACGGCGACGAAGTCCTCGCCGCGCCCGGCTACACCGTGCAGAAGTTCCTGCGCTGGGGCGAACCGATCCTGAACAACGCGCCGAGCTTCGACTTCTTCAACCAGA
>JBFXBH010000236.1:0-4016 GCA_050183355.1 Vicinamibacterales bacterium | reverse complement strand
CAGGAGGGCGCGCGCACGACGCCGTCGGTGGCCGCCTTCACGAAGGACGGCGAGCGGCTCGTCGGGCAGGTCGCGAAGCGTCAGGCGGTGACGAACCCCGAGAACACGGTGTTCTCCATCAAGCGCTTCATGGGCCGCAAGCACGCGGAGGTCGCGGGCGAGATCGCGCGCGTGCCCTATGCCGTCGTGAAGAGCGACAACGGCGATGCGTGGGTCAACGTCCGCGGGAAGAAGCAGTCACCGCCGGAGATCTCCGCGCTGGTGCTGCAGAAGCTCAAGGCGGCTGCGGAGGACTACCTCGGCGAGAAGGTGACCGACGCCGTGATCACCGTGCCCGCGTACTTCAACGACGCGCAGCGCCAGGCGACGAAGGACGCCGGCGCGATCGCGGGGCTGAACGTGCTGCGCATCATCAACGAACCCACGGCGGCCGCGCTGGCCTACGGGCTGGACAAGAAGAGCGACGAGACGATCGTCGTCTACGACTTCGGCGGCGGCACGTTCGACGTGTCCGTGCTGGAGGTGGGCGGCGGCGTCGTCGAGGTGAAGGCCACCAACGGCGACACGCACCTGGGCGGTGACGACCTCGACCAGCGCGTGATCGACTGGCTCGTGGACGAGTTCCGGAAGTCCGAGGGGATCGACCTCGGCAAGGACCGCATGGCGCTCCAGCGCCTGAAGGAGGCCGCGGAGAAGGCCAAGATCGAGCTGTCGACCGTACTCGAGACCGACATCAGCCTGCCGTTCATCACGGCCGACCAGAACGGCCCGAAGCACCTGCAGACGAAGCTGACGCGCGCGAAGTTCGAGCAGCTCGTCGACGACCTGCTCCAGCGCTCGATGGCGCCGGTGCGGCAGGCCCTGGCCGACGCGGGGCTCAAGCCGGCCGACATTCACGAGGTCGTGCTGGTGGGCGGCTCCACGCGTGTGCCGAAGATCCAGCAGCTCGTCAAGGAGTACTTCGGCAAGGAGCCGCACAAGGGCGTGAACCCGGACGAGGTCGTCGCCGTCGGTGCGGCGATCCAGGGCGGCGTGCTCAAGGGCGAGGTCAAGGACGTGCTGCTGCTCGACGTCACGCCCCTCTCGCTCGGCATCGAGACGCTCGGCGGCGTGATGACGACGCTGATCCCGCGCAACACCACGATCCCGACGCGGAAGAGCGAGGTGTTCTCGACGGCGGCCGACAACCAGACGAGCGTCGAGGTGCACGTGCTCCAGGGGGAACGCCAGCTCGCCGGCGACAACCGGACGCTCGGCCGGTTCCACCTGGAAGGCCTGCCGCCCGCCCCGCGCGGCGTACCGCAGGTCGAGGTGACCTTCGACATCGACGCGAACGGCATCGTCAGCGTGACGGCGAAGGATTCCGGCACGGGACGCGAGCAGAAGATCACCATCAGCGGGTCGTCCGGTCTGTCCAAGGACGAAGTGAGCCGCATGGTGAAGGACGCCGAGGCGCACGCGGCCGAGGACACGGCGCGCCGCGAACTGGTCGACGCGCGCAATCAGGCCGAGTCGCTGGCCTACTCGACCGAGAAGACGCTGACCGAGCAGCGCGACCGCCTGCCGGCCACGGATGTCGAGAAGGTCGAGGCCGCCGTCAAGGCGCTGCGGGAGAAGGCCGCGCAGGACGACGCGGCGGCGCTGAAGTCGGCCATCGCCGAGCTGCAGCGGCTGGCGCACGGCCTCGCCGAGCAGCTTTACAAGCAGTCCCAGAACGACCAGACCCGTGCGGCGTCCGCGCCGGACGGCGAGGTCAAGGACGCGGAGGTCGTGGACGCGTAACGCATCCACGCCGAGTCCCCTATTCGATACGCAGTGGAGGAGCAACCATGTCACTGACCCGACTCGACCCGTTCCGTGAATTCGCGACCATCCAGGACCGCATGAACCGCCTGTTCGGCGATGCCTATCTCCGGCAGAACGACGACGTGGCCGCGCGCGGCAACTGGGTGCCGGCTGTCGACATCTACGAGACCCCGCAGAAGGACGTCGTGCTGAAGGTGGATCTGCCCGACGTCGCCCGTGAGGACATCGAGGTGACCGTCGAGCACAACACTCTCACGCTGAAGGGCACGCGCAAGGCCGCGGCCGACGTCAAGGAGGAGCAGTACCGCCGCATCGAGCGCGCCTACGGCACCTTCGTGCGGTCGTTCACGCTGCCGAGCACGGTGGATGCTGGCAAGGTGGGCGCGGACTACAAGAACGGCGTGCTGACCGTCACGCTGCCGTACAAGGAAGAGGCGAAGCCCCGGAACATCGCCGTCCAGGTGTCCGCGTCGTAAGGACCCGGGCCGCGGCAGCCTGCCGGGCCGGTTCCGCCCCACGGGCGGGGCCGGCCCTGTGCTACCCTCATAAGGCTATGGAAGAGGAAGTTCAGACGACCCCCGAACAGCCCGTGTATGTGCCGCTCATCCCGGCCGTGCCGGCGCCGCCGATCACCAGCCGCTTTCTGTTCGTGGACGTGGCCGCCATGCGGGCCAAGCAGCTCCGCCGTGGCGCGTTGTCCCGGTTGACGAGCGACGACCCGAACGTCCCGGTCAAGGAGTTCCACAAGGCCGAGCGGACGGCGATGGAAGAGGTGCGCCGCCGGCTCGTGCACTACGACATTCCCGAGCCGCCCAAGACCCGTCAGCCCGAAGCCGAGTGACGCCGGCCCTGCCGGCGTTGATCGGCGGCACGCTGTTCGGCCTCGCCGCCAGCACGGTCTTCATCATCCTGCTGCTGGCGGGGTTCTCCATCCTGCTGGGTCTTCCCAAGCTCCGCCGTTCCGGTGGCCGGACGCTGATCGTCCGCAGCCTTGATGAAGCCGTCGGCGCCGCCCGCCCGTTCCAGAAGTCCGATACGCCCCGCGGTCCGATCGATCAACTGAACACCCCGGAACTGCGCGAGGCCCGGAAGCAGCCCGCGTAGGACGCAGCCCCGGTTCCTCCACGATGCGGGTCTCTGCTCTCGCGCGCCGGCGCCAGGACCGGATGGTGTCCGGCATGCTCCCGCTCGTACTCGTCGTGTTCGCCGCCGCCGCGCAGGCACAGGGCGTGCCCACCGAGCGCGCCGGCCAGGTTACGCCACCCGGCCCGGGCGCGCCAGCGGACGGCGCCACGGTCGACGCGCCCGTCGAGCGTGCCTTGGGCGTCCTGCCGAGCTTTCTGACGTCGAACGGCGAGCCCGGGAGCAACCCGCTGCCGCCGGGTGGCAAGATCGCGCTCGCCCTCCGCACGAGCTTCGACCTGTCGATGTATCCGCTGGTCGGCGTCATGGCCGCCGCCAACCCGTCCTACGGCCCGGGCCTCGGGGGGTACGCGAAGCAGTACGCCGCGTCGTTCACCGACAACGTCGCGGGGAACCTGCTGACCTCCGGCCTGTTGCCGGCCGCGTTCGGCCAGGACCCGCGGTACTACCGGCGGGGACACGGCTCGATCGGCGCGCGGGCGGCCTACGCGGCGAGCCGGGGGTTCGTCGGCTACGGAGACTCCGGGAAGCAGCGCGTCAACGCGGCGGAACTGCTGGGCACGTCCGCCGCCGCCACGCTGTCGAACCTCTACTACCCGCGTGACCGGCGCACCGTGGCGGACACGGTGACCCGCTTCGGCTACCAGCTTCTCTGGGACGCCCTCGCCAACGAGCTGCAGGAGTTCTGGCCAGACATCAGCCGGAAGCTGCGGCGGAAGCGGTAGCAGCCGGACGTAAGCCGCGCTCGCGCTAGAAGCGGAGCAGCCTGGTGAGCTTCACGGCGAACGAGCGGTTCATCGCACCGCGGCCGAGTCCTGGATGTACTCGAGGTTGTCGTCAGCGTGAGCTGCCGGGCGGTCATGCTCGTCCTGAACCGCGGGCTGATCCGGACGTTCGCCGTACTGTTGCGGAAGCCCTGGCCGGGCGCCGCCCGGGACGTTTCAGGCGGCCGGACGCAGCGCGGCCGCGCGGTCCAGCGCCGCCTGCAGTTCGGCGGGTCTGAGCGGCTTCGTCAGGAAGTCATCCATCCCGGCGTCGAGGCAGGCCGTCCGGTGCTCGCCCATGGC
>JBFXBH010000235.1:0-4061 GCA_050183355.1 Vicinamibacterales bacterium | reverse complement strand
CGCGCGGATCATCTTGACGCCCAGCGTCCACGGCTTCGTGTAGACCTTCGGGTCGTCGATGGTCGCCTTGTAGTCGATCGAATCCTTGTCGAGGATCGTCCACCGCTCGGTGACCTTCATGTCGTTCGTGTGGAAGTTGCCCATCACGTCGAACCGGGTTCCGTCGTAGTTGTTCGTGACCTCGATCACGAGCGTGTTGCCTTCCCACCGGCCGCGCGAACATCCCTCCCACAGCAGCACGTCCTTGCCGGGACACGGCGGCGCCGGCTTTCCCGGGGTCGACAGCGGGACGACCCGGAACTCGTGATGGATCTCGTAGAAGAAGACAACCTGCCCCGGCGGCTGCAGGATCTGGTACGGGCCGTTGTTGATGCTGCTGTAGTAGTTCTCGCGGGGCATGCCGTTGGGCCACCCGCGGGTCTGCGGGTCCATCATCGCGGGGGACGGCGCCAGGAACTCCTTCATCGCCTCGTCGCGCCGCTTCAGCGCCCACGGCTGGTGCGGCAGCAGGCCGTCGGCGGGGTCCACGAGGAAGCCCTTGAACATCTTCAGCGCGCCGTAGTCGCGTCCGCCCATGGCGACGTACTTCGGGTACAGCAGGTCGCCGCGCTCGACGTTCAGGCTGGCGATGTTCTCGAGGATGTCGCCCCACATCCCCTGGATGTCGGGCTGACCGTCGGTGAGCTTCGCCGGGACGTACTTGGCGCCGGCGGCCGGCTTCTGCTGGGCCGTCAGCGGCGCGATGGCCGCCACGACGGCGGCGAGGAGCATGAGCGTCAGGATGCGCGTCTTCAAGAGGGCCTCCAGCTAGCGAGCCAGCGAGATCGACAGACCTTTTTCGTTGTGGTCGAACGCGTAGCAGTTGTAGTCGAACAGCTGCGCGTTGGCTTCCTTCTGGCGATAGAGCAGCATGCTCATCTTCCAGGGCTTCGAGAACGTCTTCGGGTCCTCGATCGTCGCCTCGTACTGCATGTGGTCAGGGCCGGTACGCGTGTAGCGCTCGACGACGTGCAGCTCGTTGCTGTGGTGATTGCCGGCCATGTCGAACCACGTCAGGTCGTTCAGGTTCGTCACGTCGACCACCAGCGTCTCCCCCTCCCACTTGCCACGGGAGTCGCCCATCCACCATTCGACGTCGGGCTGATGCGGCGTCCCGTTCGTGTAGATCATCCGCGACGCGTGCACGTACTCGTAGGCGATGCCCACGTAGCCGGGCGTCTGGACGATCTGGAACGGCAGACCGACGTAGGTCGCGCGCGGCACGCCGGGCAGGAAGCACTTCGCATACGGGTCGTCCGTCTTCCACTTCGCCGCGTTCTGCTTCTTCTTCTCGAGCGCGGCGGGCAGATACGGCAGTTCGCCGCCCACGACGACGCCGTGGCCGGCCGGTCCCATCGAACCGGCGGAGTGGTCCTGGATGTTGACGTTGGCGCTGTTCATGACGCGCCAGATCCCCTGCAGGTCCGGTTTGCCGTCGGTCGTGCGCGGGGCCCGGTAGGGCCGCTGGCCCTCCGCCTCCCGGTCAAGCACCGAGAGCGCCACCGCGGCAACAACCGCCAGCAGGGCTCCGACGATTACGGTCTTCTTCCTGTCGTTCAGTCTCACGAGACTCTCCCTGTACCAGGTCGATGAAGTGCACGGCAACACGCGCGGCAGCGATCCTAGCCGATTCCGGCGCGGCCACGTCGCGGTCTGTCGCAGCCGCCTGAGTCCGGCGCGGGTGCCTCACCGGACGGCCGGCCGCCCGCATCAGAGCGGAGCCGTCTGGTAGGCCCGGGCCCTGAACAGGAAATCGATGAGATTCCCTTCATGCGGCTGCAGCCAGTTGAGCGCGACGGTCCGCACCGGGCCGACGTTCAGCCGGTCGATATGCGTGGCGTCGGTCAGCCGCCGCAGGAATGCCGGATTCCCGGTAATCGCGGAGCAGACGAGCGTCGGGCCGATCCGGTCCACCATCGCCGACTCCGGGCACTCCACCACCGTCACGAACGGGAACATGTATTCCTTCTTCGCGATGGCCGCCTCAGGCGACGCACAGTGGATCACGGTCGGGAGCAGATAGGTGGCCGGCCCCTCCGTGACCAGCCGGGGCCCGGTCCGGTACCGGGCCGTCACGTCGGTCACGCCGGGCGCGGCCAGGTCGGCGTCGATAGCCCTGTCCACGGCCTCGGCGACGCCGGGCACGGTCATCGCGGCCAGCGCCGCTTCCGGGTGATCGAACGGCAGCGGCCGGATGGCGGCCATCCGCCGCGCCAGCGCGTCCGCGATCTCGCGGGTGTGCCGGCTCGCCCAGATGCCGGAGGCGTTGATGCAGCCCCGTCCGCCGCTGGCGCAGACGCTGTCCACCAGCACGTCCAGATACGACTCCCACCGGTCGACCTGGTCGTCGCCGAGCAGCACCTTCGAGAAGCCGGGGCCGTGCGCCTGGACGCGGGGGTTGCCCTTGTAGCGCTCGACCGTGGCCTCGCCGCCGAAGATCAGGTTGCGGTCGCACGCCTCGAGCACCGCGGCGCCCACGTCCGGGCCGCCGGGATAGATCGAGATGGCCTCGCGGGGAATGCCGGCCTGAAAGAAGGCCTCCGCGATGCGGAACGGCGTCCACGGCTCCTGCGGGCCGGGCTTCAGCACGAGGCCGACCTGGAGGGGGATGACCGGCAGCCACAGCGTGTGCACCCCGGAGGTATTCGAGGGGAGCACGAGGCCGAGTGCCGGCGTCTGGGCCTGGTAGCTGACCGGTACGCCGTGTTCGACGCCCCAGCCCTCCGTCAGCACGGAGAAGTCCAGCCGCCGCGTCAGGGCCGTCAGGATGGCCCGCATCTCCGCCAGCACGAACGCGCTCTTCTTCATGTTGGCGCGGCACATGGCCTCGGGCATGCCGGTCGATGCGCTCTGGGCGGCCACGAACTCGTCGGGCGTCTGGGTGCCATCGCCCATCGGCAGCGTCGCGGTCATGTAGAGCTCGCCCGCCCGCTTCGCCATCTCGATCAGGTCGTCGATCGGGATGCGCCGCAGCGCGTCGCGCGCGGCCTGCGCCCTGCGGACGTCACGCTGGATCATGCCGCCGTTCGCGCGGCTGATCCGGGCGATCACCTCGCCGGTGGCGAAGTGGCGCACCTCGTCCACGTCCATCGACGTGTACGGCTGTCCCCAGCGGAGAATCGGGAGGTTCAGCATGACGGGCTAGTACACGCCGACCGTGGTCGTGGAGGCAAACCCGCGGTACGGGCGCACGCCGCTGACGCCGTCCCACGGATAGCGGTCGAGGGGCGCCTCGCGCTCGCCCTCATCCCGTTCGAGGAAGCCGGGCACGAAGAACTCGCGCGTCAGCGTCGTCAGCTTCACGCGGCCCGTCTCGCCCATCGCGACGACCTTGTTCGCGTCGTCGAAGTCGACGACCTGCACGACGGCCCGCGGCTGCGGCGCGTAGTACGTGATCTTGTAGTTGTTGAACGGACCGGTCGGCCCGCTCGCGGCCAGCCCCATCAGCGTGTTGCCGTAGGTCGGCGTCAGATACGCCCCGTCGAGCAGTTCCTCGTGCGCGAAGCGGTTCCACTGCGGCGTGAACTCGGTCCCGCCACCGAAGATGCCGGTAATGCCGGCCTTCCCGATGGACGAGCCCTCCTTCTCGAGCCGCAGCGCCAGCGCCTCGAGCAGCTTCGGGGTCGTGAACATGCACCTGATGTCATGGCCGGCGGAGAGGATGGTCACGGCCTGGTCGATCACGTGGTCCTTGTAGGCCTCGAGATGTTCCGTCCAGCCCTTCTTGATGAGCTTGATCACCCAGCGCGGGTCGAGGTCCACGCAGAAGCAGATGCCGCCGCGGTACTGCGCGAGGTGCTCCACCGAGAGGCGCAGCCGGCGCGGCCCGGACGGGCCCAGCATCAGCCAGTTCGCCCCCTTCGGGAAGTACTCCTCCGGCAGCGTGTCGCTGAAGAGTTCGTAGTCGGTCCGGAAGTCCGCGATGGCCACGCGGGACTTCGGGATGCCCGTCGTGCCGCCGGTTTCGAACACATAGGCCGGCCGGCCCGCCAGCCCCTTCGGAATCCAGCGCTGCACGGGAC
>JBFXBH010000234.1:0-4082 GCA_050183355.1 Vicinamibacterales bacterium | reverse complement strand
CGTTCAGACTGGAACGTGGCCTGAAGGGCCAGCTCGCGCAGCAGTTCGACATCGAGTTCCTTGGCGGACAGATCGGCAGCGTGGCGATGGAAGTGGACGGCATGCCGCAGTTCACCGTCGGCGACCATGACGTGCTGTTCCTCTCGAAGAACCGGCAATCCGTCGCACCAATCGTCGGCCTGTATCAGGGGCGCTTCCGCGTCGTCGGTGACCGGGCGAAGGGGACGGACCAGGTGCTGACGCACGATGGCCGACCGTTCACGGTTGCCACCGCCGGACCGGCCCGCATGCGCGGGACGCTCTTCTCACCCGTCCGCGCGCTGTCGTACGCACAGTTCGAGTCGCTCGTCGTCCAGGGCCTGCTCCCACAGGCGGGCGGGCGGTGACGCGCCTCCTCCGACTCGCGGCGGCGGTCGCGGTGCTGGCCGGCCTGGCCGTCACACTCCGCGGGTACTACATCGCCGACGCCACGCGCATCTGGCCGAACGGGAACATCACCGTCCACGAGCAGTTGCCGGCCTCCGGCGCACTCATCGACGGCAGCGCCAGCTTCAACGTGGCCTTCGAAAACGCGCTGCTGACATGGAATCAGTACCTCGGACGCGTGCAGATGGTGCCCGTGCGCGGCTCGACCGTCACTCCGGGCGACGGGGACGACGTCAACAACATCCTGATGACGGACACGATCTACGGCCGCGCCTTCGACGACGACGTCGTCGCCACGTCGGTCCGGTGGTTCAACACCCGCACGAACGAGCGGACGGAGTTCGACATCTTCTTCAACAGCGCCGTGACGTGGAACTCCTACCGCGGGCCACGCCGCACGGGCGTGTACGACATCTTCAGGGTCGGCCTCCGCCAGATGGGCCTCGGCCTCGGGTTGAACGTCCCGGACGGCGCCGGACAGTCGGTGACCGCCCTCATGAACAGCGCCCACGGCGACCTCGACACGTTGACCTTCGATGACATCGCGGGCATCACGTCCCTGTACGGCACCGCCGCCGCCCTTCCCGCGCCGTCCAGCCCGCTGACGGTGCAGCAGTTCACGGCCGAGACGGACGCCGACGGCGTCGCCACCTTCTCGCCCACCGGCGGGCGCCCCGTGCCGGTCCGCTTCGCCGACGAAGACACCGGCGCCGGCATTCCCGGCGCCAACGCGTATCTGTTCACGGACCCGAACGGGATCGCCGTCGTCGCGCTGGCCGACCCCTACCGGCGCTACTTCACGCAGATGGCCCCGATCCGCCTGCCGCTCATCGTGACCGCCGCGACGACGCCGGCCGGCGTCCGGCCGATCGAAGTGCCCGTGCCGTCGCTCGCCACGACGGCCACGCCGACGCCGATGAGCATGGCCACGGACTGGGTCACGCGCGCCGCGATGGACGCGTGGGTACCGGTACAGCAGCGCGCCACGGATCTGCTGAACGCCGCGACGTCCGCCGGCTTCGTCGTCGATCGGCAGATTCCGCTGTCCGAGCTGACCGACGTCAGCATCTCGGGGTACGTCGAGGGTGACTCCCGCGACCGCTCGCTCGGCATCCTCGTGGAGGCGCGTGGCTACTCCGAGACACTGTTGTGGAAGGGTTTCGAGCGGGTCGGCACGGCGACGGCGCTGCG
The DNA here is from genome assembly GCA_050183355.1 of Vicinamibacterales bacterium. Taxonomy (GTDB): domain Bacteria; phylum Acidobacteriota; class Vicinamibacteria; order Vicinamibacterales; family UBA2999; genus CANKJK01. The sequence goes on along the minus strand of JBFXBH010000234.1, from coordinate 2,465 downwards.
CGACGGCTTCTGGAACTTCGTCCGGTTCGGACTCACGGAGCGCGGGTACCGCGAGGACCAGATGTTCCGCGTCCGCGTCGCGCGCATCGTGCCGGTCAACACGCCGGCCGCCCTCCGGGGCTTCAACGAGTGGCAGATCTACGTCTCGCCCACGGAGGCGCCCCGCGGGAATCCCGCGTGTGACCTGCTCGGCGTGAACTGCCCCGTGTCGGGCGTCCTGAGCGGCCGCCTGTTCGACTACACGACCGGGCAGCCGGTGGGCGGCGTCGTGCGCCTCAACGGCACACAGGAAGCGCTGATCTTCGCCGGGTCGAACGGTCTCTTCGCGAGCCGGCCGATCAAGCCAGGCCTGTACACGCTGACGGCGCAGGCGCGCAACTATCGCACGTACGTCGAGCACTTCGATCTGGAGGGCGACGGGCGGAACACGACGAAGGAGATCGCCCTGGTGCCCGTCGGGATCGACAGCATCCTGATGGCTCCCCCGGCTCAGACGATCAGGGACAACCAGTCGACGACGTTCACCGCCACGGCCTACGCGAAGAACGGGGCCGTCTACACGCCGACGCCCCGCTTCGTCTGGCACTCGGACAACCCGGCCGCGGCGACCGTGGATGCGCAGACGGGCGTCGTGCGCGGCGTCCGGGCCGGCGTGGCGCGCATCACCGCGCAGGCGGAGCAGATGACCGGTACGGCCACGCTGACGGTCGAACGTTCGACGCCCTGTACCTACAGCGTGACGCCGCCGGCATACACGTCCACGGCCAATGGCGGGACCGGCACCTACACCGTCACGACGGACAGCGATTGCACGTGGACGGCCGTCTCGCAGGCCAGCTACATCACGATCACCAGCAGCACGGCGGGCACGCCGGGCAGCGGCACCGTCCGGTTCTCCGTGGCGGCCAACACAACCACGGCGCAGCGGGTCGGCACCCTGCTGATCGCTGAAGCGACGGTCCGCGTCACGCAGGCCGGCGCGACCCCGACGCCCACGCCGACACCGACGCCCACGCCATCACCGTCCCCGGCGCCGTCAGGCAGCGGCCGCTACGACGGCACGTACGACTTCACGTTCACGTATCCGCAGCCGGGCACCACGGCCACCCGCACGCTCTCGCGCTTCTTCATCGTGCGCAGTGGCGTGATCAGCGCCAACGGCGACAGTTCGGTGTCGGGCTCCGTCACCAACGACACGACCGGCGCGGTGACGTTCCGTGGTAACTGCTGGGATCAGTCCGGCGGCACCGCCACGTTCTCGGGCACGCTGACGGCCGGCACGCCGAAGAGCGGGTCCGGCACCTACACGTGCCAGAACAACATCCGCGGCGGCACGTGGAGCGTCTCGAACGGACGCTAGCGGCGGGTCTGCTTCTCGACGAACGCGGCCAGCTCCCGGTTGCCGGGAAAGTCAGCCAGCAGCGCCTGGGCCGGGATGAGCGCCTCGGCCGGACGCTTGTCACGGTTCAGCATCTCCCATAGGGCGAACCGCGCCTCGGTCTGCACGATGAACGACGCCTCGGCTTCGGCCGCCTGCCGCATCTCCGCCAGCGCCTTCTTCCGGTCGCCCCCGCCAAGCACCCACTTGAAGAGAAACGGTACGCGCGTATCCACGATGTACTCGATCCAGGCGTGTGCCACCCGTGCCCGCACGTGGCCGGGGTCCCGTTTCAGCACGGTCTCGATGAGCCGGCGGGCCTCCCGATATTCACTCCAGGCCGTGCGGCGCCCCAGCGTGCCGAGGTGGAGCCAGACGTGGTTCAGGTCCAGCTTGCCCAGCAGGAACGTCGCCTCCAGATCGTCGGGCGCCGTGACGAGGCGCGCCCGCGCCGCCGCCACGCCGCGGGCCGTTTCGTCCCGGAACGCCGCCAGCAGCGGCGGGCAGGCGGCGCAGGCCTTCAGGGCCTTGTCGCGGTCCTTCGCGTCGCCGAGCAGGCGCTTGATCTGGAAGTGCAGGGCCGAGGTGCGCAGCTCATAGGCCGCGAGATGAGCCGGGTCGTCCGTCCGGAGCGTCAGCGCCATCTCGGCCGCCGCGACGTACTCACCGTTGTAGTACAGCCGCTCGGCGGCGGCGAGCGTCGGCACCGGCCCGTCGGCGAGCTGGGCCGCCGACGCGGCCCCGCAGGTCAGGAGGACTACCCCGACAATCAGACAGCCGGGAATGGCGGGGACACGGAACATCACCCCGCCATCATGACAGGCCGGGTGCGTTTCCGGCGGATTACTGCCGTCGAAGGGCACGCGACCCCTGACCCGCGTCGACCGTCGAGTCGAGCCGCAGGTTCAGCGGTAATACTGCTTGTACATCCCGCGGCGGAACAGCCACCCACCGAGCGGACCGAGCCAGCCCAGCACGTAGTACATGTAGCCGAGGTCCATCAGCTCGATCAGGTTGCCGTCGCAGTCCTTCGCGAAGAAGAAGCTGTGGCCGCGCGGCGACCGCTCGGGGCGGCTCACGACCTCCA
>JBFXBH010000233.1:0-4109 GCA_050183355.1 Vicinamibacterales bacterium | reverse complement strand
GCAACGTGTACACGCGCGCCGGCAACTTCACGCTGAACAGCAACGGCAAGCTGGTCACGCCCGACGGCTACTTCGTGCAGGGCTACACGCAGATCAACCCGACGACGGGCGCCATCGTCACGACGGGGCAGCCGACGGACATCACCGTGGCGGCCGGCGCGCTCCGCGCGTCGTCGGCGACGACGAAGTTCCGGACGGCCTCGAACCTGAGTGCCAACGCGGCCGCCGGCGACGAGTTCACGACGTCCGTGCAGGTGACCGACTCGCTCGGCGCCCAGCACGTCGCGACGATCACCTACACCAAGGGCGCGGCGGTCGGGGAGTGGACCTACGACATCACGCTGCCCGCGCAGGACATGGGCACGGTGCTGGACGTCAACGTCGCGACGGGCACGCTGACGTTCGACGCGACCGGCGCGCTGGACACCGTGGACGGCGCGCCGCCGGCGGACGTGTCGGTCGTCACGCCCGCCTTCGCCAACGGCGCGGCGGCGGCCACGTGGAACTGGGACCTCGTCGACGCGAACGGCGTGGCGTCGCTGACGGGCTTCGCCGCCGCGTCGGCCACCTCGTCGATCTCGGCGGACGGCTCGACGGCCGGCGCGATCGACTCGGTCAGCGTGGCGCCCGACGGAAGCATCATCGCGACGCTCGGCACGGGCCAGTCGATGGCCGTGGCACAGCTCGCACTGGCCAGCTTCAACAACCCGCGCGGGCTCTCGAAGCTCGGCGCGAACAAGTACGGCGAGACGCAGGTCGCCGGCGCGGCCAACGTCGGCGTCGCGGGCGTCGGCGGCCGGGGCACGCTGATCGGGTCGGCGCTGGAGCAGTCCAACGTCGACATCGCGCAGGAGTTCACGCAGATGATCCTCGCGCAGCGGGGCTATCAGGCGAACTCGAAGGTCATCACCGTGTCCGACGAACTGCTCGTCGACACCCTGGCCCTCAAGCGCTGATCATGACGGGCCTCGCCGGCATCCCGGGGATGCCGATGCCGACCGGCGCCGCCGGTTCCGCCGCAGGTGTCGGTGCACGGCTCCGCGCGGACGGGGCGTCGTTCGCCGGCCTCGTCGACGCGGTCGCCGGGCTCCCGGCGGGACCCGTGACGGATGCGGCCGGGTCGGACGCCGCTTCCGCGACACCGGCGGCGGAGCCCGCCGGTGTCCCCACCGACGTCCTCACCGGTGTGTCCGTCACGCTCGACGCGCCCATGCGTCTGCTGGTCCGCGAGATTCCGCCGGCCGGCGGCCTGGGCTCGCCCGTGGCGGGCGCCCGGCTCCGCCTGCTCGGGCCGCAGGCCGGGGTCGTGCCGACCGACTCCGCACAGGACTCCGCCCGGCCCGACGACGACACGGGGCTGCTGGCCGCGCTTGCGACGGGCGTGCCCGTGCCGGCCGCGCTGCCCGTCGTGTCAATCCCGACGGCCGAGATGGCGGAGGAGACCGCGCAGGCGCCGGACGGCGTCGCGGTCGAACGTGACGGCTCCGGCCTCGCGGTGACGACCGACCCCGTGCCGGTCACGGGTGCAGCCCAGGCGACGACCGCCGGCGGGCCGGTCGCGCCGCGCGTTCCGGGAGCGCTCGACGACGCGGGGAACGCGGGCGTCGCGGACGACGGCGACGGCCCGATCGCTGCGGACGCCCATCCGGATGCCCGGGCATTGGCCGGGCCGCGATCGAACCCCGTGGCGGACAGCGATGGCGCGGATCGCGCCGGGTCCGCAGCGGAACGGCGCGGGGAGCTCTCCCCGGACGGACCCGTGTCGAGGCCGCTCGACGCCCGCGCGGACGCGCGGGCGGAGCCGGCACCCGAGCCCGCGCCGGCGGCCGGTGGCGGCGTCGAGCCGCAGGCGGCCGGGCGTCGTCCGGCCGGGCAGGACGCCCGGCGCGGCAGGGCGGGCAGCGGGCAGCCGCAACCGTCCGCACCCCTGTTGAACCAGGCGGTGGAGGGGTCCGAACAGCCTGCGGCGCCGGCGGCCGGCGCGCGCGCCTCGTTCGCCGCGGGTGACACGCCGGCGCCGCCGGCGTCCGGGGACGTCCACCCTGCGCGGACACATGCCGGGGCGCCCGCGGATGCGGAGCACTGGGCCGACCCGGATGCACGCGAGCATGACGCGGGCGCGGCGGCCGCCATCGCGGGCGGCGCCGCTGCGGGTGGCGATCGTCAACCCGGTTTCGGTACCGGAAGCGACGCGGACGAGCGGAACGGCGCAGGACCCGCCGACGCCGGCCGCACACGGTCCGCGTTCGGCGGGGCTGCACCGGCCCCGCCGGCGGGCCACGCCCCGGCCGCGCCGGCCGCCCGGTCGGCCGCGGCGGAGCCGATGCCCGCGCGTCTGACGGGGGAGGTGGGCGAGCAGGTGACGAGCCAGATCGTGCAGAGCCTGCGGACCCAGGTGCGCGGCGGCATCGGCGAGGCCGTCGTCCGGCTGAAGCCCGAGTACCTCGGGGAGGTGACCATCACCGTGCGCGTCGAATCGGGGCGCGTCGAGGCATCGATCAAGGCCGCGCTGCCCGCCGTCCGCGAGTGGATCGAGGGGCACGAGCCGACGCTCCGGCAGGGCCTCGGCGAGCACGGGCTGTCGCTCGGGCGGCTCCGCGTCGAACCCGACGGCGAACGGGCGTTCCACGACGCCGACCGGCACGAGCCCCCGTCACACGGCCGGCAGCCGCGTCCGCGGCAGCCTCGCCCGTCCGGCGCGCAGTTCGAGCTGATCGTCTAGCACTGGTCCTGATGGACGGCCGGCCGGCCGCGTGCCGAGCCGCCGTCCGCGGATCCCGTACCGCCTGGCACGATTCCGGCCTGATTCCGCAGGGCCCGTGCCGGGCACCCCCCTTGCTCACGCTGAGGCCGGAGGACTGGCAAGCGATATGAGCGACCAACCCACGTCTGACGCCGCGGGTGCGGCGAAGAAGAAGTCCGCCCTGCCGTTGATCGTCGGCGGGCTCGTCGTCCTGCTGGCCGCGGCCGGCGGCGGCGCCTGGTGGTTCCTGCGCGGTACCCCGGCCGAGGCGAAGGAAGCCCGGGCCGGACACGGGGACGAGGGAGACGAGGGCGCCGGACACGACGGCGAGGACGAGTCGCACGGGGATGCGTCGGAGCCGCAGGGCGTCGTCGCGCTCGAACCCTTCGTCGTCAACCTCGCCGACCAGGACGCCACACGGTTTCTCCGCCTCACGCTGAAGCTGCTGATCCCCGAGGAGCACGCCGTGGAGGTGGAGGAGAACGAGGTGGCCAAGGCGCGCGTCCGCTCGGCCGTGCTCGAGTTCCTCGCGGAGCAGACGGCCGACGCACTCGTCACGCCGGACGGGAAGGCGGCCCTGAAGAAGGCGATCGCCACGCGTGCACGGAAGGCGATGGCCATCAAGGGAATGCACATCACCGATGTCCTCTTCTCAGAGTTCGTCGTCCAGTTCTGACGCGGCGGACCGCGTTGGAGCCAGCGCTGTCTGGCCCGCGCTCCGCGCGGGCGTGACGGCGTGACCGGGGAACCCATGGCGCAGCCTCAAGCATTGGAATCAGTCAAGACGTCAGACGGCGGAGCGGTGCCGGTGGTGACGCCGTTCGCGGCGCTCGGGGACGTGCCGTGCCAGGTCGAGGTCGTGCTCGGCACGCGGACGATCCGCGTCCGTGACTGCCTCGACATCCAGCCCGGGGCGATCGTCCGGATCGACCAGGCGGCCGGGGCGGACATGACCCTGACCATCAACGGCGTGCCCGTCGCGACCGGCGAAGTTCTCGTCGTCGACGACCACACGTCCATCCGCGTGACCGAGGTGCTGCCCGCACCCCGCGGGGACATCCTGTGAGCGACCTGCGCGGGCTGCTCGCGCTGGCCATCGTCATCGCGCTGCTGACGGGCGTGCTGTGGCTCCTGCGCCGCGGCGTGGCCGGCCGGCGGGCGGCGGGGCCGCTGCGCGTCGAGACGGCGCTCTCGCTGGGCGAGCGGCGGACGCTCGTGATCGTCGGCGTGGAGGGACGCCGGCTGCTGCTCGGTGTCACGCCGGCCTCGGTGGCGCTTGTCGCCGAGCTGGACCGGGGTGACGCGTTCGACCGCGCGCTCGCGGGCCGGGCGGCGGATCCGGCGGGGCCGGCGGCATGAACGGCCT
>JBFXBH010000232.1:0-4126 GCA_050183355.1 Vicinamibacterales bacterium | reverse complement strand
CCGCCTTGAACTTCCCCTTGTGCGCCGGGCTGTTGAAGACCGTCGTCATGTAGACCGGCCCCCCTGAGTCCGTCGTGAGCAGGTGCAGGTGGCCGCCGACCACCCGGACCGTGATGTAGAAGTTGCCGGACATGCCCTTCACCTGGGCGCTGCCGTCCTGGGTGTCGATGGCCTGGTAGACCAGCGAGAACTCGGCCTTCCTGACCTCGTTGGTCACGTCCCCCTCCTTCGACCAGGTGCCCGTCGCGATCACGGGAAACGTGCAGGAGATCTCGGTGGCGGTGCTCAGCGTCAGCCCCCCGTCCTGGGCGGCGGCCGGGCCGGCCAGCCCGAGCGTGGCCGAGACAACAAGAGCCAGAGTCACAGTGCGCATGTGCAATACAATACACGCGGAAAATCACTCTCCCAAGAGAGTTCCGGCCCGTGTCCAGACGCCCCTGGCTGTCCGCCATCGTGCTCGCCTTGTCCAGCTCGGCGTTCCTCCTCGCCCAGGGGAAGGCGGAGCTCGTACAGGCGCACCTGAAGAGCCTCTTCCCGAACGCCGCGTCGTTCTCCCCGAAGGAGGCGTTGCCGCTGCCGCACTTCAAGGCCTTCGGCGCGGACGGAAAGCTGCTCGGGCTGGCGTTCTACACCACGGAGCTCGAACCGCTGGAGCGCGGCTACGACGGTCCCGTCAAGATGCTGGTGGGGCTCGACACGCGCGGCATCTTCGCGGGGATCGTGGTCGTGCAGCACGTGGAGCCGTTCGGGAAGTTCTCGGTCGACACGCCCCGGTTCGCGCAGCAGTTCAAGGGCAAGAGCGTGCGCGACCCGTTCAAGCCCGGTGAGGACCTGGACGTCGTGGCGACCGCGACCATCACGATCAACCACGCCACCCGCGCGGTCCGGAAGAGCGCGCGCCGCGTGGCCGTGCAGATGCTGAAGCCGGACGAGGGCCGGTAGCCCCATGCTGCTGAGGCCCGCTGTCGTCGCCTGTGCCTGTGTGTTCGGACTCGCCGCTGTGACGGCGCAGCAACCGCCGCCGCCGTCCGCGCCCGCACCGGCGACCGCGCGCACGGCGAAGCTCCAGGAGCAGATGACCCGCGTGTTCCCCGGTGCGCAGGGCTTTTCCGCGAAGCAGGGTGACCCGCCGCACTTCATTGCCTTCGGCACCGACGCGGCCGGAAAGCCCACGCCGATCGGCTACATCTTCTGGACGACCGAGCTCGAACCGCTGGAGCGTGGCTACGACGGCCCCATCAAGATGCTCGTCGGCATGGACATGAAGGGCGTGCTGACCGGGCTCATCGTGGCCGAGCACCACGAGCCCTACGGCAACTTCTCCGTGGAGACGCCGGCGTTCGCGGCCCAGTTCAAGGGCAAGAGCATCCGTGACGGGTTCAAGGTCGGCATTGACGTGGATGCCGTGACCCGCGCCACCATCACCGTGACCAGCGCCGCGCGGGCCGTCAAGAACGCCTCGCGCCGCATCGCGCGGCAGTATCTGCCGCCACCCGGCAAGTGATGCGCCGACGCACCCGCGCGCTGGTCCTGGCGCTGCTCGCGGCGCTCACGCTCGCCGGCGTGTTCGACTCCGCGCTTCACGCCCAGGATCCGCCGGCTTCGCCCGCGGACGGCACGTCCGCACCGGCCGGCGCTCCGGCGGACGCCGCCGGCACCGATGACGACGGCGGCTGGAACTTCGACGATGAGGACGAAGAGGAGGCCGCGCGCGAGCAGACCCTCGGCGAGATCCTCCGGCCGCAGATCCCGGACATCCTCGCGTTCACCGGGCTGATGGTCCTGTGCATGGCCGGCTTCGCCCGGCGGAGCCGGGCGCTGAAGATCGCCACGCTCATCTACACGCTGGTGTTCCTCGGCTTCATGCGCAGCCAGCTCTACTCCGTGGTGAACATCTTCGGGCTCATGACGATGAACCTGCCGATCTTCTCCCACGCCGTGTTCACGTACATGTTCTGGATCGCCGCGCTGGGCACGACCGTGGTCTGGGGCCGCCTCTACTGCGGACGCCTGTGCGCGTTCGGCGCGCTGACGCAGTTGATGGACACGGTGGTCCCGAATCGGTGGCAACTGAAGATCCCGGCGAAGGTGGAGCAGAACGCCTGGTACTTCAAGTACGCGCTGCTCGCGTTCGTGATCGTCTACTACCTGGCGACCCAGGACATCCTGATCTCCCGCTACGTCGAACCGTTCTGGATGTTCGGCGCGCTGGCCAACTTCACGGCCTTCACGTCCGTGCCCGGCGCCTGGTTCCTGTGGGGCCTGCTCGGCGCGCTGCTGCTGGCCACGGTGTTCATCCGGAACCTCTACTGCCGCTTCATGTGCCCGGTCGGCACGTTCCTCGGCATCATCTCCAGCCTGACGACCATCTTCCGCATCAAGCGCTGGTCGGAGTGCAAGACGTGCACGATCTGCGAGCGCACGTGCGAGTGGGGCGCCATCCAGGGCCCGCGCATCGTGCGCAGCGAGTGCGTCCGCTGCGACGATTGCGAGATCGTCTACGACGACAAGAAGAAGTGCGTCCACTGGATCGTGATCGAGCGGAAGGACGTGCTCGTCGCCCGTGCCGCCGCCCGGGCAGCCGCCGCCCAGGCCCGCGTGGCCGGCCAGCCGTCGTAGGCCGTCCTGACCGCTTTCCACCGTCCGCGAATCGGACACGGGCGCGACCATGAGTGACAACGCGGATCTCGACGCGCTGCCGTCGATCACGCCGGGGCGGTATCGGCACTACAAGGGAGCGGAGTACGAAGTGGTGGGTGTCGTACGCCACAGCGAGAGTCTCGAGCCGCTGGTGCTCTACCGGCCGCTCTACAACGACTCCGGCCTCTGGGTCCGGCCGCATGCCATGTTCATCGAGAACGTCGTGGTCGACGGTGTGACGGTTCCCAGGTTCGCGCTGTTGGAACCACGCGCGTAACTGCCCGCGTCACGGCGCGTCCGTCGGTGGCGCCACCATCGTGACCTTGCCCCTGAGGCCGGACGACACGACGACGGAGTTGTCCGCCCCGACGATCACGGCCTCCACGTCGGGCAGCCGTTCCACCAGCGCCAGGCCGCGCACGGGTCCGAGGATGAAGACGCCCTTCGCGAGGGCGTCGGCGATGACCGCCTTGTTCGTGACGAGCGTGACGCTCCGCGACCGCCGTGCCGGCTCGCCCGTCGAGAGGTCCAGGATGTGGTGATACCGCCGGCCATCCCTGATGAAGAAGCGCTCGTAGTCGCCTGATGTGCTGGACGTGCCATCCGTCAGCTGCAGCGTGGCAAAGACCGCATCGATCGGCCCCCGGGGGTCGCGCAGGCCGATCTTCCACGGCCGCCCGTCCTTGAATCCGCCGACGTAGAGGTCGCCGCCGGCCTGGATCATGAAGTCGCGCAGGCCGTGGCTGCGCAGGATGCCCGCGGCGCGGTCCACGGCATACCCCTTGCCGATGCCGCCCAGGTGCACCTTCATTCCCGCTTTCTGCAGGAACGCCGTGCCGCCGGCGTCGTCCACGACGAGCGCGCGGTAGTTCACCAGCGGCAGCTTCGTGGCGACCTCGCGCGGGTCGGGCACCGAGCCGTCCTTGTCCTGCGCGTCGAACTTCCACAGGCCCGTCAGCGCCCCGAACGTGACGTCGAAGGCCCCGTCCGTCCACTCGCTGACCTGCCGTGCGATCCGCAGCACCTCGCGCGTCTCGGCGCTGACCGGCACGGGATGCAGTCCCGCGGCGGCGTTGAGCCGGACGACCTCGCTCTCCGGCTTCCAGACGCTGAGCAGGCTGTCCAGCCGATCGAAGTCGGCAAATACCGCCGCGAAGGCGCGTTCGGCGGTTGCGGAATCCGCGGTTGACGCCGTCAGCTCGATGCGCGTGCCCATCGTGTCGTGCGAGCGGACGACGACCTGCGCGCCCGCCGGTGGCGCCGGCGGCGCCCCTGGGGGCTGGCCGCAGCCCGCAGCGACGACGACGGCAGCGAGGACGGGGTAGAGGGCGCGACGCACGTCGGTAGCTTAGGGTCCGCGCAGGCATAAGTCGACCGACGTATGCCTGCGCGGACCCGGTGCAACGCCGGTGGTACAGTGTTCGCTCCACCCGCCCGCATGTCCGCCGATCGTCTCTCGCAGGTTCTCGCGCAGTACTGGGGGTAC
>JBFXBH010000231.1:0-4165 GCA_050183355.1 Vicinamibacterales bacterium | reverse complement strand
TGATTCACGATCACGGTCGGCTCACCCGCTTCCATCACGGCGACCACCGAGTTGGTCGTGCCCAGGTCGATTCCAATCACTCTGCTCATGTCCGTCAGCTCCGCTCCGGCGAGGCCGGCTCCTGCGATGAGGCCTGGCTTCCCGCCAACGAGAATCATCGTAGGGCCATAGTGATTGTATGTCAATAATATTTTCTTAGTTGCTAACACTCATATAAAGCCCGAGGTTGGGATCTCAGGGCGGCCTGGCGGGTCCTTCCTGGGCTAACTGCTAGAAGGGCTTGGATTTCCGAGGGCGTCCCGCTGTGAGAACATGGCCGGGCGCATGCGGATTCTCTTCATCGGCGACATCGTGGGCCGGGCCGGCCGGGACCTCGTGAAGAAGGGTCTGAAGGGCCTCGTCGCCGAGCACGACGTCGACCTGGTCATCGCCAACGCCGAGAACTCGGCGGCCGGCTTCGGCATCACCCGGGACATCGGAGACGAGCTGCTGAAGGCGGGCGTGGACGTCATGACGTCCGGCAATCACATCTTCGACAAGAAGGAGGCGCTCGACTACATCGCCTCCGAGCCGATGCTCCTGCGCCCGGGCAACTACCCCGGCAGCGCGCCGGGTCGCGGCTCCACGGTGGCGCGGAGCCGGATGGGCATGGCCGTGGGCGTGATCAACCTGATGGGGCGCGTCCACATGTCGCCGCTCGACGACCCGTTCGCGCTGGCCCTGAAGGAAATCGCGGCCATGCGCACGCGGGCCCGGGTGATCTTCGTCGACTTCCACGCCGAGGCGACGAGCGAGAAGATGGCGATGGGCTGGCACCTGGACGGCCGCGTGACCGCGGTCGCCGGCACGCACACGCACGTGCAGACGGCGGACGAGCGGGTGCTGCCGAAGGGCACCGCCTACATCACGGATGCGGGCATGACCGGCGCGCACGACGCGATCATCGGCATGGATACGACCGCATCGCTGACGCGCTTTCTGACGGGCATGCCGTCGCGCTTCGAGCCGGCCACGGACAACCCGCGCCTGAACGGCGCCCTCATCGACGCCGACGACCAGACCGGGCTCGCCCGCGCGATCGTGCGCATCAGCCACTCGCTGCCGGAACTGGCGGACCTCACCGCGCGCCACGCATGAACCTGCGCGACCTGTTCGACGACCCCGACGAGCCGCCGGACACGGCGGCTCCGGCCGATCCGCCCCGCGCGCAGCCGCCGCGCCGGCCCGCGCCTCCGCCGGACCCGCCGACAGGGTCGACGCGCACGGAGCCGCCCACTCTGGATCCGCCGCACGCGGAATCGGTCCACGTGGAATCGCCGCGCGCGGGCGCGGTGCGCGCGGTGCCGGCGCGCCACATCCACACCGTCTCGCAGTTGACCGCGCGCATCCGCACGCTGCTCGAGGGTACGTTCGCGGAGATCTGGGTCGAGGGCGAGCTGTCGAACGCCCGCGTCTGGAACACCGGCCATCTCTACTTCACGCTGAAGGACGCGCAGGCGCAGATCAAGGGCGTCATGTTCCGCACGGCGCTGCAGCGCCTGCGGTTCAAGCCCCAGGACGGGCTCCGGGTCGTGGCGCGCGCCCGCGTCAGCGTGTACGACCCGAAGGGCGAGTACCAGATCGTCTGCGAGCACCTGGAGCCCGAGGGGCTGGGCGCGCTGCAGCTCGCGTTCGAGCAGCTCAAGGAACGGCTCGGCCGCGAGGGCCTGTTCGCCCCCGAGCGCAAACGGCCGCTGCCGGTGCTGCCGCGCAAGATCGGCATCGTGACCTCGCTCGACGGCGCGGCCGTGCGCGACATCGTGCGCGTGCTCCGCCGCCGCTACCCGAACGCGCACCTCGTGATCCGGCCCACGCGTGTGCAGGGCGAAGGCGCGGCGCTGGACGTCGCGCGCGCCGTCGTGGCCATCGGCAAGGTGCCGGGCATCGACGTGGTCATCGTCGCCCGCGGCGGCGGCTCCATCGAGGACCTGTGGGCGTTCAACGAGGAGGTCGTGGCCCGCGCGATCGCCGGCTGCCCGGTCCCCACCGTCGCGGGCGTCGGGCACGAGACGGACGTCACGATCGCCGACTTCGTCGCCGACGTGCGCGCCTCGACGCCCTCGGCGGCCGCGGAGATCGTCGTCGGACGGAAGGACGAGTTCACGGGCCGCATCGACCGGCTGGCGGAGCGGCTCTCCGCCGCGCTGACCCACAAGCTCCGCCGGCTCGACGCGCGTGTTCACCAGTTGACGGCGCGCCCCGGCTTCGCCGCGTTCCCCGGACGGGTGGCGCTGCGCGGCCGGCTCGTGGCCGACCTGACGCACGGACTCACGACCGCGTCGCGATCGCTGGTCGCACGGCGGCGCCGCCGCGTCGACGCGCTCGCGCGTGAGCTCGACACCTACGACCTGCGCCACCGGCTGGCGTCCGTCCGCGCGCGTCTGGTCGCCTCCGACGGCGGGCTCCGGACCGCCGTCGATCGCCGGCGGCAGCAGGCCGGCGTGCGGCTGGCCACGGCGACCGCGCGTCTCGACTCGCTGAGCCCGCTGGGCGTGCTGGCGCGCGGCTACGCGGTGTGCTGGAATGCGGACCGGACGGCGGTCATCCACGATGCCGCCCGTCTCACCGCCGGCGAGACCGTCCACGTGACGCTCGGCCGCGGGGAGGCCCGGTGCACGGTCGACGCGACCCTGCCGGATCGCGGCGGCGCCTGAGGACGGACATGGGACAGAACGACGAGAAGACCGGCGGCACGATTCAGGACTTCGAGGCCGCCATCGCCGAACTCGAAACCGTCGTGCGGAAGCTCGAGGAAGGCGACCTCGCGCTCGACGCCTCGCTGCAGCTGTACGAGCGCGGTGTGCAGCTCTCGCGGTTCTGTCACGCGCGGCTGGAGGAAGTGGAACGCCGCATCGAGATCCTGAACGAGCGGGGCGAGGTGAAGCCGGCGCCGCCGGGGTTCGAGGACGGCGACGGCGACCGGAGCCGATGACCGGCGTCGAGCCCCTTGGCGCGTATCTGGACGCCCGCCGCGCCGAGATCGAGGCGGCACTGCTCTCGTGGCTGCCCGGTCCGCCGGACACCCCGGCGGTCGTCGCCAACGCGATGCGCTACAGCGTCGAGGCCGGCGGCAAGCGCCTGCGGCCGATCCTGTGTCTCGCGGCGGCGGAGTCCGTCGCCCCGGCCGGTGGACGGGATCCGGTGCGCGCGCGCCGGGCGGCGCTGCCGGCCGCCTGCGCCATCGAGATGATCCACACCTACTCGCTCGTCCACGACGACCTGCCGGCGATGGACAACGACACGCTCCGCCGCGGGCGTGCGACGCTGCACGTCGTGGCCGGTGAGGGCATGGCCATTCTGGCCGGCGACGGCCTGCTGACGGAGGCGTTCCTGCTGCTGGCGCGCGGCGATGCCGACGCGGGTGACGACGCGGCGCCGGCCGCCCACCGCCTGCGCGCGATCGAAGTCATCGCCGCCGCGGCGGGTTCCGCGGGCATGGTCGGCGGTCAGGCGCTGGACCTCGACGCGCTGCCGGGGCCGGGCCGGCCGGCCGGCACCGCGTTCAGCCCCGAGGCGCTGCGCGAGATGCACGCCCGGAAGACCGGCGCGCTGATCGCGGCCTCGGCCGTGGCCGGCGCGGTGATGGCCGGCGCCAGCGCCGGGGCGGAAGCCGCGGTCCGGGAGGCGGGGCGGCAGTTCGGACTGGCGTTTCAGATCGTCGATGACATCCTGGATGTCGAGGGCACCACCGAGGCGCTGGGCAAGACGGCCGGCAAGGATGCGGCCGCGGGCAAGCCGACGTATCCTGCGCTCTTCGGCATCGGCGAGTCCCGGCGCCTGGCGCAGGCGTGCATCGCGCAGGCCGACGCGGCACTCCGTCGCGAGCACCTGGAACACTCCCGGCTGGCCGGCATCGGCCGCTGGATCGTTGAACGCGTGAACTGACCCGTCTCTCTGGAGGACACCATGAACCTGCGGATCGGCGCCACCGGCGCCCTCGTTGCTCTGACCCTCGCGGCCACCGCCGCCCAGGCCCAGGTGCCTGGCCCGTCTCTCGCTGACGCGAAGAAAGCCATCGCCGCGGCGCACGCCACGGCGGTCACGCTCAAGACGAACCTGAGCTGCGTCGTCCTCGATTCGCGTGGCGCGGTCATCGCGGCCGAGCGGATGGACAAGGCGGGGTTCT
>JBFXBH010000230.1:1764-4176 GCA_050183355.1 Vicinamibacterales bacterium | reverse complement strand
GGAACGCGATGCGCGCCTCGCAGCATTCCGGATGGCTCCACGCGGCGGGAATCAGGCGCACCAGGTCGTGCAACGCATCCCGGTCGGAGGCGCCCCTCTGCTGGAGCACGCTGGCCGCCCGGTGCAGTAGCGTGAGTTCCTTCACCCGCTCCGCGAGGTCCCGCAGCAGCCGCGCGCGCTCGGTCTCGGCCTCCACGCGCTCGGTCGCGTCGATGTTGACGCCGACGATCTGCACGACGGCGCCCTCCGGTCCGCACACCGACAGGGCGGCGCTGTCGACGTGCCGCGTCGTGCCGTCGCCGGGCAGCGCACGAAAGCGCAGTTGTGACGTGGTCTCGCGTGTCGCCAGTTCCGCCATGACGGCGTCGACCCGTCCGCGGTCCTCGGGGTGCACCCGGTCAATCCACTCGGCATAGGAAAGCGCCAGGTCCGGTGGCGCCGGAATCCCGTACAGGTCGAACAGGCGGCGGTCCGCGGTCACGAGGCCGGTCGTCGGGTCCTGGTCCCACGCGCCGATCCGGCCGGCATCGAGCGCGAGCGTGAGCCGCCGTTCGGCGCGCTCCCGATCGGCCAGTTCGGCCTCGGTGCGGCGCAGCGCGCGGCCGAGCGTCTGTCCGATCTCGCGCTGGAGGACCAGCGCCAGGCCCAGCCACATCGAGCCGTACAGCCAGACGGCCAGCGGGGGGAAGTTCAGGCTGGAGACGGGCAGCGCGCCATGGAGCTCCGCGATCACCAGCCACAGGCCGGCACCGGCGCAGGCCAGCGCGGTGAGTATTGCGTCGCGCTGGTTGAGCAGCACGCTGGCCTGGAGCACGATGACCACGTAGAACGTGACCGCCCCGACCGGATTGGTGATCCCGCCGGAGATGTAGGCGCGCTGAGTGATGAGCGCGATCTCGACGAGGACGAACAGCCTCGTCGCGAGCCACAGGTGCCCGCGCCGGCTCATCTCGAGTACGGCCAGGCCCGCCGCGAGGATCGCGACAACCGTCTGCAGCCGCACGAGCGCGGTGGACGGCTGCGAGACCATCAGCGTCCCCACAAAGAAGCAGACGATGGCGACCGTGAGCCAGACGACGCGGTGGAACGTCCGCGCGCGCTGTGTCTTCTCGTCCGTCTCGAGGACGGGGGGCGCCAGCCATCCGCGCAGAGAGGACAGGGCGTCGCTCATCCCGGCAGCTCGAACCAGAAGGCGCTCCCGACGCGCGAGCCGCTCTCGACACCGATCGACCCGCCGTGCGCGCCGACGGCCAGCTTGCAGAACGCGAGGCCGAGACCCGCCGAGTGATAGGTCTGGTCCTTGCGCGAGGCGACCGTCCCGAACTTCTCGAAGATGCGTTCCCGCGCGTCGAGCGGTACGCCCGGTCCCTCGTCTTCCACCGTCACGCGTGCGCCGCCGTCGTACCGGTCGACCGCGATCCGGATCCGTCCACCCGCGGGCGTGTGCTTGATGGCGTTGTTCACGAGGTTCTCCACGACGCGGCGCACCAGACCGGCGTCGCACAGGGCGTCCACCGGCCCGCTGGCTTCGACCTCGATGACGCGCGCCCGGTCCAGGACTCCGAGCCCGTCGGCCACGGTGCGCGCGATCTGCGCCAGGTCGCACCGTTCCGGCACGATCGGCAGCTTGCCGTCCTCGAGGCGGCTGATGTCGAGCAGGTCGTTGGCCATCCGGCCGAGCGACCGGGCACCCTCGACCGCGGCACGCAGATCCTGGACCGCCTGCTCGCCGAGGCGCTGGACGTCCGCTTCGAGGAACGTGAGGTTGCCGACCAGTACCGTCAGCGGTGAACGCATGTCGTGGACGACCATGTGCACCAGATCGTCACGCATCCGCTCGAGGTCCCGGAGCCGCCCGTAGTTCTGCTCGAGCTCCGCACGGGCCCGCCGTAACGCGACGTGGACGCGCACGCGCGCCAGGACCTCTTCGATCTGAAATGGCTTGGTGATGTAGTCGACGCCGCCCGTGTTGAAGGCGCGAACCTTGTCGGCGGTGGTCGAGAGCGCCGTCAGGAAGATGACCGGCACGTCCTTCAGCGGCTCCGTCTGTTTCAGCCGCTCGCAGACCTCGTAGCCGTCCATCTCCGGCATGTTGACGTCGAGGAGGATCACGTCCGGCGGGTCGTGCTCGGCGGCCTGGAGCGCCTGGGGGCCGTTGGTCACCGGCCTGACGTCGTAGCCGTGCTCGGTGAGCATGCCCGAGAGGAGCCTGAGGTTCTCGAGCGTGTCGTCCACGACCATCACGCTCGCGGAGCCAGATACGTCCATGTCGCCGTCCCCCGGACCGGCTGTGCGATCCGAGCCGGAATCGCGCCCACGTTACCAGAATCGGTGACGCCGTGGATGGCACCGCCGGGCGAGGTCCCGGGGAGATGCCGTGCAGTTTCTACAGGGCGGGGGAGCCCGCCGCCC
>JBFXBH010000230.1:0-1664 GCA_050183355.1 Vicinamibacterales bacterium | reverse complement strand
ATGAAGATCAACCGGAACTTCGACGTCCAGGCGAATGGCGAGACCACGATGCTCGTCGACTTCGACGGCCGGCAATCGTTGACCGGATCGGTGCTCGGTCAGCTCGTGCTCACGCCCGTGATCGTTGTGGTCAGCGTCGACGCGCGTTGAGCGCATCACGACTCGGGCGGCTGCGTGCCGCCTGAGTCAACCCCGCCAGTCCCGGCCAGGCATGACGCGAGAGTTGTAATCGTGGCCGCCCGGGTACAGGCGCGGCGCACGGTGTCGTCGGGCGAGTCCTGACGAAGTGACACATCGGCCGGAAGCGCCTGGAGAAACCCACGGTTTCTGGCGGAAGCTCGCCGCGTGCCGGGATGGCGCGGTCCTTGCTCAGTCCCGTATTGCAGAAAGGACGGACACACAGATGAAGAAGACAATCTTCGTACTTGGTCTGTTGCTGTTGAGCGTGGCGCCCCGTGCCGAAGCGCAGGTGTCCGTGGGCATCCAGATCGGCGCGCCGCCTCCGCCGCCGAACGTGATCGTCATGCGCGCGCCCGCACCGGGGCCCGGCTACGTGTGGGTTGAGGGGTACTGGTACCCGAGGGGCAGGCACTACCGGTGGCGCGACGGCTACTGGGCGCGGGCTCCGTGGGCCGGCGCCTACTGGGTGAGCCCGCGGTACGTCGGCGGCCAGTACTACGCCGGCTTCTGGAGTCGCCCTGGCAAGGCGCGCGGTGACCGCCGTTGGGACCGCTGGAGCGATGACCGCAGCCACGATCGCGGCCGGGGTCGCGGGAACGATCGTCGCAACGATCGTCGCGGACGGCGCTGACGCGTGGCGTGCGGAGGGGCGGCCTGACCGGCGGCCCGGCCACTGGTTTCGGATAGCAGGGCGCCGGTCAGGCCGCGCGGGGGCCGCCCCTGTCGTGTGGCGGGTATACTGACCGCAACACAACAGGGTGCGGCGACTACCCGCTGCAGGCGACGGGATGGTCGGGCCGCCATCCCCGGGTGCCAGGCACCCGGGAGAACCTCATTGTCCGCTCACCACACAGGTGCGGGCGTGTGGTCGTTTGTTCGCGACCGCTCGCTGCTGCTCGTCGTCGGTACGGTCGCCGCCCTCGTCTGGGCCAATCTCGACCACGACTCCTACGAGTCCGTCGCGCATCACCTGCACTTCTGGGTGAACGACGTCGGCATGGTCTTCTTCTTCGCGCTGGCCGCGAAGGAGGTGCGCGAGGCCCTGCTGCCAGGCGGCGCGCTGTCCTCGCCTCGAGAGGCGGTACTGCCGCTGGCGGCCGCGGTCGGCGGCATGGTCGTGCCGGCGGCGATCTTCCTCGGGCTCGTCGGCGTGTCGGGTGTCGCGGGCCTGTCGCGCGGTTGGGCCGTCCCGTGCGCGACAGACATCGCGTTCTCCGCGATGGTGGCGCGCGCGGTGTTTCCTGCCGGGCACCCGGCGGTGCCGTTCCTGCTGCTGCTCGCCATCGCCGACGATGCGATCGGCCTGCTGCTGCTCGCCGTCGTCTATCCGTCCGGTCCGCTGCAACTGCTACCACTCGCGCTGCTGATGGGCCTGGCGCTCGTCGGCGCGGAGGGCCTCCGGCGATTCGGCGTGAAGAGCTTCTGGCCGTACGTCCTCGGACCGGGCGCGGTGTCGTGGGCCGCGCTCTACATCGGCGGCGTGC
>JBFXBH010000229.1:0-4266 GCA_050183355.1 Vicinamibacterales bacterium | reverse complement strand
AGTTCGTAGTCGGTCCGGAAGTCCGCGATGGCCACGCGGGACTTCGGGATGCCCGTCGTGCCGCCGGTTTCGAACACATAGGCCGGCCGGCCCGCCAGCCCCTTCGGAATCCAGCGCTGCACGGGACCGCCGCGCAGCCATTCATCCTGGAACTCCCCGAACCGCGCGAGGTCCTCGAAGGTCGTCACGTCCTGGCGCGGGTCCCACCCCTGCTTCGCGACGAAGTCGAGCCAGAACGGGGTGCCGGTGTCCGGGCTGAAGTGCCACGCGATCGTGTCGCGGACGTGAGCGTCGAGGGCCGCCTTCGCGGCGGCGATCCGGGCGTCGGTCGCGGGCTGACCGGGCGTCTGCACAGCGGACATAGGCGCCAAGTATAGCGGCGGCGCCGGCGGACGCTACACGAGCCCGCGCCGGGCGGCGAAGAGCACGACCCCCGCCGTGTTCTTGACGGCCAGCTTCTGCAGGAGGCGGGCGCGGTGCGATTCGACCGTCGCGACGCTGATCGACAGCAGGTCCGCGATCTCGCGCGTGTTGCGCCCCTCGGCGACCAGCTGCAGCACCTCGCGCTCGCGCTCCGACAGTGTGTCGTAGCGGTCCAGCACGCCGCGTTCCGAGAGGCCGCGGACGTAGTCGTCCAGCATCAGTTCGGCGACAGGCGGGCTGAAGAACGACTTCCCCCGGCTGACGGCGTCGACCGCCTGGATCACGTCGGTGCCGGCCGACTCCTTCAGCACGTAGGCTCTGGCGCCGGCCTGGACGGCCTGCACGACGTAGGCGTAGTCGCCGTGCATGCTCAGCACCGCGACGCGGGTCGTCGTCACGCGGCGCAGGATCTGGCGCGTGGCCTCGATGCCGTTCAGCAGCGGCATCGCCACGTCGAGCAGCACGACGTGCGGCCGGAGCTGCTCGGCCAGCGCGACGGCGTCCCGGCCGTTGCCGGCCTCGCCGACGACGACCCAGCCATCCTGGTCCTCCAGGATCCGCCGGAGGCCCTGCCGCATGACCGCGTGGTCGTCGGCCAGCAGGATCCGCACCTCAGGAGGCATGCCGGACCTCCTGCCAGAGCGGGAGCCGGACCTCGAGGCGGGTCCCGCGCCCCGGCGCGCTGTCGAGGCTGACGTCGCCGCCGAGATGCGCCACGCGCTCCCGGATGCCGAGCAGGCCCAGGCCGCCCCGCTGTCCCGGCCGCTCGGCCACCACCGTGTCGAATCCCACGCCGTCGTCTTCGACCGTCAGCCACAGATCCCGCGCGTCAGCGGTGAGGCGAATCGTGACCGCCGACGCGCGCGAGTGTCGGACCACGTTGGTCATCGCCTCCTGGGCGATCCGGTACGCCGCACGCTCCACCTCCGGCGGCAGGCGCTCGACGGCCCGGTCTTCGATCGTGCTGACGCGGAGGCCGGTGTGGCGGCCGAGCCGGTCCGCCATCGACTTGAGCGCGGCGGCGAGCCCCAGGTCGTCGAGCACGGACGGATGCAGCAACTGCGAGAGGTCCCGCACGGCGCGGAGCGCGAAGTCGGCCATGGCGCGGGCCCCGTCGAGCAGGTTGCCCGGGCCGGCCGCCCGCTGCACGGTCTGCTGCGCCGCCGCCAGTTCCAGATTGACGGCGCTCAGCAACTGGCCGACCTCATCGTGCAGTTCGCGTGCCACCCGGCGCCGTTCGTCCTCCTGCGCGTGCAGCAGCCGGGTGGACAGCCGGTGCCGGTCCTCGGAGATCTCCTCCTCGCGGCGCTGCTGCTCGAGCAGGCCCCGCTCCAGCCCCGTCGCATAGCGGAACGCCAGCAGGGCGATGAGCAGACTGACAGCGAGCGAAAGTCCGAGGATCCCGAGCACCTGACGCTGGAGTCGCGCCTGAAGACCCGCCACGTCCGCCTGCTGGCGCACGTACACGGCGCGATTGATCGCCTGGAGTTCCTCGGACACGGCGATCACGTTCTCCCGCTTCGGGAGATAGCTGCGCAGCAGCTCGGGCGCGCGCGGTCCCCATCGCGGTCCGTTGCCGGCCAGCGCGTCCCTGGTTGCCTGCCGGAATCCCTGCAGTTCCCGTCGCAGCCGCTGGACCCTGTCGCCCTCGACGGCCGCGCCGGTGACCGGTACATACCGGGCCAGCATCAGGTCGATGGACCGGTACGCGTCGTCGATTTCTTTGCGGTACACCTCGACCGGACCGGGGGTCTCGTCGAGCAGGGCGTCGCGCACCACCATCGAGGCCAGCAGCACCTGCGTCCGGACCGTCGCGAGCGACTCCTGCGCCTGCATGTAGCGGGCGTCGAGCACGGCGGCCTGGTGCCGCGCGCTGCCGACCCGGATCGTCAGGGTGTAGCCGGCCACCGCCCACAGACCGAGTGTCAGCCCGAAGCCCACCGCCAGCGCCCACCGGAGTGTTCCGCCTCGCCGCGCCGCCATCCCCCGCATCTTACGCGTCCGCTCGCGCCGACCGGGGCGCCTTCGGGGCGTCTCATGGTTCTTCTTTCGAGAACTCATGGTTTTCCATGGCGCACAACGGTGACCTTCCGGGATTTCCATCGACCGGAGGGAGCGTCTACCGTCACTCGTCGGCTGTCCGACGACCGAAGGAGGAACACATGGCACGTTTGTTTGCTGGCATCCTGCTGACCATCTTCGCCGCGGGCACCGCGGCCGCGCAGTCCGACGCGCTGACCTTTGAAGGTGACACGGCGATCATGACGGTCGGCATCAAGGCCGACAAGACGGCGGATTTCGAACAGATCATGCAGAAGGTGCAGCAGGCGCTGCGGAGGTCGGAGAATCCCGATCACGCGAAGCAGGCCGACGGCTGGAAGCTCGTCAAGCTGGCCAAGCCGCTGCCGGACGGGACCGTGGCGTACGTCCACGTGATCCATCCGGTCGTGACCGGCGCCGACTACACCATCCTGCAGATCCTCTACGACGCGTTCCCCGAGGAAAAGCAGGCGCTCTACGACCAGTACCGCGGCGCGTTCGACAAGAACCTCGGCCTCATCACCGGCTCGGTCGCGGTTCCGTAGCGGCGCGTCCTGACCGGCAGGCGGGTCGGCCGCGGCCTCGCGGCGGGTGATCCGCACGTTGCGGTCGCGCGGGGGCTATGGTCCAATCCCGGCCGATGGCTCCAACGCTCTGGGCGGCTCTCGCGCTGTACCTGCTCCACCAGGACCTCTGGTTCTGGCGCGCGGCACGGCCGCTGGTGTTCGGCTTTCTGCCAATCGGCCTCGCGTATCACGCCGCATACACGCTGGCGATCGCGGGCGTGCTCGCGTGGCTGGTGCGGACGTACTGGCCGGACCACCTGGAGGACGGCGAGTGATTCCGGCCGCGGTCATCTTCGGGTATCTGCTCATCGTGCTCGCTATCGGCATCGCCAACCGTGGAGGCGGCGAGGGCGATGCCGAGGGCTACTTCCTCGCGGGCCGGGCGCTCGGCCCCGCGGTCTTCCTGCTGTCGCTGGTCGGCACGAACATGACCGCGTTCTCGATCCTCGGCGCATCGGGCCACGCGTTCGCCAACGGCATCGTGACGTACGGGCTCATGGCCTCCGCGTCGGCCCTCGTGATCCCGTTCGGCCTGTTCGTCATCGGCACCCGGCTGTGGGCGCTCGGGCGGCGCAAGGGCTTCATGACGCCGGTGCAGCTCTTCCGTGACCGCTGGGAGTGCGGGCACATCGGCACGGTCATCTTCCTCGTCCAGGCGGTGCTGCTGGTGCCCTACATCATCATCGCGGTCATGGGCGGCGGCACGACGCTCCGGACCGTCAGCGGCGGCGCGGTGCCGTTCTGGCTCGGCGGCGCCATCGTGTCGCTGGTCGTCATGGGCTACGTGTTCTTCGGGGGGATGCGCGGCACGGCGTGGGTCAACGCGTTTCAGACGACGCTGTTCCTGATCTTCGGCGCCGTGGCGCTCACCGTCATCGGGCGCGGCATGGGCGGCTTCGACGCGGCCGTCGGCGCGCTGGCCGACTCACCGGCCGGGGGCGCGCTGCTGACGCGCGAGCGCGTCTCGCCGCTCTACTTTCTGAGCTACTCCTTCATCCCGTTGTCGTCGCTGACGTTTCCGCACATCGGGATCTTCTGCATGACGGCGAAGAAGCTGGGGCACTTCAAGAAGACGATCGTGCTCTACCCGATCTGCATGCTGCTGATCTGGCTGCCGTCCGTCTTCCTGGGCGTCGTGGCGAACCGCGCGACGGACGTCCCCGCGATCCAGGCCAAGCTGGAAGCCCGTGCGACGCTCGCCGCGGGCGGCCCGGCGCTGCCGGCGGCCGAGCAGGCG
>JBFXBH010000228.1:0-4317 GCA_050183355.1 Vicinamibacterales bacterium | reverse complement strand
GTCGTGGAACGTGTCGAGCGCGACGCCGAAATCGTCCTGGTTCGTGGCGATGTCGCGCCGCATGTCGTTGGCCAGCCACTGCGACTGCGGGCGCTCGTCGAAACAGCGCGCCGACACGTAGAGAAACTTGTTGTCGAAGAGTACCCACGCCTCGGTGCGCTGGGTGGCCGGCTGACCGTTGTCGGGAATCGTCTGGACAAACCCGCCGATGGTCTTCACCGTGCGGTAGACCTCCTCGTCGAGCCGGCCGTCGATCCTGAGCGGCGTGGCGACCCGCGTCGCGCGCAGCGTGGCCTGCCCGTTCTCGCCGCGGCGAATGACGTCCGGCGTCTCGGGAGGCGGCGGCGCCTTGAACCGCTCGGCCGCGCTCATGGCCGGCTGCTGTGCGAGGGCACTGCCCGTGCTGCCAAGAAGCGCGGCGAGAACAGCGGCCAGCACACGTGGCGACCGGAGGAGCGTGCGGACAATCATCGGGGGGCGGGAGACAGACGATCGTACGGGGGGCTGCCGGGCGCGACAACTACCGGTATTCCGTAGCACCGGATCTCAGGGATGCCCCCGCCGGCCGTCTATCGACGGTAGAGATACTGCAGCTTGGCGAAGATGGCGCGGCTGGTCCGCTGGCGTCCGGCGTCTTCGCGCGCGCCGTCGAACGTGGCCCGGCCGGTCAGCGACGCGTCGCCGCGGTAGCGGTCGTCATAGCCGACGAAGAACACCGTGCCCGCGTTGACGCGGTAGGTGCCGACGAGATTGACGAGCAGCGTGCGGTTCAGCGTGTTGACCTCGAGAATGTTCCGCACGAGCAGCCGCGGCGTGAGCTGGTAGCTGGACTTCGCGTAGTAGATCTTCACGTCGAAGGCCTGCGTGTTCGTCCGCACGTCGGTGAACGTCGTGCTGCTCAGGCGGACCTCGCTCTGCAGCCGGGCCGTCGGACGCAGCACAACGGTGGCGCTGTACACGTCCGTGCGGCCCAGGAATGGGGCGTCGACGAACCGGACCTCATCGCCCCGGCTCCAGTCGACGGTCAGCGCCACGCTGCGGCTGCTGTTGAGCACGGCGCGGGCCGACCACCGCGTCTTCTCGAAGTCGACGCCGCGGAAGCGCTCGAGGTTGCGGCTGGCCGAGCCGGACACCGTGATGTTGCGGGCGAACAGCGTGTTCCACGTGAGCGTCCGGATCTCGTCGGTCAGCGTGCCGGCATAGTCGAAGCCACGCTCGTAGTTCACGCGCGGCCCCCAGTTCACGACGGCCGCCTCGGGCCACCAGCGATAGGAGATGTTGCCGAACGCGCGGCGGAAGTCCGTCCGCGGCACGAATCCGGAGTCGTTGCGGTACCCCGGGCTTGTGGCGTGATACGCCGCGATGTAGCTGACGTGACGGGCCTGGTTGACGAGGCCGACGTCGATGAAGTGCCCGGTACGCCGCACGCCGGCGGTGTCCCGGTGGTCCGTGAACGACGTCGTCACGCCCAGCGTGCGGCTCGGCCCGATCCGGAAGTTGTGGTCGAGGACGGCCACGCGGCTGTAGGTCTGCTGAAACTCGCGGGCGACCAGGAACACGCCGCTGTACGCCTCGCGGTAGATGTCATAGCGCAGCCGCAGCGCACCGACCGTCGCCTTCCGGCCGTACGCCGGGTCGGCCGGGTCGTCCAGCTTGCCCGACGACGCGTCGTTCGCCGCGAGCGCGCCGATCATCCAGCGGCCGACCTTGCCCGTCAGCTTGACGCCGATCTGCGGGTCGATGATGGTCCGCGTGTGGAGATACGGGAACGGGCCGTTGACGCGGAACGTCTCCTGGCCTTCGAGGAAGAACGGCCGCAGTTCGGCGAAGAACAACGGAAAGCGCTGGTTGATCTGCACCTGCGGCACGTCCGTCTCGACCTGCGAGAAGTCCGGATTGACGGTCACGTCGAGGGTCAGGTTCGACGTGACGCCGTACTTCGCCGTGATCCCGGCCTCGTTGACGTCACGCGTCAACAGCTCGCCTGACGGCGCGCGGACGGCGAGCTGCTGGCTCGTCACGGTCGGCATCAGCTCGGTGATCCGCTGCAGCGCGAGGTCCCGCATCCCTTCGATCGTGCCCATCTGGCCCAGCGCGGCCACGACGCTGTTCGAGAGGGGCGCCCACGTGGCGATCTCGTTCTTCCCGCGGATGTCGCGCTGCACCTGGAACCCCCAGTGGTGGGCGCCGCCCGGCTCGACGGCCGGATACCGGAGGCTCTTGAACGGAATCGCCATCTCGGCCGTCCAGCCGTCCTCCACCAGCTGCCCGGCCGCCTGATACAGCACGTTCCACGACGAGTCGACCGTCGTCCCGCCGGGGTTCGTCATCAGCAACGAGTCCGCCTGCACGCCGAAGCCATTCACCGAGAACGCGTAGGCCCGCTGTGCGTCCCGGAAGGGATCGATCGACACGGTGATCGTGTCGTCGGCCGTCGTCTGGTCGCGGTCCGACCGGTTCGCGCGAACGAGCGAGACGTCCGCGTAGCGCACGTGCACGCCGACGTAGATCTGCGTGGCGTCGTAGGCGAGCATCACCTCCGTCGCCTCCGACGCCGGCGCGCCCTCGGTCGGCTGCTGCTGCGTGAACGTCGTGATGCGCGCCGCCGTGGCCCAGACGGGGTCGTCGAGCCGTCCGTCGATGGCGGGCGGCGCGGCGACGCGCACCGGCGTCACGGCCGGCGGCGCGGCGGCGGCTCCCGCGGTCACGCCGGGCGCGAGCACGAGGCTCAGCGCGAGGAGGCGCGCGGACGGACGAAACGGACGGAAGGAACCCGAAGGCACGATGCGGCTGCCGGCAATCGTAGCGGTACTCGCGCGGGCGGTCTGCTCACGGGACCCGTGTATCCCGCGCAGACAGGACTTTGACCTTGCGTCCAAGGGGCGTAGGATGTCCGGCCATGCGCGCATGGCTCCTCGCGGCAGCGGCGTTCGGCCTCTCGATCGCGGCGCCCGCGGCGGGTCCCGCGGATAACTGGCCGCAGTTCCGCGGACTCACCGGCGGGGTCATTCCCGACGACCCGGCACTGCCGGAATCGTGGAGCCCGACGAAGAACATCGCGTGGCGGGCCGAGATTCCCGGGCTGGGATGGGGATCGCCGGTGGTCTGGGATGACCATGTGTTCGTCTCGACGGCCATCAGCGCCGGCCACGATACGCCGCGCGGCGTGACGCCGGGTGTCTTCGCGGACAAGACCGAGAAGCGCGAGCAGGCAATCGGCACCGGCAAGGATCCGGACTTCAAGGTCGCCCGCCGGTGGATGCTCTACGCGTTCAGCTTCAAGACCGGCAAGCAGAAGTGGGCCGTGCAGCTTCGCGAAGGCCTGCCGCTCGAGAAGAAGTACCTGGACAACACCTACGCATCGGAGACGCCGGTCACGGACGGCCAGCGGGTGTACGTCTTCCACGCAAGTGCCGGCCTGTTCGCCGTCGACTTCAACGGCCGCATCGTCTGGCAGCGTCGCGTGCCCCTCCCGGACACGCCCACCTCCACGGCGACCGCCCGCGCGGAGGCGCTGGCCGGCAAGGGCGAGCCCGACATCCTGCGGCCGACCGAACTGCACGACATCGGCGCGGCCGCCTCTCCCGTGGTGCACGACGGGCGCATCTACCTGACGATGGACCACGAGCCGCGCCAGTGGCTGCTGCTCGCCTTCGACGCGGCCACCGGCAAGGAGGTGTGGCGGGTCCACAAGGAGAAGGCGCAGGAAGCGTTCGGCTGGTCGACCCCGTACATCTGGACCAACGCCAGGCGCACCGAACTCGTCACGGCCGGCGACCTGCAGGTCCGCTCGTACGACCCCGCCACCGGGCAACTCCTCTGGCAGTTCGGGCGCCTCTCGGTCAACACGACGCCGACGCCGTATGCGGCCAACGGCCTGCTCTACGTGTCGTCGGGGTACCCGGCCGACCGCGTGCGCCCGGTGGTGGCGATCCGCCCGGGCGCCAGCGGCGACATCTCATTGAAACCCGGTGAAGCGGGGAACGCGTTTGTGGCCTGGTACCAGCCACAGGGCGCCTCGTACATGAACTCGTCGCTGGTCTACGGCGACTATCACTACACGCTGCTCACGCAGGGCTTCCTGCTGTGTCACGACGCGAAGACGGGCCAGGTGGTCTACACCCGCAAGCGCATCGACCCGGCGTCCAGCGGCTTCACCGCCTCGCTCTGGGCCTACAACGGGAAGATCTGGGCGATCAGCGAGGAGGGCGACACCTACGCGATCCAGCCCGGTCCGGAGTTCAAGGTGCTGGCGAAGAACCCGCTCGACCAGATGGTGATGGCCACGCCCGCCATCGTGCGCGGGAGCCTGCTCGT
>JBFXBH010000227.1:0-4333 GCA_050183355.1 Vicinamibacterales bacterium | reverse complement strand
CGCCCCTGCGCCGGCCGCACCGGAGGCGGCTACTGGACGGCCGGCTGCACGCGGCGCGACTTGCGGTCCCCGCCGGACTTGACCGGCGGCAGCAGGGCGAGCAGCAGCACTTCGTCCACGTGCTGGACGAAGTGGATCGTCATGTCCTTCCGCAGCTCCGGCCCGAGGTCCTCGTTCACGTTCCGCTCGTTCTGCTTCGGCAGGATCACTTCGCGGATGCCGGCACGCCGCGCGGCGAGCACCTTCTCCTTGATCCCGCCCACCGGCAGCACGCGCCCGGACAACGTGATCTCCCCGGTCATCGCGATGTCGCCGCGGACCGGCCGCTTCGTCAGCTCGGAGGCGAGCGCCGTCACCATCGTGACCCCGGCGGACGGCCCGTCCTTGGGGATCGCGCCGGACGGCACGTGGATGTGGATCTCGGCGCCCTTGAAGAAGTCGGGATCCGCGCCGAAGGTCGCCGCGTGCGCGCGGAACCACGACAGCGCCGCGCGCGCCGACTCCTTCATCACGTCGCCGAGCTGCCCCGTCAGCGTCAGGCTGCCGCTGCCCGGCATCCGTGACGCCTCGATGAAGAGCACGTCCCCGCCCACGGGCGTCCAGGCCAGGCCGATGGCCACGCCCGGGTCCTTCGTCCGCTCGGTGATCTCCTCGTCGATGAAGCGCGGCGCCCCGAGCAGCTCGACCACCCGGGCGGCGTCGACCTCGACCACGGACTCGTCGCCCTCGGCACGGCGCCGCGCGACCTTGCGGCACAGCGACCCGATCTCGCGCTCCAGATTCCGTACGCCCGCCTCCCGCGTGTACCCGCGGATGACCTGGCGCACGCCGTCGTCGGTGAAGTGGATCTGCTCCGGCGCGAGCCCGTGGCTGGTGACCTGCCGGGCGATCAGGTGCGACTGCGCGATGGCGAGCTTCTCCTCCTCGGTGTAACCGGGGATCTCGAGCACCTCCATCCGGTCGCGGAGCGGCGGCGGCACCGGGTCGAGCACGTTGGCGGTGGTGATGAAGAGCACCTCCGAGAGGTCGAACGGCACGTCCAGGTAGTGGTCCCGGAACGTCGAGTTCTGCTCGGGGTCGAGCACCTCGAGCAGGGCCGACGCCGGGTCCCCGCGGAAGTCGGACCCGAGCTTGTCGATCTCGTCGAGGATGAACACCGGGTTCCGGGACTCCGCGCGCCGCAGTCCCTGGATGATCTGCCCCGGCAGCGCACCGATGTAGGTGCGGCGGTGACCGCGGATCTCGGCCTCGTCCCGCATGCCGCCGAGCGACACGCGGACGAACTTCCGCCCGAGCGAGTTCGCCACGGAGCGCGCCAGCGACGTCTTGCCCACGCCGGGAGGGCCGACCAGGCAGAGGATCGGTCCCTTCATGCCGGGGTTCAGCTTGCGGACGGCGAGATATTCGAGGATCCGGTCCTTCGCCTTCTCCAGCCCGGAGTGATCGGCGTCGAGCACCGCCTTGGTCTTCGCGAGGTCCACGACCTCCTGGGAGCGTGCCTGCCACGGCAGCGCGACCAGCCAGTCGAGATACGTCCGGGCCACGGTGTACTCGGCGGCCGCCACGGGCATGCGCGAGAGCCGGCCCAGTTCGCGGAGCGCCTCCTTCTCGACCGCGGGGGGCATGCCGGCGGCCGCGATCTTCTCGCGGAGCTCCTCGGTCTCCTTGGTCTGGTCGTCGCCTTCGCCGAGCTCCTTCTGGATCGCCTTCAACTGCTCGCGCAGGAAATACTCGCGCTGGTTCCTGCCGACCTCCGACTGCACCTGGGACTGGATCTTCGACCCCAGCTCCAGCACCTCGAGCTCCTTGACGAGGATCCGGTTCAGGGCGTCGAGCCGCGCGCGCAGGTCGAGCGTCTCGAGGACCTCCTGCTTCACGGCCGTCGACATGGTACTCAGGCTCGACGCGATGAAGTCCGCGAGACGCCCGGCGTCGCCGATGTTCGCGGCCAGCGTCTGCAGGTCGTCGGACAGGAGCGGCGAGAGCGAGACCACCTGCTGGAAGTTGCCCTTGATGTTCCGGAGCTGGGCGTCGATCTCCAGGCGGTCTTCGTCGCGGATCACGTCGCGCACCTGTGCGACGCGCGCCTTCAGGTACGGCTGCGTCTCGAGGACCTCCGAGAGCGTGACGCGCCCGAGCCCCTGGACGATCAGCCGCAGGCTGCCGTCGGGCAGCTTGAACATCTTGTGGATCTGGCTCGCCGTCCCGACGCGGTGCAGGTCCGCTTCGACCGGCTCATCCACGGACGGGTCGAGCTGCGTGAAGACGCCGATGACCTTGCCCGCCGACATGGCTTCGTCGATCAGCTTGACGGAGCTCTCACGCGCCACGGCGAGCGGCATGAACGAGTTCGGGAACAGCACCGTGTCGCGCAGCGGGAGGATCGCCAGCACGTCCGGAATCTCCACTGAGGGATCCGGCGGGGAGAAGTCTTCGATCGAGAGTTCGTCGCGGTCGCTCACGGATAGCCTCCTGCGCGAGCGGAGACCGCACGCGGTGGTACGTCCAGATTACCTGATGGAGGGAGCGGGCTTGCGGAGGGGGTGGAACAACGGCTGAGCCGCTTATACGCGGCCCAGCCGGACGAACACGAACGCTCAGTTGGCCATGTCGTAGAACAGGCCCGCCGACCCCCGGCGCTGCGCGAGCAACCGCTCGCGCTGGGCCGCCGTCTCCCGGGCTTCCTCGCAGTCCTTGCAACGGACGGCGAAGGGAAGGGCCCGCAGACGCGGCGCGGCGATCTCGTCGCCGCACTCGAAGCAGTTCCCGTAGAGGCCATCGTCCAGGCGGCGCAGCGCCTGGTTGACCTTGTTCAGCGTCTCGGACTTCATCTGGATGAGCGCGAGCTCGATGTCGTCCTGGATGTCGATCTCGGACGTCTCACCCTGATCCGCGACGTCCCGCTCGCGACCACCTTCGCCGCGCACGTCCCGCATCTTGCCCTGCATTTCGCTGAGCAGTTCCTGACGCCGGTGCTCGAGCATCTTCTTCAGCTCGGCGTAGCGGCTGGAACGGGTTTCGGTCTTCGTAGCGGTGGCTCTCTTGGTCGCCATGATGTCCTCGCGGTCTTGACTTTCGTTGTCGGGCCTCTCCATAGCAACTGCCGTGCCACATCAAGTCACGGCCGGAACTCCAGGATTCACTCGGCGTTCTGCGCAGGTTTGCGGCCCCATCCGGGTCTGTGCCTGTTCAGACTCATCAAACCTGGACACACATTGCGGAGACAATCACGCACTATGCGTGTTTATCTACACATGCCCTTGATCAAACTTACACAGCAGTAGACGCCCGGGAGCTCGCCGTGGCCGGGACCCCTGGCCGGAGCCGCTCACGGGACGTCGCGTGCTAGAATCAGCAGTTCTTGGGACGCCCGGCGGAGTTGACGTCCGGGCCAGACAGCGCAGACAGGGGATGTGTCGTGGCGAAGCGATGTGATGTGTGTGGAAAGGGACCTGTGGCCGGGCGGACGGTGTCGCACGCCCATAACGTGGGCCTCCGGCGCTTCGAGCCGAACCTCCAGTCGGTCCGTGCGGTCGTGAACGGCGCCACCCAGCGGATGCGGGTCTGCACGCGCTGCCTGCGCTCCGGGAAGGTCGTCAAGGCCGCCCGCGTCACCAAGGTCGCATGAGCGGCCTGGCTGCCGTCGCGCCCGCCGACGCGCCCGCAGCCATCGGACCGTACTCGCCCGGCATCATCGCCGGGCCGTTCGTCTTCGTGTCGGGCCAGATCCCGCTCAACCCGGCGACCGGGGAGATGGTGGCCGGTGACGCCGCCGCCCAGACCGAACAGGTGATGAAGAACCTCGCCGCGGTCCTCCGCGCCGCCGGCTCGTCGCCCGACCGCATCGTGAAGACGACGATCTACCTGATCGACCTCGAGGACTTCGCCGTCGTGAACGGCGTGTACGGACGGTTCGTCGGCACGCCGCCGCCGGCCCGGGCCACGGTCCAGGTCGCCCGCCTGCCGCGCGACGCCCGCGTCGAGATCGACGCGATCGCGCGCCTCTAGCCCCAGGGGCGGCATCAAGCCGTTCCGGCCGGCAGCGCGCCTACATACGTACCGCGCGCTCCACGGCAATCACGCCGTCAATGCCGCGCAGGGCCCGGATCACGCGGTCGAGATGCTTCACGTCGCGGATCTGCACCGTCATGTCGATCCGGGCGTGGCCCTCATCGCTCGTCTGGGCGTCCATGCCGGTGATGTTCGTGTCGATCTCCGACACCCGGGCGCTGATCGCCGCGAGCATGCCCTGCCGGTCCTCCACCTGCATGGTCAGCCGCACCGTGTAGGCGGCATCGTCGGCCGTGCCTGAATCCCACTCGACGTCGATCTG
>JBFXBH010000226.1:0-4336 GCA_050183355.1 Vicinamibacterales bacterium | reverse complement strand
TCGTCATGCGGACACGGTCTTCCGTCCGGCTGCCGGGTGCGGCCGCCGGGCGGGGCGCGGCCGGCGCCGCGGCGGCGGCCTTCGGCGCCGGAGCGGGCGCGGCCTTGGCGGCGGGCGCCATGGCCTGGGTCACATCCGCCTTCGTGATGCGGCCCGCCGTGCCGGTACCGGACACGGTGTCCAGCTTCACCTGATTGGCCTCAGCCATCCGCTTCGCCGTCGGCGTGGTCTTCGCGTCCGCCGCTTTCGCGGCCTCCGGTGCGGTCGCCTTCACGGCTGCGGGCGCCGCGGCGCCGGCGCCTTCGCCGGGCTCCAGCACGCCGATCACCTCGCCGACCTTGACGTCCTCGCCGTCCTGGCGGGCGATGCTGACCAGCGTGCCGGGATGGTCGGCCGGCACCTCGACGTCGACCTTGTCGGTTTCAAGCGAGACCAGCGCGTCCCCGATGTTGACCTTGTCGCCCGGCTGCTTCAGCCAGCGGGCGATGCGGGCCTCGACGACGGATTCACCAAGCTGCGGGACGACGACGTTGGACATCGGGGATCTCAGACTCGCTTCGACAGGACAAGGGGGGCGCCGACGGCTTCGTCAGCGGTGTCGAGCACCTGCTCGATCAGGGCCTTCTGCGTGAGCTGGTGCCAGGCGGAGGACCCTTCCGACGGGCTCGCCGCGCGCGTCCGGCCGACGTAGCGCAGCGCCAGGCGCCGGCCGTCCAGCAGCTCCCCGAGCAACGGCCGCATGAACTCCCAGGCGCCCATGTTTTCGGGTTCCTCCTGGAGCCACACGACTTCCTTGAGCTTCGGATAGCGTCCGAGCGCTTCGCGCACCTGTGCGGCGGGGAAGGGATAGAGCTGCTCGACGCGGATCACGGCGACGTGCGTCGCCTTCGGACGCGCCTCGCTCGTCATCACGTCGACGGCGACCTTGCCGTTGCAGAGCACGGCCCGCGTGACCTTCGACCGCGCGGCGTCGGCGATCGTGTCGTCGATGACCGGCTGGAACCGGCCGCCGGCGAGCTCCGCGGGCGACGACGCCACGGCGGGATGCCGCAGCAGGCTCTTCGGCGTCAGGACGATGAGGGGCAGCGGGTCGACGGTCAGCGTCGCCGCCTGGCGCCGCAGCAGGTGAAAGTACTGCGCGGCCGTCGTGCAGTTGGCGATGCGCATGTTCGTGTCCGCGGCGGACTGCAGGAACCGTTCGACGCGTGCCGAGGAGTGCTCGGGACCCTGGCCTTCGTACGCGTGCGGCAGCAGCAGCACGAGGGACGGCGTGAGACCCCACTTCGCCCGGGCCGACGTGACGAAGGTGTCGAGGATGATCTGTGCGCCGTTGATGAAGTCGCCGTACTGCGCCTCCCAGATCACGAGGCGGTCCGGGGCCTGCACGTTGTAGCCGAACTCGAAGCCGATCGCGGCCAGCTCGGACAGCGGGCTGTTGCGGATCTCGAAGGAGGCCCGCGCCTGCGGAAAGCTCTGCAGCGGGATGAACGCCTCGCCGGACACGGCGTCGTGGAGCACGGCGTGCCGGTGGCTGAACGTGCCGCGGCCGACGTCCTCGCCCGTGAAGCGTATCGCCGTGCCGTCCGCGAGGATCGTCGCGAGCGCCAGTTCCTCGGCCGTGGCCCAGTCGATCGTCTTCTGGGCCGGGTCGTCGAACGCCTGCCAGCGCTTCTCGCGCGTACGCTCGAGCTTCTTGTGGATCGTGAAGCCGCGCGGGCGCGTCAGCAGGCCCTCATTGGTCTCGTGCAGCGTGTTGAGCGGCACGGCCGTCTCGGCCCGCGCCGCGGCGCCGACCGGCGGCGCGGGTGCCATGGGCACCACGAAGTCGACTTCGGGCTTCAGCGCGGTCAGCGCCTGCTCGAGCACGGTGAAGTGCTTCTGCACCAGCGCCTCGGGGTCGGCGGCGAAGGCATGCCCCTGCGCCTTCAGCGATCGCGCCAGCAGGTCACGGACGGTCGGATGCAGGCTGACACGCTGGTAGAGCGCCGGCTGGGTGAACGCCGGTTCGTCGCCCTCGTTGTGGCCGTGGCGGCGGTAGCCCACGAGGTCGATGAGGCAGTCCTTGCCGAACGTCGACCGATACGCCCACGCCAGCCGCGCCGCTTCGATGCAGGCAATCGGATCATCGGCGTTGACATGGATGATCGGGATCTTGAAGCCGCGGGCGAGACCGCTGGCGTAGCTCGTGCTGTAGGACTCGGCCGGGGTGGCCGTGAAGCCGAGCTGGTTGTTCGCGATGATGTGGATCGTGCCGCCCGTTCGGTAACCGTGGAGGCGTGACAGATTCAGCGTCTCGGCGACGACCCCCTGGCCCGGGAACGCCGCGTCGCCGTGGATCAGCAACGGCAGCGTGACGTCGCTCTCGAAGTGTGGCCGGCCCGGCCGGTGCACCTGCGTCCCGGCGGCGCGCGCCATGCCTTCGACGACCGGGTTCACCGCTTCGAGATGGCTGGGGTTCGGGGCCATCGAGACGGTGATGTGCCCGCGCGATTTGCCGTGCACCTGCACCGTGGCGCCCGCGTGGTACTTCACGTCGCCGGAGAAGCCGAGGTCGATGCGCCACGTGCGCCAGTCCACCGGGTCCTTGAACTCGGCCAGAATCTGCGAGTACGGCTTCTGCAGGACGTGCGCCAGGACATTGAGCCGCCCGCGGTGGGCCATCCCGATGAGCGCGTGGGTGAGGCCACGATCGGCGGCACCGGCGATGATCTCGTCGAGGACGGGGACCAGCATGT
Source organism: Vicinamibacterales bacterium (assembly GCA_050183355.1). Taxonomy (GTDB): domain Bacteria; phylum Acidobacteriota; class Vicinamibacteria; order Vicinamibacterales; family UBA2999; genus CANKJK01. The sequence goes on along the minus strand of JBFXBH010000226.1, from coordinate 1,601 downwards.
CCAGGCCTTCCACCGAGAAGCGTGTCTTGCCGGGGAAGGTCCTGTGGAGGAAGCGCTCGAAGACTTCCACCTGGGTGAGCCGGTCGAGCAGGGCGTCCGCGTCCACCGGGCTGACGGGCGGACGGAAACGGCCTGACTCGGCGGCTTCGCGCAACCAGACGCGTTCCTCGGGCACGAAGACGTGCGAGCAGTCGAAGCCCGTGGACCCGCAGTACGTCTTGCGCAGGCGCGCGACGACCTCGGCCGCGTTGGCGGCGTTCTCCGCGGCAGGTCCGCCGATGAGGCTGGCGGGCAGCTGGTGCAGGTCGGCCTCGGTGATGCCGTGCCTCTCCGGGGAGAGTGCCGGGTCGCCGGGGGGCGGGTTTCCCAGCGGGTCGAGGCGGGCCGCCAGATGTCCGTACCGGCGGAGCGACTCCGCGAGCTTGCCCGCGCCTACCGCCGCCCGCAGTTGCCCGGGCGATTCCGCGATCGCCGTGCTCTGGCCGGCTCCGGAATCCGGCGTCCACGTCGCGAAGATGCGGCGTGTGTCGGCGTCGACCGAGTCCGGGTTCGCCAGATAGCGCTCGTAGAGCTCCTGCGCGTATGCCGCGTTGACTCCCTGAAATGCCTCTGCGCCCATAACGGGATAATGGTACCCCACGGATGATCCGTCTTATAGCCATCGACATCGACGGGACGTTGCTTGACAGCCACGGCCGGTTGCCCGATCGCAATCGGGCCGCCATCGAAGCCGCCGTCGCGCGCGGCGTCCACGTCGTGCTCGTCACCGGCCGGAGCTTTCCGTTCGCGCTGCCGGTGGCCCGGCAGTTGCCCGCGCCTGTCTCTCTTATCGTCAGCAACGGCGCGCTGGAACGGTCCCAGGACGGCAGGACCCTCGCCTCCCGGCTGCTGCCGTCCACGGCGGCCGCGCGCGTCCTGGCTGCCACGCGTGACTATCGGCACTGTGCGGCCCTGATCTTCGATCGCGACGCGTCGGGTCAGATCGTGGCGGACACAATGGATTGGGAGGTTCCGAACCGGAAGCACTATTGGTTGCGGAACAGCCACCTGATTGCCCGGTCGTCACCGCTCGACGCCGCGCTGACGGAGGACCCGGTCGAGGTGATGTTCAACGGCACCGTGGCCGAGATGCGCGAGCTGGCGGCGCATCTCGCGGGGCTGGATGAAGGCGTCTCGGTGGCGGCTACCGAATACGAGGACCGGGATTTCACGTTGCTCGACGTGACCCACCCCGAGGCGACCAAGGGCCGGGCCCTGGCCTGGCGGGCGCGGGAAATGGGCCTCCGGCCGTCGGAGGTCATGGCCATCGGCGACAACCTCAACGATGAGGAAATGCTGGCGTTCGCGGGGTGTCCGGTGCTGATGGGCAACGCCGTGCCGGCGCTGCTGGGCCGCGGCTGGCCTGTGACGGCCTCCCACGACGACGCCGGCGTGGCCGCCGCGCTGGACCAGTTCGTGCTGCAAAGTTCCATCCCGTCACATCCGATACGCTAGCTGGATATGGCCAACGCGACCGCCGCGCCGTACACGCCGAGTCAGAACCATGTGGGGGTCAACCTCACGTACACGAAGTTCCTGTTCGTCACCGTGCGCGACGACGA
>JBFXBH010000225.1:0-4397 GCA_050183355.1 Vicinamibacterales bacterium | reverse complement strand
TGTCGATCTCCGACACCCGGGCGCTGATCGCCGCGAGCATGCCCTGCCGGTCCTCCACCTGCATGGTCAGCCGCACCGTGTAGGCGGCATCGTCGGCCGTGCCTGAATCCCACTCGACGTCGATCTGCCGCTCGGGGTCCACCATCAGGTTCAGCACGTTGGTGCAGCTCGCCGCGTGCACCGACACGCCCTTTCCCCGCGTGATGTAGCCGACGATCTTCTCGCCACGGATCGGATTGCAGCAGCGGGCGCGCGTGACGAGGAGGTCGTCGATGCCGCGCACCTTGATGCGGTCCGGCGACGCCGTGTCCGCGCGGGGCCGGCGGACCGGCTGGCCGTTCGGGTCGAGCAACCGGTCCTTGAGCACGTCGGCCGGCGCCGACTTCTGCAGCACCGTCCGCGCGGAGATCTTGCCGTACCCGATGTGGGCCAGCAGTTCGTCCGGCTTGCTCGCGCCGTACTCGGCCGCGAACGCCGCGAAGCCGGGCCCCTCCAGCAGCGCCTTCGGATTCAGGTCGAAGCGGCGGGCCTCCTTCTCGAAGAGCCGGCGGCCCATCTCGACGCTGCGTGCCCGCTCCTCGGCCTGCAGGACGTGCTTGATCTTGCCGCGCGCGCGCGACGTGACCGCGAAGCCGAGCCAGTCGCGACTCGGCCGGTGCCCGGGCTGCGTCAGGATCTCGACGATGTCGCCGTTCCGCAGCGACGTGCGGAGCGGCACCATCTTGCCGTTCACGCGGGCACCGACGCACTGGTGGCCGACGTCGGTGTGAATCGCGTACGCGAAGTCGACCGCGGTGGACCCGCGCCGGAGCGACCGCACCTCGCCTTTCGGCGTGAAGAGGTAGACCTCCTCGGGATACAGGTCGACCTTCAGGTTCTGCAGGAATTCCTGCGGGTCCCGGATTTCCTGCTGCACCTCGAGGAGCTGGCGCATCCACTGGAAGTAGTGCTCGTCACTCTGCTGGCCGACGCGCCCCTCCTTGTACTTCCAGTGCGCCGCCACGCCCTCCTCGGCCCGCTGGTGCATCTCCTCGGTGCGGATCTGGACCTCGAACGGCAGGCCGCGGTCGCTGATCACCGATGTGTGCAGCGACTGATACCCGTTGGGCCGCGGCATCGCGATGAAGTCCTTGAAGCGGCCCGGCACGGGTGACCACGTCTGGTGGATGATGCCGAGCGCGCCGTAACAGTCCTTGACCGACTGCGTGATGACGCGGAGCGCGACGAAGTCGTACACGCGGTCGAGGTCGATGTTCTGCCGGGTCAGCTTCCGGTGAATGCTGAACAGGCGCTTGATCCGGCCGTCGATCCGGACGACGTGGACGTCCGCCGCGCGCAGACGCTCCTCGAGGGTCTGCTGCAGCGACACCATCGCGTCCTCGACATCCCGGCGGCGCGCCTCGACGCGGCCGCGCAGGCTCTCGTAGGCCTCGGGCTCGAGACACCGGAAGGCCAGCTCCTCCAGTTCGTTCTTGAGCTTGCTCATGCCCAGACGGCTGGCGATGGGCGCGAAGATGTCGAGCGTCTCCTGGGCGATGCGCCGCTGCCGCTCCTCCGGCAGATGGCCGAGCGTCCGCATGTTGTGCAGACGGTCCGCCAGCTTGACGAGGATGACGCGGATGTCATCCACCATCGCCAGCAGCATCTTCCGGAAGCTCTCGGCCTGCCGCTCCTCGCTCGAGGCGAAGTGGATGGCGGAGATCTTGGTGACCCCCGCGACCACGTGGGCCACCTCGGCCCCGAACATTTCCGCCACGCGGTCGGACGTGACGTGGGTATCCTCGACGACATCATGCAGGACGCCCGCCGCGACGGCCACGGCATCGAGGCGCATGTCGGCCAGGATGGCCGCGACCGCGACCGGGTGCATCAGATAGGGCTCGCCGGACTGCCGGAGCTGGCCCTCGTGCCCGTCGGCCGCGAACGCGTACGCGCGACGGACGAGGTCCAGGTCGGCGGGCGACCCGTACTCGGCGAGCTTGTCGAGGACGCGCTGGAACTGCACCATGGACCGCCCAGGAATTGCGCGGCGGGGCCGGCCGCACCGGCGCCGCGGGAAGTATTGGAGGAGTGAGGGGCCATCATAGCTGAACACCACTTTTCCGGACCAGAATCGTGCCTTGACTCCCCCGAAAGGCGGTCACTATACTGACGCGCTTGCGGCACTACTTAAGGGGGCACACGATGCGGAAGTTTTCAGTCACAACCTGCGCGCTGATTGCCGGGTTGGGCATGCTGGTGACCGGCTGCGGCCAGGTCGACATGCTGAAGGCACGGCTGGCGTTCAAGGATGCCAACGGGCTCTATCAGGGCCAGGATTACCGGGGCGCCATGGCCAAGTACAAGGAAGCCCTTGAGCTTGACGCCGCGGCGACGGGTCCGGCCGGCGCGTATTTCTTCCTGGCGAACAGCGCGGACAACCTGTACCGCGCGGCCCGGAAGGGTGAACCGGCCAACGACCAGTTGCTGACGGACGCGGTGGCCGGCTATCAGAAGGCCGCGGAGGAGTCCACGGACCCGAAGATCAAGAAGCTCGCGCTGGAGTACCTGGTCGCGGCGTACAACAACCCGGACAAGCTCAATGACCCGGGCCTCGCCGAGCCGATCCTGCTGCAGATGATCGAGCTGGATCCGAAGGACACCGCCAACCTCTTCGCGCTGGCCAAGATCTACGAGGACAGCGGCAACTACGAGCAGGCGGAACAGATGCTGACCAAGGCGAAGGAGAGCTCGCCGAACGAGCCGTCCGTCTACATGCAGCTGGCCGGGTACTACAACCGGCAGGGCGAGTTCGACAAGACCATCGACGCGCTGCAGCAGCGGGCGGCGAAGGAACCGAACAATCCCGAGGCCCACTACACGATCGCGACCTACTACTGGGACAAGGCCTACCGGGACTTCCGGCTGAGCGACGCGGACAAGAAGAAGATGGTCCAGACCGGCGTCGAGCTGGTCGACAAGGCGCTCTCGATCAAGAGCGACTACGCCGAGGCCATGGTCTACAAGAACCTGCTGCTTCGCCTCCAGGCGAACCTCGAGAAGGACCCGGCCCGCCAGCAGGCGCTGCTGAAGCAGGCCGACACGCTGCGCGACCAGGCCCAGGAGCTGCGGAAGAAGCAGCAGCCCGGCGCCTAGCGGGACCATTCCGGACGCAGATCATGCCGGGGCCGCACCCTGACCGGGTGCGGCCCTTTTTTTATGGGTCCTCACGGGCGCCAGGCCCGAGAGGCGATGGACCGGGGTGGGCCGACGCCGCGCCGGCGGGTACAATCGGACCCTCATGGCTGGTGACACCCCACTGCCGGCGGACGCTGCCGCCGTCGTCCTCATCGTGGACGACGACGAGCCGATTCTGCGCATCCTTGCCCAGTGGGTGACCAGGCTCGGCTACGCGCCCCGGATTGCCGACTCGGCCGACGCGGCCATCGCAGAACTTGAGCGTGGAGGTATCGACGTCGCGCTGTGCGACATCCGGATGCCGGGCAAGGACGGCATCTGGCTCTCGAATCAGATCCGGGAGCGGTTTTCGTCGGTCGCCGTGGTGCTCGTGACCGGGCTGGACGAACTGGATGTGTCCTTCACGCTGCGCCCGGGCATCGTGGGCTACGTCACCAAGCCGTTCGAACGCGACGCCATCTCGGCGGCGCTGCAGGCGGCCCTGCAGTGGCGTCAGCAGCCGGTGAGCGGCCCGGCTGCCGGGGGGGAGTCCCTCTTCGAGCTGGTCGAACGCTGGGAACCCGCAGAACAGGCCTGACGGCCGCGTCCGGACCGTCTGGCCCGGGGGGCAATCCCTCGCCCTGAGCCACGCGCCAGGCGCACGTCCACATCGTTCCCCGGGGATACCGCTGCGGCCCGTGGCCCCACCGCCCTGGGACACGCAGAAAAAAAGAACGGGGCCTGGCTGATGGCCAGGCCCCGTGGTGTTTGGCGGGTCCGGAGTGCGCCCGAAGACTACTGGCCGGCCGCGGCCGCGGCCGACTTCTTCATGCCGTCCGTGACGATGCCGACCTTCTCGACGCCTGCTCCCTTCGCCGCGTCGATGACCTCGACGATGTCCCCGTAGCGCAGCGTGCCGGCCGCGGAGATGAACATCGTCTTGTCCTTCCGCTCTTCGAAGATGCCTCGCAGCATCTCCTCGAGCCCGGCGACGGTCACGTCCTGCTTGTTGACCGCGATCTTCCGGTCCGCGCTGTACTCCAGCACGATCTGGCTGATGTCGGGCGCCGCCTTCGTGGCCGCCTGCGTCTCGGCGGGCAGGTTGACGTCGACGCCCTTCTGGGAGAGTGGCAGCGCCGCCATGAAGATGACCAGGAGCACGAGCAGCACGTCGATCTTCGGCGTGATGTTCTTCTCCGACGTGGCCGCCGGTACCTTCGCTGCGAAGACCGTGTCTGCGC
>JBFXBH010000224.1:0-4407 GCA_050183355.1 Vicinamibacterales bacterium | reverse complement strand
CCGTCGAGCGCGCTCAGCAGTAGCGCGCCGGCACGTCGACCAGGATGCGCCGCCGGCGCAGGCCCTCGAGGGCCGGGCCGAACGCGGCCGGGTCCACCGGGCCGCGCACGTCGACCGGCGTCGTCCAGGTGTCGGGAAGGTATCGCCGGACGGCCTCGAACTCGTCCGCGTACTCGTCGGTCGGAAAGGTGAGCGTGCATAGATACCCACCGGCGGTTTCCGCCACGGTGTAGAGCGGGTTCAGGCGGAGGATGCCGGCCGGGCGGGCGGGGCGCGTGATGTCGCGCCGGCCGAAGACGTCGGTGCGCGCGGAGGCGATGAGCGAGATCGACGGCTCCTCCGCGAGCGCGTCCGGCGCCGCGTGCGCGCCCAGGTCCAGCGTGCCGCCTGCGATGGCCTGCTCGAAGAGCCCGGCGTCGCCGAAGAGGCGCGGCGCCAGCGGCGCGAACAGGTCCGCGTAGGCGGCCGGCGTCAGCGCCATGCCCTGCGCGTAGTTGAAGCCGAGCGCGTTGTGCAGATGGGGCATCAGCAGCACACCGTCCGGCCGGACCGCGCGCATCAGTTCGTCTGCCAGCAGGCGCCGCTGCCAGATGTAGGGGAACGCATCCGAGAGCAGGACCGCCGAGAAAGCGGCGCGGGCGAACGGCAGCGGCTGGTTCGCGTCGCAGCAGACCACGCGGGCGCCGGGCACGGTGAAGGCGCGGGCGAGCCACAGCTTCCAGAAGAACACGTCGGCCAGATACACCGGTCCCGTCGCGAGGCCGGCGAGCACCCGCGTCAGATGCCCCGAGCCGCCGCACACATCGAGCACCGGCCCGTCGAACGCGCCGGGTGCCTGGGCCACGGCCCCGAGCAGCGCTTCGGCCATGACGAACGTCGGGTCCGAGAAGCGGTAGAGGAAGTAGGTGCCCTCCGCGTCCGGGCTCAGCACGGCCAGCATCTCGCGGTACGTGGCGTCGGCCCGCGCCGCCAGCGCGCGGAAGGCCGCCGCCCGGCCGGCGTCCAGTCCCAGGCACGCCGCGAGGGCTTCGTCCCGATGGCCGGCTTCAAGCAGCCGCAGGGCCTCCCGCGCATCGTCGTTGGCGAGGATCAGCGGGATGCCGTCGATGACGGGGTAGGCGCAGCATTCGCAACCCAGCACGCCCCAGCGCAGGTCGCCACCCTCCCACGCGGTCACGGGGCTCTCCTGCACGTCGATCGACGTGCCGCAGAACGGACAGCGCAGCGGACCCGGCGTCATGCGGCCAGCCTTTCGATGAAGCCCGCGCGCGTGCCCGCGCGGTGGAAGTGTTCGACCGCGAGCAGCGCCGCGTCGTCGTCAGCCAGCCACGTCAGCGCGTCGTCGGCGAGCTGGCTGGCGTGGCCGCGAAGGGCGCGCAGCTTCGCGCCGGCGAAGGCGTGCACGTCCACGACCAGCGTCGGGTCGGCGGCATGCGCACCGAAGGCGTCCGGCTCCGTGATGCCGAGGATCTGGCGCGGCGGCACGGCACCGGCCTGCGCGGCGCGGGCCACGGCCCGGTCGAAGACGGCCCGCATGGCGCCCGGAGGCACCGTGGCGTAGTAGAGCGCCGGCGCGGCGTCACCCAGGGACCGGACCGCGGCCGTCACGCGCTCGTGCACGGCGATGTGGTCCGGGTGCCAGTACAGGCCGTCGGCGCCGAACGTCACCACCACATCGGGCCGGAGGCGGGTCATCGCCTCGCGGATGTCGCGTTCGATCGTTGACGCGTCGGTCCACGGCAGCATCCCGTCCGGATGGTCGAGCAGCGCCACGTCGGCGATGCCGAGCGTCCCGGCCGCGGCCGCCAGTTCCTCCGTGCGCACGCGCCCGAGCGGCACAGCCGTCTTGCCGGCCCCCGGACCCGCCTCGCCCCTGGTCAGGCAGAGGAGCGCGACGCGGGCGCCGCCGGCACTGCATGCGGCCAGCAGGCCGCCGCAGGTGATGGACTCATCGTCCGGATGCGCAAAGACGGCCAGCAGCGTCCGCCCCGCGAAGGCGCCAGCGATGGGAGACGCGCTCACACCGCGTGTCCCGCGCGCTGCGCGTGCTGCGCGATGACGCGACGATAGACGTCCACGTACGCATCCACCATCCGGTCCGCGCCGAACGCGTGCGCCGCATGGGCGCGCACGCCCCTCCGGTCGAGCGCCAGGACGGACGGGAGTCCGGCCGCCAGCGCATCCACGCTGTCGAACACGCCGCCCGAGACGCCGACAGCCACAATCTCCCGGACCGGGCCGCAGTCGAGCGCGGCGACCGGCGTGCCGCAGGCCATGGCCTCGGCCAGCACGAGCCCGAAGGACTCGGCCGCCTGCACCGGATAGAGCAGCGCGCGGGCGCCGCCGAGCAGGCGGACCTTCTCGGTCTGATCCACCTCGCCGACAAAGCGGACGGCCGCGCCGTCCACCAGCGGCTTCACGTGCTCGTGGAAGTAGTCATTCTCGGCCGCGGCGAGCAGCAGCCGGATCCCCGCGCGCTTCGCAATGTCGATCGCCTGCAGCACGCCCTTGCCCGCCGTGAAGCGGCCGAGGAACAGCAGATAGTCATCCGGCGTGTCGCGGAACGCGAACGCGGCGGTGTCGAGCGCGTGGTGCACCGTGCCGACGACGTTGAGCCCCGCCATCCGGCCGGCCTGCTCGTGCGAGATGGCGACAAACGGCGCCTCCGGATACCGGGACCACAGGCGCACTTCGGATTCGTCCGGTGCGTGATGCGTCGTCTGCAGGATCGGCACCGGGCAGACCCGCGTGAACGGGAGCGCGAGCGGTGCGAACTCCGCCTGGACGTGAATCACGTCGAACGCCGCCGCGCGTTCCAGCGCGGCGCCGACATTGATCAGCTCGCACAGCTCCCACGGGTAGATCGTCAGGTCCTCGTTGTAGCCCCGTTCGAACGTGGCGTGGAGCCGGGCGGTCGTCCTCGACGCGCGGGTCGCGAAGAGCGTCACGTCGTGCCCCCGGGCGACGAGCCCCTCCGTCAGCAGCGACGTCATCGTCTCGATCGAACCCGAGCGGGGCGGCGGCACCGGCAGGGCGACGGTCGCGACCTGGGCGATGCGGAGGGGGCGGAGGCTCACCGCGGTGCATTGTCGCTCAGGGACCCTGAAAAGGCGCGACCATGCCGGTCAGCCGCTCCGACTCCGCCCAGAGCCGCGCGGCGTGCTCCGCGTCGAGCGCCTGCGGGGGCGGCGTGACCACGACGGGGTAGCCGCGGGTTTCACCGAGGGCGTGCGGGCCGTAGTAGGCCCCGCCCTGCGCCTCGGGCGACGTCGCGGCGAAGAGCGTCGGCAACGCCCCCTGCGCGGCCGGCTGGAACAGGAACCACAGGACGCGACGGGCCAACCCCGCGGCGCTCCACGCGCCGGCACCGTTGGGCAACAGGTCCGTGCGCGAGATGCCCGGGTGGGCCGCCATGCTCTGGAGTCCCCAGCCCCCGGCATCGCTGCGACGTTGCAGTTCGAACGCGAACATCAGGCAGGCGAGCTTCGACTGGCTGTAGGCGACCATCGGCGTGTAGGCTCGTTCCGACTGCAGATCGTCGAAATGGATCGCGCCGTCCCGGGCCGCCACGCTCGAGACCGTGACGACGCGCGGTGCGCGGCCCCTTTGCAGCAGCGGCAGCAGCCGGGCGGTCAGCGCGACGTGGCCCAGGTAGTTCGTCCCGAACTGCAGCTCGAATCCGTCGGACGTCACCTGCCGCTTCGGAGGTGTCATCACGGCGGCGTTGTTGATCAGCAGGTCGAGGCTCTCCTGCGAGTGCCGGAGCCGCTCGCAGAACGCGGCGATGGACGCGAGGCTGGCGAGATCGAGCGTTTCGAACCGCACGGTCGCGCCGGGCACGCTCCGGCGGATGCGATCGACGGCCGCCGCGCCCTTCGAGGCGTTTCGCCCGGCCACGACGACAGCGGCCCCTGCCCGTGCCAGTGCGAGCGCGTCCTCGAAGCCCAGACCGCCGGTGCCCGTGATGACGGCCGTGCGGCCGTGCTGGGAAGGGATGTCGGCTGCGGTCCAATGGGCCATACTCGTTGCCTTTCGAGAGTCTGCGTGCGTAAACTCAGTGCAGGAAATTCAGGAACTAAGTGCAAGCATATATTGCACTTAGTGCAGTTATGCAATGCGCGGCTGAACCTTCAGGGCTGACCCCACCGATGGACACTGAGGCTGCAGAAGGTCTGCGGGAGCGCAAGCACCGGGAAACGCGCCGGCGCATCGCCGACGCCGGACTCCGTCTGTTCCTGGACCGGGGCTACGACGGCACCACGGTGGACGCCATCGCGGCGGAAGCGGGCATTTCCCGCCGTACGTTCTTCTCGTACTTCAAATCCAAGGACGAAATCCTCGCCACCTGGCACGACGACGGGTGGTCCGGTATGCTCGCCGACCTGTTGATGACGTCGCCGGACGTTC
>JBFXBH010000223.1:0-4412 GCA_050183355.1 Vicinamibacterales bacterium | reverse complement strand
CGCTAACGCATTGGAATCAAAGGGCTTCCGGCTGAACTTCGTGCTTTCAATCACGCCTTCTTCTTCTATATAATTTCCTCTCTACATTCTTCGTATCTTCATCAACGATCAGCGGCGTCGCGCAGGCTTCCGCGACTTGGTGGTGCTCCCATGGAACTCGTGGTCCGGAAAACCGATCTCTTGCGGGAACTTCAGTTGTTCCAGGGGATCGTCGAGCGCAAGAACACCATTCCGATCCTCGCCAACGTACTCGTTGAGGCGAGCGCATCCGAGATTCGGCTGCTGGCGACCGATCTGGAAGTCGCATTGAGCAGCCGGTGCGAAGGGGTCGTGTCCAAGCCCGGCACGCTGACCGTGCCCGCCAAGAAGCTCTACGAGATCGTGCGTGCGCTGCCGGACACGGAGATCCGGATTGTCGAGGAGAAGGGCTCGGTTCGCGTGTCGGCGGATCGCTTCGACTCGAGAATTCAAACACTGCCGAAAGACGACTTTCCCGCGCTGCCGGCTCCACCGCACAAGCAGACGGCGACGCTGCCGCACGCAGGACTCAAGCAGATGGTGGCGAAGACGCAGTTCGCGATCACCGGCGAAGACACGCGGTATTTCCTGAACGGCGCGAAGTTCATCCTGAAGCCGGGCACGCTGACGCTGGTGGCGACGGACGGCCACCGGCTCGCGCACGTTGAGGTCACGGCACAGACGGGGCTGAAGGCCGAAGCCGGCGTCATCCTGCCGAAGAAGACGATGACGGAACTTGGCAAGCTGCTCTCCGAAATCGACGGCGATGTGTCGTTCGAGTCGGGCGAGAACCACCTCTTCTTCGAGCTCGGCGGACGCACGCTCGTCTCCCGGATGATCGACGGGCAGTTTCCCGCCTACGAGCGCGTGATCCCGAAGGGGAACGACAAGGTGCTCGAGTTCGATCGTGACCGCCTGACCAACGCCGTCAAGCGCGTTGCGCTGCTCTCGAACGAGCGCTCCCGCGCCGTCAAGTTCGAAGTCAACAAGGGCTCTGTCGACGTCACGTCGAGCAGCTCCGAGTTCGGCGAGGCCCGGGAGCAGATCGTCGTCGACTACACCGGCGGCCCGCTGACCATCTCCTTCAACGCGCAGTACGTCCTCGACTTCCTCAATGTCGTCGAAACGGACGTCGTCTCGCTCGCGCTGAAGGACGAAGTGAGCCAGGCCGTGATGCGACCCGTGGCCGCGGACGGGTACAACTACACGTACGTGATCATGCCGATGAGGATCTAGGACCAGACGTGAACGACGCCGAACAGCAACTACCGTCGCCAGAACTCACCGCACCACCGGCGCCTGGTCAGGACGACTACGGGGCCGACAAAATCAAGGTTCTCGAAGGACTCGAAGCCGTCCGGAAGCGGCCGGCCATGTACATCGGCTCGACCGGGCCGCTCGGACTGCATCACCTCGTCTACGAGATCGTCGACAACTCCATCGACGAAGCCCTGGCCGGTCACGCGTCCGAAGTCAACGTGACGATTCACGTCGACAACTCGATCACGGTTGTCGACAACGGCCGCGGCATCCCGGTCGATCGGCACGAGAGCGGCAAGTCGGCGGCCGAGGTCGTGCTGACGGTGCTGCACGCCGGCGGGAAGTTCGATAACGACAGCTACAAGGTCTCCGGGGGCCTGCACGGCGTGGGCGTCTCCGTCGTGAATGCGCTGTCGGAGCGTCTCGACCTCGAGATCTGGCGTAACGGGCAGGTACACCAGATCTCGTTCGAACGCGGCAAGCCGCTCGCCGACCTGGTCGTGACCGGCACCACGCAGCGCCGGGGCACCAGCGTCACGTTCGTCCCGGACTCAACGATCTTCGAAACGACCGAATACAGCTTCGACACGCTCGCCCAGCGCCTGCGCGAGCTGGCGTTTCTGAACGCCGGCATCCTGATCACGCTCGACGACGAGCGCGACGGCAAGAGCCACCGCTTCCAGTACGACGGCGGCATCGTGTCCTTCGTCGAGCACCTGAACAAGAACAAGACGCTGGTCAACGACAAGGCGATCTTCATGCGCGGCGTGAAGGACGGCATCGACGCCGAGATCGCGCTACAGTGGAACGACGGCTACACCGAGCTGGTGTTCTCCTTCGCGAACAACATCAACACCCACGAAGGCGGGACGCATCTGTCCGGGTTCCGCGCGGCGTTGACACGCACGATCAACGCCTACGCGTCGAAGAACAATCTCGTCAAGGACCTGAAGGACAGCAACATCGGCGGCGACGACATCCGTGAAGGCCTCACGGCGGTCATCAGCGTGAAGATCCCGCAGCCGCAGTTCGAAGGCCAGACGAAGACGAAGCTCGGCAACACCGAAGTCAAGGGCATCGTCGAGGCGATCGTCAACGACAAGCTGGCCCAGTTTCTCGAGGAGACGCCGGTCGTCGCGAAGCGGATCATCAACAAGGCGGCCGACGCCGCCCGGGCCCGCGAGGCCGCGCGGAAGGCCCGGGACCTGGTGCGCCGCAAGGGGGCGCTCGACGGCAGCAGCCTTCCCGGCAAGCTCGCGGACTGCCAGGAGCGCGACCCGGCGGCGTGCGAGATCTACATCGTCGAGGGCGAGTCCGCCGGCGGCTCGGCCAAGCAGGGCCGCGACCGGAAGTTCCAGGCGATTCTGCCAATCAAGGGCAAGATCCTGAACGTCGAGAAGGCCCGCTTCGACAAGATGCTGGGCAGCGACGAGATCAAGACGATGATCGCCGCCCTCGGATGCGGCATCGGCGCCGAGGAGTTCGACCTCGCGCGGCTCCGCTACCACCGGGTCATCATCATGACCGACGCCGATGTGGACGGCTCCCACATCCGGACGCTCCTGCTGACGTTCTTCTACCGGCAGATGCCGCAGCTGGTCGACAAGGGGCACATCTACATCGCGCAGCCGCCGCTGTTCCGGGCCAAGCGCGGCCGGGCGGAGACCTACATCAAGGACGAGCGGGAACTGGAGCTGTTTCTCATCCGCCGGGCCGTCGAGTCACGCGTCGTGACGCAGGCGGATGGCACCGTGCTGCCACCCGAGGCGCTGGAAACGCTGCTCCAGCGCACGATGGCGTTCCAGAAGTTCCTGCAGGGTGTCACCCGCCGCGGCCACGAGGCCGATGTCGTGATGGCGCTGCTCGACGCGCAGCCGAAGGACCGGACGTTCTTCGAGGACGCGGCCACCCTTGAAGCGCTGGCGGCGCGGCTGAACACGCCGATGCGGACGGTCAGCGTTGTCCGCGACGAGGAGCACAACGCGTTCATGCTGCTCGTCGAGGACCGGTCGCTCGGCTATCCGAGACGGCAGCATCTCGGGCCCGCGTTTGTCGCCTCCAGCGAGTACCGCACGCTGCAGTCGGCCGCGCGTGACGTCCGGCAGGTCCGGTTTCCCGTCACGGTCTCCGCGCTGGCCGCTCAGACGGACGACGAGGGGGACGCCCCGGCAGAGACGGCCGCGCCGGTGTCGCCGGCCGCCGCGAAGAAGGACGCGCCGGTGGTCCTCGGCGACCTCGACACGTTCGTCGAGTTCTTCCTCGAGGCCGGCCGCAAGGGCGTGGCGGTCAACCGCTACAAGGGCCTTGGCGAGATGAATCCGGACACACTCTGGATGACGACCATGGACCCGGCGAACCGCACGCTGCTGCAGGTGCGCGCCGAAGACCACGCGGAAGCCGACCAGATGTTCACCACGCTGATGGGGGACCAGGTCGAGCCGCGCCGCAAGTTCATCGAGGACAACGCGCTCGACGTCCGGAACCTCGACGTCTAGCCGTCCGCAGCAGAGAGCGATGCACACCCCGACTCCTCCCCCGGTCCCGAGCCCCGCTCGGACGCAGGTCAACATCGAAGACGAGATGAAGCGCTCGTACATGGATTACGCGATGAGCGTGATCATCGGACGAGCGCTACCCGACGTCCGCGACGGCTTGAAGCCGGCGCACCGGCGCGTGCTCTACGGCATGAAGTCGATGGGCCTGGCCTCGAACCGCGGCTACCGGAAGTGCGCGAAGATCGTCGGCGAGGTGATGGGCAACTATCACCCGCACGGCGACGCGTCGATCTACGACACGCTCGTCCGCCTCGCGCAGGACTTCAACATGCGCTCGCCGCTGGTCGACGGCCAGGGCAACTTCGGATCGATCGACGGCGACCCGCCGGCGGCGATGCGCTACACCGAGGCCCGGCTCGAGTCGCTCGGCGACGAGATGATGACGGACCTCGACCAGGAGACCGTCGACTTCACGCCGAACTACGACGAGACCACCGAAGAGCCGACGGTGCTCCCGACGCCGTTTCCGAACCTGCTCGTCAACGGTTCGGCCGGCATCGCCGTCGGCATGGCGACGAACATCCCTCCGCACAACATGGGGGAGGTCATCGACGGCGTCATCTGGACGATCGAAGCCGG
>JBFXBH010000222.1:0-4421 GCA_050183355.1 Vicinamibacterales bacterium | reverse complement strand
ATGAAGAACTGCGACCCGGCGCTGTCGGGCTTCCCCGGCACCAGCACCGCCGACACGGCGCCGCGCGTGTGCTTCTCGGGGTTCGCCTCGAACCGCAGCGTGTTCAGGCCGCCGGTGCCGTAGCGCGCCCGCTGGGCCTGGTCCTTCGAGAGCGGGTCGCCGCCCTGGATGATGCCGAGCGGCACGGCGCGGTGGAACGTCGTGCCGTCATAGGCTCCCTCGCGGGCCTTCACGATGAAGTGCGCGACGTGGTTCGGCGCGGCCTCGGGCAGCAGGTCCAGCACAATCGCACCCTGCGGCGTCTCCAGCACGGCCTGTTTGCCGCGCATGTCGTCCAGGCTCAGGGGCGACGTGAAGTAGACGGGCCCCGCCGGAACGGCGGCCCGCGGCCGGGGCGCGGGCTTCGGGGTCGGTTTGGGGGCCGGCGTCCGGCCTGCCTGCAGGGCCAGCGTCAGCGCCAGAACGTGGGCGATCACCATGGAGCCTCCGGTGCCGGGATTATAGGGAAAACACGCGGCACTGCTATCCTTGCCAGCGGTGAGCCTGTCCCTGACTCCGCCGCAGCCGGAGATGCTGGCGCACGAACAGTATTACGGGTTCGTGCAGCGGCCGTTCGCGCTGTCGCCCGACCCGAAGTTCCTGTACCGCAGCGCGTCGCACGATGCCGCGACGGGCCGGCTGCTGCAGGCCCTGCACCGCCGCGAGGGCTTCCTGGTCCTCACCGGCGACATCGGCACCGGCAAGACCACGCTGTGCCGGGCCCTGCTGGAGCAGATGGGGCCGGCGGCGTTCACCTCGCTCGTGCTCAACCCGTTCCTCTCGGTCGACGAGCTGCTGCGCGCGGTGCTGACGGACTTCGGCGTGGTCTCCCGCGACGCCGTCCGCGCCGACCGCCTGGACGCGCCGAGCACCAACGACCTGATGGCCGCGCTCTACGAGTTCCTGCAGTCGATCGCGACCGTCGGCGGCACGGCGATCCTGATCATCGACGAGGCGCAACACCTGTCGAAGGGCGTCCTCGAGCAGATCCGCGTGCTCTCCAACCTCGAGGCGAGCGACATCAAGCTGCTGCAGATCATCCTGGTCGGCCAGCTCAACCTGCTCGACACGCTGAACCAGGCCGACATGCGCCAGTTCGCGCAACGCGTGTCGCTGCGCGCCACGCTGTCACCACTGGCGCGCGAGGAGTCGGACGCCTACATCCGGCACCGGATCACCGTGGCACGGCCGTCGCGCCGCGTCAGCTTCTCGGATGACGCGCTCGCGACGGTGTGGGCCGTCGCCACCGGCATCCCGCGCGTCATCAACCTGGTCTGCGACCGCGCGCTGGCGTTCGCCGCGCAGGACTCGCAGGATCTGGTCACGCCGGGGCACGTTCGCCTGGCGGCCGCGGCGCTCGAACTGGCGGCCCCACCCACCCGGGCGCAGGCCGCTCCGTTCAGCGTGCAGGCCGAGGCGCCGGCGCGCCGGTGGCCGAAGGTCGCCGCGTTGATCCTGCTGGTCCTGGCCGCCGCGGTCGGCGTGACGCTGTGGGTGAAACCGCTGCCGGCATGGGCGCCGGCCGCTCCGGCCCCGGCCGCTCCGGTGCGGCCCGACGTGCGCGTGACGCCCACCGGTCTGGACGTGCCGCCGGACGACATCGTGATTCCGATGCCCGGCCAGGCGCCGGACGCCCCCGCGCCCGCGGGTGACGCGGGCGACGACGAGAACGCCGCCGACGGGAACTAGCGGGACGCTAGATCCGGCCCTTGTCGCGCAGGCGCGACTTGAGCGCCTTCCCCATCACCTTCGACCGCCGCTTCTCCTCGAGCAGCAGCCGGGCATCCTGCTGGCGGCCCAGGTGTGCGAGCTCGGCCTGGAGCGCCTGGTAGCTCTCGAGCCGCGAGCGGGCGAGGCGGCCGTCGGCCACGGCGTCGGCCACCGCACAGCGGGGCTCACCGGCATGACGGCAGTCGGTGAAGCGGCACGCGCCGGCCAGCACCTCGATGTCGTCAAACGCCTCGCTGACCGCATCGCCGGCATCCCAGAGCTGCAGTTCGCGCATGCCAGGCGTGTCGATGATCAAACCGCCGGCCGGCAGCACGATCAGCTCGCGGTGCGTCGTCGTGTGCCGGCCCTTGGAGTCCGATTCGCGGACGTCGCTGGTGCGCTGCCGATCGATCCCGGCCAAGCGGTTGATCAGCGTGGACTTGCCGACGCCCGAGGAGCCGAGACATGCGGCCGTGCGGCCGGGCGCCAGCCACGGCGTGACCTGCGCCATCCCGTCGCCCGACCGGGGATTCACGACGTGGACGGGCACGTCCCCCGTGGCGACGGCCACCTCCGCCATCCGAGCCGGGAGGTCGTCGCAGACGTCGGCCTTGGTCAGCAGCACGACCGGCGCGGCGCCGCTCTCCCTCGCGAGGAGCAGGTAGCGCTCGAGGCGGCGGACCGAGAAGTCGGCGTCGAGCGCCATCACGAGAAACACCACGTCGACGTTGGCCGCCACGACCTGCTCGTCGGTCACCTCGCCGGCAACCTTCCGGGAGAAGCAGGTCCGGCGCGGCAGCACCGCGCGGATGGAGGCGAGCTGCCCCGGCTCCCCCGGCCGCACCGCGACCCAGTCGCCGACCGCGGGCAACTCGGCGCGGCTGCTGGCGTGGTGCTTGAGCCGGCCGGCGATGGCCGCTTCGACCTCGCCCGCGCCCAGTTGCAGCCGGTACAGGTGGTTGAACTCGATGGCGACGCGGCCGGGCACCAGAGCGGGGCTCCGGCCGTGCCGGGCGGAGGCTACGGCCCAGGCGTCCTGCCACGCGGCGTCCCAGCCGAGGGCGGCCAGCGCCTCCGGGACTCGCGGCGCCGGGTCCCCGGTGTCCACCACCAGTGCTTCTCCCTAGTCCGGAAGCTGCCGGTGGAGGTGCACCGGTTCGGTCTTGCCGCGCACGCGCAGGTTGATCAGCTCGACGAATACCGAGAAGCCCATCGCGAAGTAGATGTAGCCCTTCGAGATGTGCTGGCCGAGGCCCTCCGCCATCAGCGACATGCCGATGAGCAGCAGGAAGCTCAGCGCGAGCACCTTGAGCGTCGGATGCCGGTCGACGACCGCCGAGATGGCGCCGGCCGAGAACATCATGACGGCGACGGCGATCACGACGGCGGCGATCATCACTTCGACGTGTTCCGCCATGCCGACGGCCGTGATCACGGAGTCGATCGAGAACACGATGTCGAGCAGCAGGATCTGCACGATCACGGCGCCGAACGACGCCACGACCTTCGCGCGGCTGGCGCCGTGCTCCACGCCTTCCAGCTTGTCGTGGATCTCCTGCGTGCTCTTGCCGATCAGGAACAGGCCGCCCACGATCAGAATCAGGTCGCGCCCCGAGATCTCATGCCCGACGGCCGTGAAGATCGGCGCGGTCAGCCCCATGACCCAGGCGATCGAGAGCAGCAGGCCGATCCGGATGAACATCGCGAGGAACAGCCCGAGCCGCCGGGCGCGCGGCTGGTCCGCCGGCGGGAGCTTGCCCGCGAGAATCGAGATGAAGACGATGTTGTCGACGCCCAGCACGATCTCGAGCGCCGTCAGCGTCAGGAGCGCGATCCACCCCTCGGCGCTCGACATCCACTCCATGTCAGGCCAGCCTTCCTAGCGCGGTGCGGTGACCTGACTCTCGGGCATGTCGGCCAGCGCGCCCCAGGCGTCCGGGTCCTGCCAGGTCAGCGTCGACAGGTAGAGCGCGACGTCCGCGGCCGGGAACGAGGCGGCCAGCGCCTGCGCCGCGGCCCGGAGCTTCTCGTCGCCGGGCGGCGCGACCTCCTCATCCTCGATGAGGCCGTCTTCGTGCGCGATGCCGAGGTGGTCGAGAAAGGCCGCCATCATCGGCCGCTGACAGGCGATGTGGTACGCGACCAGCAGCCGCGCGGCCACGAGCTCCGACACCGCCGGCAGGCCGACCAGATACTTCACCTTCCGCTCCAGCGGGAGCGTGAGCACGCTGCGCGGACGGAACTTCAGGCGGAGCGCGATGGTGGCGATGGCCTCGCCCTGCTCGTTGGCGCCGTTCGGATCCTGCCAGAACGCCTCGGCCGCCTTCAGGCGGCGGTCGGCGGACATCTGCTTCCAGAGTGCGGACGGGAGTGACGGTTCAGACATGCGGAACGCCTACGTTAACACGGGCCATCGAACGTAACGGGCCACCGCGGGTCCGGGGGCTCCGCTGGCACGAGAGTCATCGCGGCGGCCGCGGCGGCCCACAGGAAATGCGGCGCGGAGCGCGACTGAAGGGGCGAGCCGGGTGCACTCCTGATGCGCCCGCGGAGCGCGAGCACCGAATTTCCTGTGGGCCGCCGTGGCTGCCGCGTCCCCTCGCTGATCAGTCCTCCGACGGCGTCGGGCGCAAGTTGGCGGCCAGCACGCGCTTGCGCAGCCGGAGGTGCGT
>JBFXBH010000221.1:0-4436 GCA_050183355.1 Vicinamibacterales bacterium | reverse complement strand
CGCGTGCAGCCGGCCCGCCGGATGCCACCGGGCGACGGTCTCTCCGCCCAGCGTGCGGACGTCGGTGACCGCGATCTCGAGATGGCCCGCGAGCGTGTCGCGCGCCCGGCCGAGCGTGACGTTGCCCGCCAGCCGGTTTCCGCTGATGGTGGCGTCGAGTTCCCGGAGGGCGAACTGGCGCGGGTCAACGGCCAGGTCGGTCCGCGCGGCCAGCGGGCCGAGGCCCGCGGCGCGCAGGTCGTCGAGCGTCGCCGAACCGCGGGCGGCCGGTGCCGCGAGCGTGCCGCCGACGGCGAGGCGCGCGTGCGCTGAACCCGTCTCCGGTTGCGGCCATGCCTCCGGCCAGAGGCCCACCCGGCCGGCCTCGCGCGTGACGGCCGCGAGGTCCGGCGCGTCCAGCGTGAGCGCGCCGCGCACGGAGGAGTCGGCCAGCGCCGTTTCCGCCAGCCGGCCGTCGAACCGGCCGGTCACCCGCGTGCCGCCCGGCAGCGCGAGGGCGGCCTCGGCGCGCCAGCCTCCGGCCGCGGCCGTGAGCGAGAGCCGGCCGTCGAGCGTGCGCGCACCGGCGGTGTCGGCCCTGACGGTCGCGTCCAGTCCCAGCGTCCGCGCCGCCTCGGACATCAGCCCCTCCACGGCGGCCTGACCGCTGAGCCGTGTCCGGCCGAGCGGGGTCTGGTTCCGCGCCGGTCCGCCGAGGTCGGCCACGGCCATGACCGGCACATCCCGCCACGTCATCGTGGCGTTCGCGCGGCCGGACGCCAGCGAGTAGACGCCGCGCGCCTTGAGGAGGCCGGGGCCCAGGCCGGCGGAGACGGTCTCGAGCGTGACCTGGTCGCCCTCCGCCGCCACGCGCACCGTGACGGGGCGTGCGGCCAGTTGCTGCCAGCGAACTTCGTCGCTCCGCGCGTCGACGGTGGCCGACGGCGCGTCGCGCGGCCCGTCGATGCGCCCCGTCAGCGTCACCGCGCCGGACACCGCCGGTTCGACCGCGAGCGCTTTCGAGATGGATCCGAGCGCCAGCGTGCCGTCGATCCGGAGCGCCAGGGTGGGCGACGCGCCGAAGGCATCCACGCGGCCGCTGGCACGCAGCTCGCCCAGTTGGCTCGTGATGTCGAGCCCATCCAGCGTGACCGAGACGCCGTCCCAGGCCAGCGCGCCGGCGAGTGCGCCGTCGGCCGTGACGTCGCCGGAGCGGAGGGACAGGCGGCCGCCCGGTTCGATGCGCCCGCGTGGGCCGCCGTCCGACGGCAGCAGCCGCAGCGTCACGTTCCGGAGGTCGACGTGCTGCCTGGCCTGCGCATCGTCGTATCGCGCGTCGGCCCGCTCGAGACGCAACTCCCCGATGCCGACGCTGGCGACTGGCGCTCCGCCGCCATCCGTGCCGGCAGGCAGGTTCAGCGTGCCGTCGGCGCCGCGGACGATATGCACGGTGGGGCGCGTCAACGCGACCGCCTCGAGGTGAAGGCGGCCGCCGACGATGCTCCACGGCACGTCGGCCTCGATGCGGTCGGCGGTCAGGAACGGGGTGTCCGCGTTCGTCGCCCGCATGCGGACGCCGCGCAGGTCGACGGTCAGCGTCAGCAGGTTGTAGGTCAGCCGCTCGATCGAGACGTCGATACCCTGCGACCGGAGCCACGACACGGCCGCGGAGCGGACGAGCGCCCGTCCCGGAGGGGTGTGCAGCACGCCGACGATCGCGATCGCACAGACGAGGAGCGCGGCCCCGGCCACGCCGGCCAGGCGCGAGAAGCGTCGCATCCTGACCTCAGCTTACCGTCCGGACGGGCGTCCGGTCAGGCGGGCAGCGGCTGGTCGTCCGGGCGGGGCCGCCACAGCGTGAGCACGCGCCCCACCTGCTGCACCTCGACCGCGCCCGTCTCCGCGCACAACGCGTCCGTCAGCTCCGCACGGCTCTGCCGGTCCGCGCCGTTCAGGCGCACCTTGATCAGGCCGTGTGCCGTCAGTGAGCGGTCGACCTCGGCGATGACCGCCGGAGAGGTGCCCGCCTGGCCGATCTGCACCACCGGCTCCAGCACGTGCGCGCGGGCCTTGAGCGCCTTGCGCTGCCGCGGCGTCAGCGACAGCGCCGGTCGCGGGTCAGTGGGCCGCACGGCCGCTCCAGTTGAGTCCGGCTGCCATGCCGTTCATCTGAATCAGGTCGATGAGCGACCGGCAGCGGTCGAGGACCCCGTCCCGTTCGAGCAGCGCCTGGCGTTCGATGGGCGCGAGCCGCATGTACTGCGAGAGCCCGTTGACGAGGTCGTCGTCCGGGATGGCGGGGGGAAAGCGGGGCTCCGACCCCGCGCGCTCGAGCGCCGCGGCGAGCACGGCCTCCAGCCGCTGGCGCTGTCGGTGGAGCTCGTCACGGGCGGCCTCGTCGATGAGCTCCGGCAGGTGTTCGACGACGCCGACGCGGTACGCCTTGCCGCCCTCCTCGTCGGCCACCCGGAACTTCTCGAGGCCGCGCAGCACGATGTTGTAGCAGCCGTCAGGCAGGCGTTCCGTGTGCGTTATGACGCCGGCGCAGCCGATCGGATACACGGCCGGCCGGCCTTCGTACTCGACTTCGTACCCCGGCTTCAGCAGCACCATGCCGATCAGCCGGTCGCCCTCCAGCGCGTCCGCCACCATCGCGCGATAGCGCGGTTCGAAGATGTGCAGCGGCAGGAACACGTTGGGGAAGAGCACCGTGTTCGGCAGCGGAAAGAGCGGGATGGCCCGGGGCAGCATCGACATGGCTAGTGAATCGTGCGCGTCTTCTTGTCCATGTAGTCCATCAGGACGTACTGGCCCAGCGTGTATGGCGTCGTGAAGTAGGCCTTCCCCCGGCACACGGCGGCGACACGCCGCACGAACGCCACGAGGTCCGGGTCCCGCGCCAGCATGAACGTATTGATCATGATGCCGGCCTTCGCGCAGTTAGCGACCTCGGCGAACGTCTCGGCGATCACGTGCGGGTCGAGCCCGAACGCGTTCTTGTAGATGCGTCCGTCGGGCTGCGTCAGCGCCGACGGCTTGCCGTCCGTGATCATGATGATCTGGCGCATGTCCTTGCGCTGCCGTTCCAGCAGGCGCCGGGAGAGGCGCAGTCCCTCGCGGGTGTTCGTGTAGTAGGGGCCGACGCGCACGCGGCCGAGCTGCTTCAGCGGAATCTCCTCCGCCGAGTCGTGGAAGAGCACCGCGTTCAGCGTGTCGCCGGGAAACTGCGAGCGGATCAGGTGCGACAGCGCGAGCGCCACCTGCTTGGCGGGCGTGAAGCGGTCCTCGCCGTAGAGGATCATGCTGTGGCTGCAGTCGAGCATGATGACGGTCGCGCACGAACTCTGATACTCGCTCTGCGCCACCATCAGGTCCGGGTAGTCGACGTCGATCCCGGACGGCCCGGCCGGGGTGTCCGGGCCCATCCGCCGGACGGCGTTCAGAATCGTGCCGCTGGCGTCGAGGTTGAGGGTGTCGCCGAACTCGTACGGCTTCGACGCTGCCGCGGCGTCCACACCGGTCGACAGCGTGTGTGTGTCGTGGCGGCCGGCGCTGGACCGTCCGGTCGCGCCCATCAGATCGCGCAGCGCGCGGTAGCCGAGGAAGTCCAGGCTCTTGTCGGTCACCTCGAATCGGGCGGGCCCGGCGGGCTCGCCGTCGCCCGGGCCGCCGCCGGCACGCCGCCGGGCCTCGCTCTCGAGATCCGGCGCCCCCGTGATGAAGCCTTCCTCCATCATCCGGTCGATGACCCGCTGGATGAGCTCCTCGAGCTGTTGCCGCGCGGCCTCGTGGTCGCCGTCCGCCGGGTCGCCGAGCAGCCGTTCGATCGCCTCGTCGGACAGCACGCCGCCGCTGAACAGCGCGTCGAGGATGGCGTCGTGCAGCGCCTGCATCGTGCGGTCGCCCTCGCCGTCACCCGGGTCCCAGGGGTTCGTGAAGCCGCTCGAGAGAAACAGTTCCGCGAGCTTCGACACGAGGTCGTCGAGGTCGATCTCGTCGAGCAGGTCCCCCGTGTATTTCGTGTAGCGGAACTTCATCGGGCGCGTCCGGCTGTGGTCGTCGCTAGTTGTAGTAGCGCTTCTTCGAGGAACCCTGTGGCGGTGTGTCGCCCGCATCATCAGCCGGAGTGGGCCTTGTCGGCTTCCGGACCGGCGTCTCGCCGGCATGGAAGCCGCGCTCGTCGCTCCGGCTGATCTTCTTCAGCGCGTAGAGCCCCTCGAGGATGAAGTCGACGCCGGCGGCGAGCAACGGCTCCGGTGCGTCGGCCGGGATGCCGGCGTGCGCCGTCAGCTCGATGAGCCCCTGCACCTGCGCCGCGGCGGCCACGACATCCGCGGCCGGCGTGGTGTCGGCCAGCTGCAGGCTGCCGCCCAGGTCGAACCACTCGATCACGCGGTGCGTGTCGAGGTGCGACAGATACCCGTCGGCGACGGTCGCCACGGCGGCGCGCACGAGCT